>JBAVLE010000084.1:0-49155 GCA_049688735.1 Candidatus Angelobacter sp. | reverse complement strand
ACCTTTTACTGACGATCCTGAAGGCGCGCGGACGTATTTCCGCCTGCTGCGCGAACTGCGCGACCAGATCGCAGCGCGCAAGCTGCCCGCCATCCAGATGGACGTGCTTTCCATGGGCATGTCGCATGATTTTGAAGTTGCCATTGAAGAGGGATCGACCTGCGTACGCGTGGGCACCGCGATTTTTGGATCCCGACCCAAGCCCGCATGATTCCCCTGCATGAAACTGCCAAAGGCATCACCTTCGCCGTGAAGATCCATCCGCGGGCCCGCAAGAACGCGATCACCGGAGTGGTGGGTGACGCGCTGAAGCTTGCGCTCACAGCACCACCAGTCGAGGGCAGAGCCAACCAAGCGGTAATTGAATTCTTTGCGGATTTGTTTGCAATTCCGCGCTCCTCCGTTACCATAGCCAGCGGTGAAACCAGCCGAAATAAGATAGTGCGAATCACCGGCCTGAGGCGGACTGCAGCAGAGCAGAAGCTGGCCGAACTTTGAAATCTTAAATTTCAAATTTGAAGTTGAACGACGAGGAGAACATCTTGTCCTTTTCTGAACGTCTGGAGCAAATCAAGACTGGCTTTGAGCGGCCATTCTGGGTGGCTAACGTCACTGAGCTGTTTGAGCGGCTCTCATATTACGCCGCGTTTGCTTCCTTGGCGCGTTACCTGCATGAGGCATTGAAGTTTCCCGTGCAGCAGGCCAGCAGTCTCACGGGGCTGTTTGGCGGGCTCGTCTGGTTCCTGGCGGCCTTCGGCGGGACCGTGGCGGACCGATTAGGCTTCCGCCGCGCGCTCTCAGTGGCCTATCTCATCCTGAGCGTCTCGTATTTTTTGCTCGGATCGCTCACCGCACCGTGGCTGGGGCCTATACGCGATCACATGCCGTTAGGTTTGATGGTCGGATTTGTTCTGGCGCTTCCTGCTCTCGGCATAGCGCTGGTGAAACCCTCTGTGGTTGGCACCACAGCGCGCGCGTCCAATGAAAATGTCCGCTCTATTGGATATTCGATCTATTACACGCTGGTAAATATTGGCGGCTTCGCTGGACCCTATGTAGCTTCCTGGGTGCATCGCAACATGAGCGTGGAAAATGTTTTTCGGGTCGCCGCCTTTAGTGTCTTCCTGATGTTCTTCGCTGTCCTGCTGTTTTTCCGTGAACCCCGACGCTCAGGTGAAGTCCAGACCACCAACCTGGGACAGGCCGCAAAGAATTTCGGCACAGTGCTCTCTAATCCCAGGTTCATGCTTTTTCTGCTGATCTTTTCCGGGTACTGGATCGTCTACTGGCAGGAGTTCATCATTCTGCCTGTATACGTGCATGATTACATCAATCCCAACACTGATACGGAGCTCATGCTGGTCACCGGGCCGGCATTAGTGATCGCTCTAACCATGGCGCTGAACCTGGCGATGCAGAAAGTAGCTTCATTCCGGGCAATCACGCTCGGGACTCTCGTCTCTGCAGTTGCGTGGATTCTTCTGGCAATTCATCCCACAGTGCTGATGGCTTATTTGACGCTTGCCGTTGTAGCCATCGGCGAGATTATTCAATCTCCTCGATATTACGAATACATCTCGCGCCTGGCGCCTCCAGGACAACAAGGCACCTACATGGGCTTTGCTTTTCTTCCTATCGGAATAGGCTCGTTCATCGGCGGACCTTTTGGAGGATGGCTCATTCATCATTTCGGCGAGGTCACGCATCACCCGCAGCAGATGTGGTGGGTGATTACTGGTATTGGATTACTGACGGCGCTGCTGCTGTGGATTTATGACAAGATGCTAATGCCCAAAGAAGCGGCGGCGAAGGGCTAACGCCTACTTTGCTTCATCATTTGGCGCAGGCCATGCGCCACAGGTAGATTTTCTTCCAATCGGACAAGCGACAGCGCTAGCACACTAAAGCTTGCGTCATATCACTTGCAGACCTGTCCGGAACAAAGCTGGAAACAGCGTATCCCCAATATGTAGTTCTCAATCACTAAAGTCGTACTCTTTCTTGTAATACTCATACCAGGCGCGCGTATCCGTGTCCTTCGGCAGGTGCTCTGAGAGAAATTTGAGTTCTGCCAGCATTTTGTCGGCACGCGAGTCATTGAGATACAGATCCACCAAGCGCCAACGATACTCAAGCTCGTTGGGCGCGAGCGCCTCAGCTTTTTCATAGCATGCGATCGCTTTTGTGATCCAATTCATCTCAAACAAGTAGAGCTCGCCCAGCGCGGCATAGTTCGCAGCGTCATTCGGTGCGGCACGTATACGGTGTTCCATATCGTCGACCGCTTGTGCCGGCGCGAACGGATAGGCAGGCCGTGCAGGCGTGCGCGCGTGATTGCCGTAAACCGCGCTTTCCATGCGCGGCATTCCTAGCGCCCGCAGCTGCGGCAGAAAAGGGTTGTCGGCGTACTTCACAAGAAAGTTCACATCGTCCTCGAAACGATGGAAATAGGTCCACGACTTGGGCTCGTCAACGTACCACAATCTGTCTGTGCCTCGACGAAGTACCAATGGCAGATTTGATTTTCCGGGTTGCGGTACCAGGAGCGCAAGATCATTGGCATACAAGAGACGGTACGGAGCTGCGGCTTGAAAAAATTCAAAGATCCTCTTCTGCTGCCATTCGTCGCGCGGCACCACGGCGCGGAAAATCCGGCTTCCTTCCGTCAGCAATGGTAGCCGCGGGTCACCCACTCCCAGTTCCAGTGACAACAGGTACCGCTGCAAGGTGGTGTTGGCGTCCGCAGATGATCTGAACTCACTCAACTGCGCCTGTGGCAGGTGCTGGATCGCCCGCGTGTAATCGTCCAGACTTTTACTGTACCCATGCACCAGCGCGCCAGCGCCGCCCGAGAGGAATTCGGCATTAAGCCACTCGGGCCGCCGCTCCGACCCCGGCTCGATTTTCGATCCCATGGCACGAAGATTGGTAGTAATGATCAACTCGGACAGAAAATCCTGCGGAATCTCAGACAACATATAGGTTCTCGCGGCATCTTCCATATGCCCGCAGTAAGAATCGGTAATCTCGCCTTCCAGCGCATAGGACACCTCAATCTTGAGCAGGTTATCTTTCACACTGTAAAGGTAGAGTATCCCGCGGCCTTCGTGGCGCGCCCCGATCCGGAGCTTCGAGAAGAGCTCGGATGCAGTTCCCTCGATGCTCTTACCCTCCGGGAGCGCCGGCAGCAACACTAGAGCGTTTTCTATTCCCGATTTCTTCTCGGCCAGCTTCAGGCTCATCCGGAACGCGAGATCAAAATCGTGACTACTGGTCTCATTGATGAGCACATACCTGTTTGGCTTTGGTTCACGAGGGCGCTGCCAAAGGATCGCACCGGCAATAACGACGACACTGAAAACGAATGCGAGACTGGCCCGGCTGGCCATGCGCTCAGGAAGCGGCATCATGGCAAACTCCTTCGCGCACTGTTGTGGGCCGCATTGGTCGCGCTGCTGGTTTTCTCGTCTCGTCATTCAAGGTATTCAGAAACCGCCAAAGACGCTGGTTTTACTGCCGTTGCTTGAATAGTAAACAAGAAACGGTTCAGTTGAACTGGGATTGAGCCCGTAGATAGAGCGGTCCCGGCCATCATTTTTAAGCACGACCACCGGTGTTTCGTGCCCACCATATAGGCGAAAAATACCTGCGGCGCGCAACTGCGTATCGTTCAGCACCACGTATGGATATTCACTTTCAGCGGGCGGGTACAGTCCCAGTTCAAGCCGGTTTCTTCCTTTGGCGTCGTAAAAGAAGAGTCCCGGCCCTCCGCCTTCTGAAAAGGCAAGTTCTGCTCGCGCCCTTCCGGACGCGTCAATCAGCCGAATCCTCTGAGCAGACACGACCTCCTGCCCCGTTGCGACAGGTTCTGCCGGCGGATGCACGCCGGAACCTGGGCGCTCCACTTGAGCCAGGACATAGGCGCCCAAAAGCCCCCCGATAAACCCGGAGAACAGGCCTGCAAGATAGAATTTGCGCATGATCAATTAGACCTCGGCTCTCGAGATGATATGACCAGTTGGTGTCTTTTTGCCGGAGAGCGTGAGAGATTGTACATCAAGTGGTTGGGCTTGATTGGAGCGGTCCACGACGCGAAATTAGCATTTGCAGGACGCGGAATTTCAGCCACAGACCCGCCGAACGTCAATGACCGAAAAAGCATTGTTCTAATAGGCTCCCTCCCTGCGCCCGGCCATTCCGAAAAATGTGGTTAAATAGAAGAACAACTTATGGATTTGAAAGCTATTCAGTCAGCCTTGCATGAGCGCAATATTGATGCTTGGCTCTTTTATGACCACCACCATCGCGATCCCATTGCATACAGAGTACTTGGACTACCTGAAGGATCAATGGTCACGCGCCGCTGGTTTTACATTATTCCCCGTGAGGGCGAGCCGACAAAGCTGGTACACCGGATTGAGGCCGGTCGCCTGGATTCTGCCCCCGGCGCCAAGCGTGAGTACTCTTCCTGGCGCGAGCTCTGGGACAATTTGCAGGCCATGCTGGTGCGCCATCGCACGGTGGCAATGCAGTATTCGCCCAACAACCTGATTCCCTACATTGGGTTGGTAGACGCCGGGACGGTAGAACTTGTCCGTAGCTTTGGCAAGGAGATTGTAAGTTCCGGCGACCTGGTGGCGAAGTTTGAAGCCGCCTGGAGTGAAGAGCAGATCGCCAGCCATTTTGCCGCGCGCGACGCTATTGACGCCATTGTGCCGGAATGCTTCAAGGAGATTGGCCGGCGCGTCCGCAAGGGCGGCACAACGGAGTACGAGATTCAACAGTGGCTGGCCGAAGCTTTCCGTCGAGAAAACCTGGTCACGGAAGACCTGCCGGTCGTGGCGGTGAACGCCAACAGCGGCGATCCGCATTACGGGCCACAGGCGCAGGGCTCGTCCGCGATCAAGGATGGCGATTTTGTGCTGCTGGATATCTGGGCCAAAAAGAACACTCCGAACGCCGTTTATTACGACATTACCTGGACAGGCGTGCTAGGCACTCCGGCGGAAAAACAGGTTGAAATATTCAACATCGTAAGCGGCGCGCGCGATGCGGGCGTCAAGAAAGTTGTGGAGGCTTTTGCCGGCAAGAAGCGCATCGCGGGATGGGAAGTGGACCAGGCTACGCGCGAACACATAACCACCGCAGGCTACGCGCAATACTTCACGCATCGCACGGGGCATTCCATCGGCGTGAACGTGCATGGCAACGGCGCTAACATGGACAACCTTGAAACCAAGGACGACCGCGAAATTATCCCAAACACGTGCTTTTCCATTGAACCGGGCATTTACCTGCCGGAATTTGGCGTGCGCAGTGAAGTAAACGTGCTCACGCGCAACGGCGCTGCCGAGGTAACAGGTAAAATACAGAACGAACTGGTCATGATTTGATGGCGAAAACAGAAACCACCACAACGGACGCACAACCCACAACTGCAGCCGTTCCCCTAACCGGGATGGCAGCCATGGCACCGCTGATCGGATGGATAATTCCCGGCGCCGGACATTTGATCCAGAAATGCTGGATACGCGGCCTGCTGCTGTTTGCTTCCGTGGCGGCGATGTTCGCTTTTGGCCTGGCTATGCAGGGCAAAGTTTACCAACCCAACACGGGCGATCTGCTGGACATTCTGGGATTCATCGGCGATCTGGGCTCTGGGGCATTTTACTTTCTGGCGCGGATTTTTGATTGGGGCGGTACTTCCATTACTTCCGCCGTAGCCGATTATGGAACAAAGTTCATTGTTGTGGCCGGTCTTTTGAACATTATGGCAGCCGTGGACGCTTATCACATTGCGATTGGAAAGAAACAATGATGCTGGCGCTGCAACTCTCTCACTTCTCCGCGGCGGCGCTGTTTGCGTTCTTCTTCTCAGTCGTGTTCGGCATCACGCAGCGCAACACTCCGAATGAAATGTTCCGCTACGGCGCTTATTGCTTTGCCATGGCGATTGGCGGGCTGTTTGTGGCGGGATGGTTTATGTGGCTGCTGCATCATTAGGATTTCCGTCGCTCCGCTTCAAAACCTTGTGAGATCCCCCAAATGAAAGTCCTTTCGAACTTGTTTACGTGCGGCTCGGCGGCAATCTGGCTCCCCGCTAATTGAAGCATCTCATAAAACAGTCAGCCTCGAATCTCGCGAATAAACACGAATCAGAAAAGGGTTAGCGATCCGAAACTAATCTTTTTTTAAATTCGCATTTGTTCGCGTGCATTCGCGGCTGTCGATTATTTCGGCGCCGATCCGTTCTTGATCGGCTGGCCATCGTAAATAATTGTGGTCTTCACGCCAAAGCGTTTGTAATTCGTATATTTCAGTGTCTCGCGGATGTGAACATCGCCGCTTTTGAAATGCAAAAAATCATCGGCCCGCGTGTAGGTGGGGAACCAGTACTGCCCATCCACCTGTTCGCGATACGTCACGAATTTTGGGCTTAGGTTCTCGCTATCTTTCTTGTGAATGTCCGGCACGTTCTTGCCGCAGGTCTTCACGATCTGAAAATCGCGGTTATCCACCCAGATGCGTCCCTGGAAGAAGCGCGGGCCGCCTTCTTTTTTATCTACTTTCTTGGGCGCCACATCAAAAACGTAGGTGTCCAATTCGTCCACGTGCTGCCGCCCCGCATAAAGAATGTTGTATTCAGGCAGGTCTTCCGTGGTCAGCACAAAGGGCAGGTGATTGCGAAAATCGTCAAAGTCTTCTTTGGTGAGCGTCACTCGCGTCAGGGTGTTCATGGGCGCATAAGTAACGTTCTCAATGCGTTTTCCTTCATCGTCATAAAGCACGTCAGTGGTTTCCTTGAATTGGCCATCCACGGTGTCCCCGTCAATTGTTTCCACCGACACTGATTGCGTATAGGTGTAGTGGTTCCGGGCTTCTTTGAAGATGGCTTCCTTTGCGGCGAACTTCTGGATCAAGTCCTGGACACTGATGCCCTGAGGTTGCGCGGAATTCAGCGGACCGTCGCCCTCTTCACAATTGGTCTGGGCCGTTAAGGCGAGTGGGGAAAGCAAAAGGCAGATCGCCAAAGCAACGATCTTCCAGGCGGAAGCCATTGTGCGCGTCTGCAACGCGAATCTTGAGTGTCGCATAATTTTCCTATAAGGAATTCTTTGTGTTTAGATGCGCGCGGAACTCCAATTGCAGCACCGCTTGCCGCTGGCTTTACAAATAAAAAGAAAGAGCCATTCGTCGCGACGGATGGCTCTTTGGTATTAAGCACCTGAGATTTGGGCGTTACTGCTTTTTGTCCTGCGTCTTCGGGTCTTTGGGATTATCTTTTTGGTCTTCCTTGGCTTCACCCTTAAAGATGATTTTGGTCTTTGAGCCGAAACGCTTGTAATTCGTTAGCTTGATGATCTCGCGCATGTGGACGTCGCTATTACGGAAGTGCAATACGTCGTCCGCGCGAATATAGGTAGGGAACCAGTACTGCCCATCAATCTGTTCGCGATAGGTAACGAACTTGGGCGAGAGATTTTCATCGGCATTTTTCTTTTTCTTGGTGGCAATTGTATCCGGCACAGTTTTGCCGCAGCTCTTCACGATCTGAAGGTCATGATTGTCAACCCAGATGCGTCCCTGGAAATAGCGCTGGCCTTTCACGATCGTCTTAGGCGCGATATCGAAAACATAAGTATCGACTTCATCCTGGCGCTGCTGTCCAACGTAAAGCAGGTTGTACTGAGGCAGGTCAGATGTAGTTAAAACAAAAGCCATCTTGTAGCGAAAATCCTCATAGTCTTCCCGGGTCAGGCCCAGCGCGCGCAACGTGTTTTGTGGCGCAAAGGTAACATTCTCTATGCGACCGCCTTTATCGTCATAGGTAATGTCCTGTACCAACCGGAATTCACCGCTCACGGTGTTGCCGTCCAACTCCTGCACCGTAATGTCCTGAGTGTAGGTATAGTTGTTGAGAGCCTGGCGGAAGACTTCCTCTTTCGCTCCAAATTTCTCAATGATCTGTTGCGGCGTCATGCCTTGTGGCTGGGCTGTATTGAGCGGGCCTGTGCCCTCATCGCAATTCGTCTGGGCCACCAGGACTGCAGGGAGCAATAGCAAGGAGTATATGAGGACACGCAAAGAATTTTTTAGAGGATTCATCCCATTTCCTTTAAGAATACTGGACTGAAAGCACCAAGCCTGTACCAGTCAATGATTGCATGCTGGCCTGAAAGCACAAAAAGGTTTTAAACTTGCTTTTCTTTCAGGAGGCTGCATGCGCCGTTTTTCACTATCAATCGTCTCAGCCATGGCTATTTTACTCATGGCAGGCGTTTTTGTTCAGGTTTCCGCTCAGCCGGCGGCAAAAAAGCCTTTTACGTTTCAGGACATGATGTCACTCAAGCGAATTGGCGGCCCGGCGATCTCGCCTGACGGCAAATGGGTGCTCTTTGCCGCAGTGGACGTTGATCTGAAAGAGAATAAAAGGACGTCCCATCTCTGGCTGGTTCCCACGGGGGGCGGTCCGGCGCGGCAACTGCCTGGCACCCCAGCAGGTGAGAGCGGCGGACACTGGTCGCCCGACGGCAAGAGTTATCTCTACTTGAGCGCGGCCGAAGGCGGTTCGCAGGTTTGGATCAACGGCTTTGATTCGGCTTCAGGCACGCCCAACGGCGCGCCAAAAAAGATCACCACCATCTCCACGGAAGCCGATGGCGCAATCTGGTCTCCCGACGGCAAGAACATCGTGTTTGTCTCTGAAGTTTTTCCCGGCTGTATGGACGATTCCTGCAACAAGTTCAGCGACGAAGCGCGCGCCAATTCGAAAGTGAAAGCCATGGTTTTTGAGCATCTGCTCTTCCGCCACTGGAACCACTACAGCGCCGGTAAGCGCAGCCATCTTTTTGTTGTCCCGGCAGAAGGCGGCATAGCAAAAGACTTGACCCCCGGCGATCACGACGTGCCTCCGTTCAGCTTGGGCGGGCAGGATGCCTACGCCATCTCTCCGGATGGAAAAGAGGTAGCTTTTACCAGTAACTGGGACGAGGTAGGGGCGACCAGCACGAACAATGACATTTTTGTAGTGCCGATCACCGGAGGCGAACCCAAGAAGCTCAGCACGAGCCCCGGAGGCGACTCAACGCCGCTTTATTCGCCCGACGGCAAGTGGCTGGCGTGGCGCATGCAAAAGCGGGCTGGATATGAGAGCGACCGCTTCAGGCTGGTTGTTTACGATCGCAAATCCGGCGATATCAAAAACCTTACCGAAGCCTTTGACCAGTGGGTGGAAACCATCGCGTGGTCGCCGGACTCGAAATACATCTACTTCACGTCAGAAAATAAGGGCGAGGCGCCGATTTACCGGCTCGATCTTGCAGCAGGAAGTGCTCCTGTTTCGGCTGCAGGCATACGCGCCAATGCCATCCAGGAAATTACGAGCGGCGTGAACGATGAACTGAGCGTCAGCGCCGATGGCAAGACACTGGTGTTCACGCGCTTATCCGTGCAGGCTCCCAGTGAAGTCTACAAAATGGATCTCGACAGCAAGAAGGCTGAGGAGCTTAGCCATCTGAATGATTCACTGCTGGAACACGTCGCCATGCAGCCGGTGGAATCGTTCTGGTTTGCGGGCGCCGGTGGAACCAAAGTCCAGGGATTTCTGCTGAAGCCGCCGCGGTTCAACAAAGACGAAAAATATCCAATCAAATTTCTTATTCATGGCGGGCCACAAGGCCAATGGGGTGACGAATGGTCATTCCGCTGGAACGCCGAGCTTTTTGCCGCCGACGGTTACGTTGTGATCATGATTAACCCTCGCGGCTCAACCGGATACGGGCAGGCTTTTGTGGATGGCGTAAACAAGGATTGGGGCGGCAAGCCATACATTGACCTGATGAATGGCCTTGATTACGCGGAAAAGACTTATCCATTTATTGATAAAGACCGCGAGTGCGCTTTGGGCGCGAGCTATGGCGGTTACATGATTAACTGGATCCTTGGACATACCAACCGATTCAAGTGCCTTGTGTCGCATGATGGAATGTTCAACACGGAAAGCGCTTACGGCACCACGGAAGAGCTTTGGTTCCCGGAGTGGGAGTTTGGCGGGACACCATGGACCAACTGTGAAGGCTATCGCAAGTGGTCGCCACATCTTTTTGCTGCACAATTCAAGACGCCGACGCTGGTTGTCCACGGACAGCTTGATTACCGGCTGGATGTCTCTGAAGGCTTCCAGCTCTTTACCACGCTGCAACGGTTGAAGATACCTTCAAAAATGCTCTACTTCCCTGACGAAGGACACTGGGTGCTGAAGCCGCAAAATAGCGAGCTCTGGTACAAGACGGTGGATGGCTGGGTGGATAGCTATTTAAAGAAATGAACATCACTGAATTCAGAGCGCCACGCGATTAAGAGATGCGGTAGCGCACGTAATCGGGTGATCGCCGTGGTCGGATGATCCGGTAATCGGGCGACCGCCGTTATCAGATGATCGCCCGACCTCTGGACTATATCGCTCGGCCTTGCTTATCTCGATCGCTCAATCTGTCTAACTCGCTTCTTTAAGTTTTTTGAGCGCAGCTTGGTATGCGGGGACCTGGCCTTTGCGGTCCGCCGGGACGTTCTGCAGCACAACCTCCCAATTTTTTATCGCCTGTGCTTTATCGCCTGTTGCTGTGTATGCCCGCGCCAATCCCATATAAGCCCAGAATTTATCTTCTGGGTGCCTCTTCTGATTGAGTTTGAAGACTTCAATTGCTTTGTCTTTTCTACCGGTGGCCAGCAGGCGCATCCCATAAATATGGACCGGCAATAGATCGGCGCCAGTGAGTTGAAACGCATGGTCCATCAGCTTATCCGCCTCGTCGGTTTTCCCCATTGCCTGCAGCACATCGGCTTTGGTTTGCACCGTGGAGAAATCTTCGCTTCCTACAGTAGCTCCCCGGAATGGCCCGTGAATCGCTTTATCAGCCCAGACCAGGGCTTCATCCAGATTAACTTTGTTCATGGCACAAAACTCTGCCGCGTTTTGCCAATTTTTGTAATCGAATCCCGGCCATGAGAGCAGGTTATGCCGTATCTGCTCTACGTAAATTTCATTGACGTTGGGCACTTCAATACGGAAAGGAATCCTCTTGTCTTCCCATTGAAGATAGGCCACAGTGGAATCCGGTTTACGGTCATCAAACCCATAGCTGAGAAATTCTGTATGCGGAGCGGCCACGGGGGTCGTCGGCACTCTCAATACGTCCTCTTTCGGATCATATTGAAAACTTCCCCAGCCTGCGTTGTTCGTAGAGAAGATCCATTGCAATGGCCCTTCCTTCTCGACATCCAGAAATAGGCCGTACGTCCCGGCTTTCATCGGTTTGCCGTCCACCTTTACATCGTGCGAAAACGAGATCGTAGTCGTTTCATTCGCGCCCGCTCTCCAGGGCGCGGCCTTGGTTGGCCCAAAACCTTCATCAACAAAGCCATAGTGCACCACTTCGCCCCAAATGTGGCCGCTCCTATCCGCGCCTCCTCCGCCATGCAGATTGGGGCTGTGATATGAGATAGTCACCTTTACCAGCCCAATCCATTGAGACACTTCGGCCTTTTCATTGTTTCCGTTGGGCGGAATGGGAACTTCGGCGAAGTCCTGCGCCAGTGAGATGTTTGTGAATGCAAGCAACATGACCAGGGTCGACAAGAGCGCATAGTTCTTTTTCATTGAGCCACCTCGCAGGGAATTTTGGCCGAAGAGTAGAAGCATGGTGTGCTACAGGCACTTGGACGCAGGACGAACTCAAATGTTAGCTTCTCGTATCTTGCAACCTGAGCGGGAATCGCGCAAATGTGCAGTTTGAACAGCGGCGGTAAATCATTGACCAATCTTTGAGCAGATCGTCATCCCGAGTTCCCGTCAATGGGGCACGCAGTCTTCAGCGCCCGAATAGGGCGAGGGACCTTGTGCTTTCCGAAGTAAACAAAGGGTCTCTCAGGGCTACTCGCCCGCTGATGAGAACGCGGGACTCGCTTACGCCCTTCGAGATGACGTTCCGTAAATAGTTTGAATAGACTGAAAAATCAAAACTGTACCACTACCGGGAATCGCCCGACATATGGAAGCGTTTGCAGTGAAGCGTTTCGCCTCTCATTCAGGCTATTCTGTCACACTGTAATCAATCCTTGAAATGCTACAATCCAAACCGTGTTTAGAATCGCATTCACAGCCCTGTTTTTGCTGGCGGCAGCCGCTGCGCAGGACCAGCAATCGCCCGCTCCAACGCCCAGCGCTCAGCCGACTGCGCCGCCGTCGTCCACTCCAGCGACGGAGGGCAAGCCGCAGGTCAAGGTGAATTACCTGAACGTCTGCACGCCGGGCACGGAAGAGCAAGCCATTATCAAAGGAGCGCTGGCTGCGGTACAGACCAAGCCTGCATTCAGCGCGGATTTTGAGCTTTCCAAAGGACGCACGTCGCTGAAAGACGCTCCTGATGCAAAGTATGTTCGCCTGCGTAGGGATTTTGCGGCAGAGTCGCCGCTGCTGACGGCGCAGTACTCCATGAGCACTGATACAACCAACACTGTTGAAATCCTGGTGCTACGGCCGCGCGATCCCAAAGATTTTCTTCAGCTGGCAATAGAAGACCGTGTCTCTGCGAATGCGGCCAAGCCGCTTTCACTGTTGCAGGTGGATACGCCAACCTCACGCGTGAGGGTTGAACGGTTTAACAAGAGTTCTGCGGTGCTTTCACGCTGTGAGGAAGTTGACCAGAGCGCCTACGAACCGATGTTTCATCAGGCATCTGAAATCATGGCGCAATATCGCGCGGCGCTGGGATTGCGGACGGCGTTCCGATCTGACATTGCCTGGCTCAATGCCGATATGAAGTCCGGCGTTGCACATAAAAAGCAGACTGCCAAAAAGCCTTGAAACTTTACCGTGGGACAGGTAGGTTCATTTACTGCATCTCATTTGCCAGTTTGCTGGATGGCAGGTTTCATCGCTGGCGCGATGACGTCTGCCTAAAGGCCCGCGATTCGCGAAGCGAATCGCTAGACGCTGATACTGGTAGTGGATCAGCCAAACTGATCCACTACCTGAAACTAAATCGAAGGTCATGAATCTAATGGATGCCATGGAAAGTTCCGTTCGCGATACAGTAGTGCTCGGCACCGGTTGCGCCGGGCTTACTGCCGCAATCTATGCGGCCCGCGCCAACCTGAAACCGCTGGTGATTGAAGGCCATGAGCCCGGCGGCCAACTCTCTCTTACTACGTTGGTGGAAAACTTTCCCGGCTTCCCGGATGGCATCCAAGGCCCGGAGTTGATAGAAAACATGCGCAAGCAGGCAGCGCGCTTTGGCGCCGAATACATGCGCGGACACCTGGTGAAAGCTGACTTGCACCAGCGGCCCTTTAAGTTGGATTTTGGTGGCGACAAGACCGTGATGACGCGTACGCTCATCATCGCCAGCGGCGCTTCAGCGCGATGGCTGGGGCTGCCGAATGAGCACAAGCTGATTGGTCATGGCGTCTCTTCATGCGCCACGTGCGATGGATTCTTCTTTAAAGGCAAGCCAATCACGGTAATCGGCGGCGGCGATTCGGCCATGGAAGAAGCACTGTTCCTTAGCCGGTTTGCCACGAAGGTGACGATCATTCACCGGCGGGAGCACTTTCGCGCGTCCAAGATCATGCTGGACCGCGCCCGCAAGCACGAGAAAATTGAGTTCCTCACCGATACAATGGTGGAAGACGTTCTGGATCCGAGCCAAAAAGAAGTTGTTGCGCTGAAGCTGAAGAACCTGAAGACCGGAAAAGCCTGGGACTTCCCCACCAGCGCCATGTTCCTGGGCATTGGCCATGAGCCCAACGCCAAGATGTTTAACGGCCAGCTCGATATGGATGATGATGGCTACCTCAAGACCCGCGACTTTGTGATGACGCGCGTCCCCGGCGTCTTCGCCTGCGGTGACGTGCAAGATCGCCGCTACCGGCAAGCGATTACCGCTGCCGGTTCGGGCTGCGCGGCGGCGATTGAGGCGGAAAAATTTCTGGAAGAGCATGGACGGTAGGATAAGGTATGATTTCTTCTTTCACTACATGTCCTCTTGAAGCTGTCGTAAATGACGGCATTATGACTGGCAGGGCAAGGCCGACCTCGTTGTATAAATAAAATTCCGGTTTTAGATCAAGGAGGCTATCGGTGATCAAAAGATTTGTTACCTTGATGGTTTTTGTTTGTGCTATCAGCCTAGCCCAGGCCCCGAAGCAATCAGCCGAAGACATCGTTCAACGTTTGGTAAACCAGGTAGTGGCCTGGAGCGCGGAACCTAATCAGCTTAATAGTCCCGGCACCAAGGCAGGGCTGCGCGAAATCGAGAGACACGAGCAAGATGGTAACCCGACTGTCAAATATGCCATATACGTTGCCGGAGCTCCGCAAAACCAGACATATGCGCTAGTGCAAGTGACACTTGCATCGCCCGAACCCCACGCGCTTCTCCCGGCAGTTTTTATCGCAAGAGACGGTCTAGTGTGTTTAGATGCAGTCCCAGACTGCACACAGCCTGTTGCATTTAGTACCGTTTCAGCTAAGGGAGAGCCATTTCAAGGGGTTCTTATATCCAAGGACGCCAAATACAAGATTACTGTTTTTGTTGTTCCGAATCCAATTACCGGCAGTGACCACGGGTGCAACCTCGAAGTAATTCGTTTGACTCGTAAGTTTGAGGCGGCACTGGTTCGCGGTAAGGGATTTAAGCCAAATGAGAATGTGAAAATCACTGGTGACTCTGCTGGCGAAGCTGTTAATGGAACGACAGTAGTCGACGCCAATGGCAGTTTCAACACAGCGCTGATGCCGTTCGTAAAAGATAAGCAAAGCGGCGTTGAGACCATAAACTTCAAAGGGGCCGCTTGCGCTCCGGCAGTTTCATTTAAGTGGGGGGAGTAAGAGGAAAATTTGATTTCTCTGCGCTATGTGCGTGATGTCGTTTGTATCGATATTGTTGCGTCCTCAGCGAGTAACGGAACTGAATGACTTAGGATTGTTTGGCGGTACCTGCCCCTACGCCTGGAAGCACGGTCGCAAAATGTGCTTCAACTCAGATGGATAAGTTCGATCAAGACCAAGTGCCATGCAAAGGAAAATATTCCAGAAAAGCCACCCTAGATTTTGCGGTTTCAAATCCCAAATTTCCCTAGGCTTTGTGTTAAAAAAGTAAGTTCCCTTATATGTCTTCATCTCAGATAATCCAGGAGCACCGTTGTTAAGGGCCGCGTTTATTTCCTTGTCAGAAAGCAAGTCTCTGCGCTCTGCGGCCGAGAAAACCTGGATTGGCCAGCGGCTCTCTCGGCGCTTTGTGGCCGGAACCACCATTGATGACGCACTCGCGGCCACGCAGGCCATGAACAAGCTGGGTCTGGGCGTGAGCGTGGACAATCTGGGCGAGAACGTGACCAACGCCGACGAAGCCCGCCACAGCGCGCAGCTTTACCACCAGATGCTGGACCAGATGAGCGCGCAAGCGCTGAACGCCAACGTGAGCCTCAAGCTCACCCACATGGGGCTGGACGTGGACGAGGCAATGGCTTACGAGATTGCGTCAGGCGTGGTGCAGCATGCGGCGCGGATCAATAATTTTGTCCGAGTTGACATGGAAGGCTCGCCATACACGCAGCGGACTCTGGACTTTGTCCACAAGCTGCACAGCCAGCCAGAGAACGCGGGGCGCGTGGGCGCAGTGATCCAGTCTTATCTTTTCCGCAGTGAAAAAGATTTGGAAGAGCTGCTGGCGCGGCGGATACGCATTCGGTTGTGCAAGGGCGCATATAAAGAGCCACCGGAAGTGGCGTTCCCAAAGAAAGCTGATGTGGATGCGAATTATGTGAAGCTGATGAAGATGCTGCTGAAGAGCGGCGTGTATCACGGGATTGCCACGCACGATGAAAACATGATCCGGGCGACCATTGAGTTTGCGCAGAAAGAAAAGATCGCCGCCTCAACATTTGAGTTCCAGATGCTTTATGGAGTGCGGCGCGATTTGCAGCAAAAGCTGGTGAAAGAAGGCTGGCGCTGCCGCGTTTATATTCCTTTTGGAACGGAGTGGTATCCCTACCTCATGCGGCGGCTGGCGGAGCGTCCGGCGAATGCCATTTTTATTTTGAAAAACTTGTTTCGGTGATCTCGCCTCAGATTTACACAGATGGTCGCTGATTAACCCAAAGCCAGTTCTAGCCGCGAAAAGCGCGAATTGTGCCGCAGATTCGTGCGGATGAGCAAATAATGCTGTCTCGGTAGAACCCCCTGACGCTGCGATGGTCAAGGAAGCATTCTCGGGATGGTTCGACTTACCCTCGCGCCCGCTTTGCGGGACGTTCGGGTTTCGCTCACCATGACATGAGGGAAGCTGCAACTTTCAAACCGAGACACTACCGAGGGGAAGAGGCGGTTTGACAACTCTCCATCGTCGTAAGCTACACTAGGTGATTCGCCCGAGAAGTTCGTTCGCCCAGATATTCTAAAAACAACCTAGTGAACCGTCCCATGACAAACCGGGTTTCATACACACTTGAGTCAACCCTGGAAAGCGTGAATCAGGTGGAACAGAAAGCTACAGAGGTTGCCGCCGGCGCGGGATTGGCTGAGGATGAGCAATATCAGGTGGCCATGGCGGTGCGGGAAGCGGCGGTGAACGCGGTGCTGCACGGCAATGCGTATGATCCCGGCAAAAGGTTTGTGGTGGCGTATGAAACCACCGGCGAATCGCTGGTGATTACCATTACCGATCAGGGCAAGGGGCTGGATCCGGAGTCGCTGCCGGACCCGCTGGCGCCGGAAAACCTGATGAAAGGCTCAGGGCGAGGGATTTTTCTGATTCGCGCATTCATGGATGAAGTAAAGATCCGAAACAAGAATCCGGGGACGGAAGTAACACTTATCAAGCATAGGGGCCGCAACGCGGCGAATGCCAAGGAGGAGGAAGCACAGTGAGCATGAAAGCAACCAATCGGCAAGTGGACGGAGTCGCCGTTGTGGATATGAGCGGCCGCATCACTTTGGGTGAGGGCAGCGTGGTATTGCGAGACACCATCCGCGACCTGGTCGGCAAAGGACAGAAAAAGATCCTGCTTAACCTGGGCAACGTTACATACATTGACAGCTCAGGCATCGGCGAACTGGTGAGCGCATTTACCGCTGTCCGACGTGAAGGCGGCGAACTGAAGCTGCTGAACCTGACCAAAAAAGTCCACGACCTGCTACAGATCACCAAGCTGTATACAGTTTTCGATATCAAGGACGACGAAACGACAGCGATTAAAGCTTTCGGCAAATAACTTTCATTTTGCGGCAGGCGAGTTCCCGCTCGCCTGCCCAGAGTACCTGCATGCCAAGAATCTCACGCATAGATCGCGCTGCTGCCACGCCTGAGGTCTCTGAAGTTTACGACCATTTCATGAAGACGCGCGGCAACATTCCCAACATGTTCCGCACGGTGGCGCATCGGCCAGAAATTATGCGGACCATGGTGGCGCATTTTCGCGCTGTGATGGAAACCGGCACTGTTCCAGCCAAGCTGAAAGAGTTGGTGATCGTCCGGACGACGCAGATCAACCGGTGCGAATATTGACTGGCTTCACACACCGTCTTGGCAAGACGGCACGGCTGGACAGACGAACAGATCAACGATCTGGCCAACTTTGAAAATCGCTCTGACTTCACGGAAAAAGAAAAAGCCGCGCTGCGGCTGGCAGAGCGCGTTACCCGCGATGCGCACGCCGTGGATGACAAGCTCTTTGCCGAGCTGCGCCGGCATTTTGACGAAGGCGAGATTATCGAGCTATTGGCAGCGATTGGCCTGTTTAATTATTTCAATCGATTCAATGATGCGCTGACGATGGAGCCAACTAAGTAAGCAGTTGGCAGTTGGCAGTTGGCAATTGGCAATTAGCTTTGCACGAAAGCCCCAACCCTCACCACAAATAAACACTGATCACACTGATTTACACGGATCAAAAGAGTTCAATAGGACCTTTTTGAGTTTGTATCCGTGCCATCCGTGTTGATCCGAGGGTGAGATTTGTTTTTTTGCGCAAAAACAACCAAGAGCCAAAAGCCAATTGCTAATGGCCAATTGCTAACCGCTTACTTCACCACAATTTTGTTCCTGATGGCATTGAACTGCTCGGGTGAAACCACGCCTTTTGTTCCTAGTTCGTCGGTCGTGTGATATGGCCGACCCTTAATGATGCGGGCTGCGGTGTCTTCATCGATGCTCGGAAGCGTCTGTAGCTTGGTGTTGGAGGCCGAGTTCACGTTCACCGGCTTGTCCGGAGTGGCCAAGCCCTGCTTCACGCCTGCTGCAATGGCCTTTGACTGTTTCGCTGCTTCCTTGGCATCTTTCTTCAACTCAACGGCCGCAACCTTGCTGCCTTCTTTAATCTGTTCCGTGGCTTTGGCCGCTTCCTGCTTGGTTTTCTCGGTGTCCTGGTTGGAGCAGGCGGAGATCAGCAGAAGAGAAAATGCAAGCGCGAACCTAATGATGAATTTCATGTGCATTCCTATATGTAGTTCAGAAGATAAAGAATCAGGACGATTACGAGAATCAGCCCCAATCCACCGCTCGGTCGATAGCCCCAGTTGCGGCTGTGCGGCCATGACGGCAGCGCGCCAATCAACATCAGCACCAAAATAATGATCAGAATCGTAATCAAAGAACCCCTCCAACTTTGCCTGTATGTTGGAGTGTGAGAAGCTGAAGGAAGTTGGCCGCGCGAGCAGCAATCAGCAATCAGCATTCAGCACTCAGTCCAGCTAAAGCGAGGAGGATCAACTAGCAAATAGCAATTGGCAATTGGCCCAGCTAAAGCTGGCCACTGCAGAACCGGCCAAAGGCGATAGGGTTGAAGAAAACAAACTGCAACGTCGTCACGAAAGGGTTCCGTGGCTACGCTCGGAACGGGACAAAAAATCAGCCGGAGAACTTGTCCCCGGCTGAGACCTCAGTCATTTTTAGGAGAAAGCGTTTACGACGCTGTGCGCCGCGGACGAATGCTCAAGTCGCGCACCTGGGCCAGCAGGCTGGAGCGCTGCATCGGGTCCAGCTTGTCCAGGCATTGAATGATCTCGGCAATGAACTCGTCATGCATCAGGTCGGCAATGTCATCTTCCAGCGAACGGTTAGCGCCTTTGAGCAGATCGGCCATGGAAACTTCCAGAGCAGTCGCCAGCCGCTGCAATGAAGAAAGAGTCGGCATGGCTTTTTCATTTTCGATCTTCGACACGTACGTGCGCGGCACCGACATGCGTAGGGCAAGCTGGCGCTGGCTCAATCCGGATTTTTGCCTTAGCATACGGATGGCTGACGCTACCTGAAGATGGGAATGATGTCCGTTTGACGGAGGCTCGACCGGCGCTTGTACCTCAAGGATTGGCTCGGGCTCATCCTCGTCCAGCGACGTGCGGCATTTTCTGCAAAGATTGTTATTGGTCCTGAATTGGACTAAATGACAATGGTCACAACGTACAACTTCCCGGGAATCGACCGGCGCCAGTGCTGTTGCCATGGATGTTTCGGAGTTGCCAGAGCAGGCAGTTTCTCCAAAGCCTTTACCTCGGGATACCTTGTAACTCCCGTAGTCTCAGGCATGAACTAGCGATTGTCAATAAGAAATTTAGGTAAAAACCCGCATTAATAGTAAGAATTAGGGGAATAAATAGAGAAAACAGGTATAAAACAGGATGAAACCATGAGTGGAATGACCGGAACCAATCTCGATCGAAGCCAAGCCTGGGGCCTACTCTGCGAATACACGCAGTCAGAAAGCCTGCGCAAGCACATGCTGGCGGTTGAAGCATGCATGCGCGCTTACGCCCGCAAATTTGGCCAGGACGAAAATAAATGGGGCATCACCGGCCTGCTGCATGACTTTGATTATGAAAAATATCCCACGCCGGCCGAGCACCCGTTCGTCGGCAATAAGATTCTTGAAGAGCGCGGTTATCCGGAAGACGTGCGTCGCGCCATCCTTTCCCATGCCGACTACAGCGGCGTGAAGCGCGAAAGCCAGATGGAGAAGGCGCTCTATGCCTGCGACGAGGTTTCCGGCTTCATTACCGCGTCCGCGTTGGTCAAGCCCAACAAGTCGCTCGCTGAGGTGGAAGCCAAGTCCGTCCGCAAAAAGATGAAGGACAAAGCTTTTGCCCGCAGCGTGAATCGCGACGACATCATCAACGGCGCTGCCGACCTCGGCGTCGATCTTGAAGAACACATCGCGTTCTGCATTGACGCCATGAAAGGGATTGCCGCGGAGTTAGGGCTGGCGGGAACGTCAGCTTAATATCCTGGGCACAGCGAGTGAGCCCTTTAGCTCACGCAGAAGCAACTTGATCTGTGCCGTGGACCGCCATCAACTTGCCTTTTAAATCCCTCGGAGCGCGAAAAAAATATTTCTCTTCTTTCTTAAACGGTAACTTTTGCCAAAGACTGCGTTCATCATTGAAACCTTTGCCCCGCATAAACGCAACTACATCGAGATCGTGATTCAGATGCATTGGATGCGATTTTGTCGCGCCGGCCGGCACATCAAAAACCAACAAGCCTCCAGGGTTCAGCAACGATGCAAGAAAATCCAGTTCTCCCGGAAGGTCAGGCAGGTGTTCCAGCACATCCAGGGAGAAAATGGTGTCAAAGCCATCCAATTGCGCGGCAGCGGATAACTCAGCTTTGGCGCTGGTGAATTCAATGGCCAAGTTACGTTGTCTTGCTCGATCACGGGCAAATCGCATGGTTTCGCCTTCAACGTCGTAGTAGCAGGCACGTTCCGTCTTCGCAATTTCCAGCAGAATCTCTCCATTCCCGGCTCCGTAGTCCAGGCACGAGCCGTTGGCACGCTTGAGCATATTTAAATTTGAGCGTATACGCTTGTACTCAAGGTTGTAGCCTGACAGAGCAAAAAG
The DNA here is from genome assembly GCA_049688735.1 of Candidatus Angelobacter sp. Taxonomy (GTDB): domain Bacteria; phylum Acidobacteriota; class Terriglobia; order Terriglobales; family Acidobacteriaceae; genus Angelobacter. Next base: position 28,259 of record JBAVLE010000084.1, on the reverse strand, counting down.
ATACAGCTCCGAGTTTTCCCTGTACCACTCCTTGAGGCGCTCCTGATCGTTTTCGGCGAGCTGAGCCTCTTGCCAGTTCTTTGCCAGCTCATGATTGCTGATCGCCCACAGGTGCAGAATGCGCTCCGCAGGATACCCGGTAAACGCGTTTAGCTCGCGGATGGAAGCCTTCACGTTTTCCCCATTGCGCTTCTCCGCGCGATGGACCAGATAAGCTGTTGCCAGAGCCGCAACCAGCAGCAGCCCGGTCAGTGTGACAGCAAAGACCATGCTAACGGTTTGCCGCCACGCCCCCAGCAAAACCAGAAGCACGCTCACGCCGCTGACCAAGCCGACCCAATACAGCGCGGGCCTGTCTGCTACGGTAATGGCGAGATGTGCGGCTGCGGCGAGCATAAGAGTAGCAAGCAACAGATCAATACGGACGGTAAAGAGCAATGCGGCAAGCAGGGCAATATCGCCCAACCAAAAATAAACCGGCACAAACCGTTTCGGCACTCTCCGGCCAAACAGATTGAGAGCCACCAGCCAGACGATGGCCATCGCCGCCCAAGCTCTCTCGCCAACATTTGAAGCCAGCAATCCGCTAATAATCAAGGCGGCTGCAATAATTCTCCAGCGAATCTTCACGGCCCAGCGCAATCGTTTCCGGGGATCTACCGTCAAATGGAGATAATCCGGCGTGTAGTAAAGAAAGACCGCCAGGGCGCACGCCAGCGCGGCATAAAGCGCGAGCAGCGCAAAACTCACGATCTTGCCGGTCTTGATGCACGCCAGAACCGCGCCAAACAAAACCAGCACCAGGCCCATTCCCCAAACGCGGCTCGATCTCAGAAATTCTCGCTGCTCCGTATATTCCATAATTCGGTTAGTGGTCGCTATTTTAACCGTTCACGGCGATCCATCCCCGGATCAGTGTCATCAGCGTTGATCAGCCGGGTCAGTGTCATCAGCGGTAAGGTTCTTGCCTCTCCCAATCACGCCGACGAGTGAAGCCCCGCGGCGCAAAATCCGGGGGTCCCCGACGAGCCGGTTCTTGGCTTGGCGAGGTGAAAATTCGCCCGCTGCCTCAACCTGTCATCCTGAAAGAGCGCCCGCTTCTGCCGGCGAGTGAAGGACCTAAACCCGCGAAGTCCACCCTACCCCCCCTCCAAGCCATCCCAGATTGGCGTAGACTTGCGAGGGGCATATCCCAGTCATCCCAGATTGGCGTAGAGTTGACGCATCTGGCACTGTTTTGGCGTAGGGTTCCACGGGTTTCGATCACCGGATGACCCAATCTAGCCGCCTTTGCCGGGCCCCTCCCCTATCGGTCAACTAGGATTCCAAAGCACTTACCTTCGGTCAGCCCAGGGGTATCCCAGATTGACGTAGACTTCACCCATGTGGGGATTGTTTGGCGTAGGGTTCCACGGGTTTCGATCACCAATGACCCAATCTAGACGCGCTTTGCCGTGCCCTCCCCCTATCGGTCAATTAGGATTCCAAAGCACTTACCTTCGGTCACCCCAGGGGTATCCCAGATTGGCGTAGGTTTCGGCGATGAAGCCGCGCGGCGCAAAATCGCCGCGCATCAACCTGTCATCGTGAGTGAGCGGCGAAGCCGGGGTTCCCCAGCAAGCGCGTTCTTCGCTTGTTGGGGTGGGAAGCCGGGAGCCGAACGATCCAAAATGCGAAGCCACCCCTCTGAATGCTGAGTCCTGATTGCTGACTGCTTCTGTTTTCAAAGATCGTCCACCACACAACTTTTTCGCTCTGGAGCGAATTTCTTACTTTACCATTTGTTCGCCTTGGTGTCAAGCAAAATCATCTCTCGTCTCATAAAAAAACATCATTCCCACGGGGTGGAGCAGGTCTTTAGGCCTGCGTAAAAAAGCAATCAAAGATTCTTCCTTGCGCCGCAGGCCGCCGCGCAGCAAAGCGGAGCGGCCAGAAAAGACCAGCGTAGCGGAGCGCGCCTAAAAACTAGCGATAAATGAAGCCTCAAAAAGACCCGCGCCGCGCACTAAAAGGCAGCCCAAAAGCCCCTTAACCACGTCGGAACTGCGCCAAACCATTACCATTCACAACCATCGGCGTGTGCTAAACTCCGCTCATCCGCAAGCATGGAACTGTCCCTCAAACCCACCTCGGCCAAGGTTAAGGATTATTACAACGCCTTAAACCAGTTCGGGCAGCTCAACATCAGCCATGAAACTGCCGTCCGGCAGGCTTTTGCCTCGCTGCTTGATACCTGTGCCCGCCAATTCAAATGGAAGCTAGTCCAGGAATTTCGCCTGCCAGCGCCCAAAAACAAATCTGTCGTTGTCGATGGCGTTGTCCTGGACTCCTTCACCCTCAAGCACGGCTTCTGGGAGGCCAAAGACCTCAAAGACCAACTTGAAAAGGAAATCAAGCGGAAGCTGGAACAGGGCTATCCCCGCAACAACATCATCTTCCAGAGCCCGGAAAAGGCCATTCTTTACCAGAAGGGCGTCCGCCAGGGCTTGAATGAAGACATTACTGACCCGGACAATCTGGTCGATCTGCTCAAAGAGTTTTTCAAGTACCGTGAGCCGCAGCATCAGGAATGGGAAGCCGCCGTAGCCGATTTTTCCAGCCGCATTCCTGAAATCGCCGCCGCCGTCAAAGCCATCATTGAGAAGGAGCGCAAGACCAACAAAAAGTTTGTCGCCAGCTTTGAGGGCTTCGTCCTGCTCTGCCGCCAGGCCATCAATCCCAACCTGTCGGCCGACGCGGTTGAGACCATGCTCATCCAGCATCTGCTCACTGAGCGCATCTTCCGTCGCGTTTTCAACAATCCTGAATTCACACGCCGCAACATTATCGCCGCTGAAATTGAAAAGGTCATTGACTCGCTCACCAGCCGCCACTTCAGCCGTGACGCTTTCCTGAAAGACCTGGACCGCTTCTATCACGCCATTGAGATCAATGCTGAAAATGCCACTGACTTTTCTGAGAAGCAGACCTTCCTCAACACCGTCTATGAGCGCTTCTTCCAGGGCTTCTCTCCCAAAGAGGCGGACACTCACGGCATCGTTTATACCCCGCAGCCCATCGTCAATTTCATGGTGCGCAGCGTGGAAGAAATTCTAAAAAAAGAATTCGGCAAGTCCTTGGGGGACCGTGAAGTCCACATCCTTGATCCTTTTGTCGGCACCGGCAACTTCATCGTGCGCGTCATGCAGGAAATTCCCAAGACGCGCCTTCAGTACAAGTATGAGAATGAACTGCATTGCAATGAGGTCATGCTGCTGCCCTATTACATCGCCAGCATGAACATTGAGCACGCGTATCTGGACGCAACGGGCGAGTATACGCCGTTTGAGGGAATCTGTTTGGTAGATACGTTTGAGCTCGCGGAAGCCAGCCAAGCGAGTTTGTTTACAGCCGAAAATACTGCTCGGGTAGAACGACAGAAACAATCACCGATTTTTGTGATCATTGGAAACCCACCGTACAACGCATGGCAGGTGAATCAGGACGACAACAACAAGAATCGTAAATATCCCGTGCTCGACCGGCGAATCAATGAGACATACTCAAAGGCGTCAGCTGCGACAAACAAGAACTCTCTGGTGGATCCTTACATCAAAGCCTTTCGGTGGGCTTCAGACCGCCTAAGAACCGATGGTATCATCGCGTTCGTTACAAATAGCGGGTTCCTCGACAGTCTGGCAGCCGATGGTTTGCGTCAGCATCTCGGAAATGACTTTGACTCTATCTTCATTTTTGATTTGGGCGGAAACGTCCGCAAGAACCCGAAACTCTCAGGCACAACGCACAATGTTTTTGGGATTCAAGTGGGTGTTAGTGTCAACCTGCTTATCCGTAATTCAAAAGCAACAAGCCGCGAAGTCTTCTATGCCCGCATGGATGAGTTTTGGACCCGAGAAAGAAAGTATACGGAGATTGAGGCAGTCGAAAAGGCGAGCAACGTTGTTTGGCAGCGCATTACACCGGACAAACAGCATAATTGGCTCGCGGTCGGCGAGCACGTTGAATTCGACGAATTCGTTCCGATTGGACTAAAGGATCGAGCATCTAAGTCCAACGAGAAGACCGCTCCTGCTGTCTTTTCGTCGTTCTCTCGCGGAGTATGTACATGTCGCGACGCATGGGCATACAACTTCGATCGAGACGCTATAGCAAAGAACATGAGGGCGACGATTGACTCATACAATTTTGAAGTTGATCGCTGGCAGAGAGCCAAGCCCAATGTTACAGTTGACGACTTCGTCCTGCATGATGAAAAAAGGATAAGTTGGAGCCGAGACCTCAAGGCGGATATCAAGCGTGGCAGGGTAGCAGAATTTCGAGAAGAGAAGATTCGGACTGCGCTTTATCGCCCATTCGTGCGGGAATTCGTCTTCCTAGACCGAATTCTTAATGAGGAAGTGTACTCAATCCCCCAAATTTACCCTGATTTGCAATCGGAGAAGGAAAATAAGCACCTTTGGATAAAAATGGGGTTTGATTGGCCTCTTTATGTCTTGGCCGCAAATTGTGTTGTCGATCTTATGCCTCAGGGTGGCAGCCAATGCTTCCCCTTTTACACGTATGCCGAAGACGGCACCAACCGCCGCGAGAACATTATCGACTGGGCGCTTGATCAGTTCCGCTCGTACTACAAAGACCAATCCATTACCAAATGGGACATCTTCCACTACACCTATGCCGCGCTGCATCACCCGGAATATCGCACGCGCTACGCCGCCAACTTGAAGCGTGAGCTGCCCCGCATCCCTTACGGGCCTGACTTCCACGCGTTCGCGAAAGCGGGCAAGCGCCTAGCCGAGCTGCATGTGGACTACGAAAAGCAGAAAGAATATCCGCTGGAGCGCCGCGAGAAATCCGGAGAAAAGCTCAACCTGTGCGTGGAAAAGATGCGCCTCAGCAAAGACAAGCAGACGCTCGTCTATAACGACTTTCTCACCCTCACTGGGATCCCCAAAGAAACCTACGACTACCGCCTGGGCAACCGCTCCGCGCTGGAATGGGTAATTGACCAATATCAGGTCTCAACCGACAAGCGCTCCGGCATCACCAATGACCCCAACCGCGACGACGATAAGGAATACATCCTCCGCCTCATAGGCCAGGTGATTACCGTGAGCCTTGAAACCGTGACAATCGTAAACGCGTTGCCAGATTTGGGTTTGCCTAAAAAAACGAGTGCCACGGCAACGACGGGAGTGCAATGAGTTTCTATGCACGTGTGGCACAGCCGCCCCCGGCTGTGGCTTAGATGGAAACGAGGGGAGCCACGGCACTGCAATAGCGCCCATCAACCAAGCGCCGTAGGCGCGACGACAGGTTAGCCCAGCGCGGCCCGAGGCGCGCCAGCGCTGAAGGGGCAAGCGCTGGGAAAAGTTCAAAAGAAACAGAGCGCCGTAGGTGCGGCACAAGAGAAAGAGGTGATTGGATGGGTACAGAGATAAAAATTTGGCAGATCGCAAACAATGGGATCAGTGCTGTTGAAGAAACCGATCTGGCGTCCGCGCACGTAGAAGCCGAACTGGAAAAGTGGATTGTGCAATGCCCGGATATCCTGGGCGAGGATCTACTCATAATTGGCAAGCAGAAATCTGTAGAAGGAGTTGGCCGCCTTGACCTTTTGGCTATCAATAACGCCGGCGAGATTGTTATTGTGGAGCTGAAGCGCGGGCTTACGCCTCGCGAAGCGGTCGCACAAGCCCTGGACTATGCTTCGTGGCTGAACACCTGCAGCACATCCGAACTGCTGGAGATTGCAGAAGACCATTTGAAACGCCCACTGGAGGACTCGTTTGAAGATCGATTCGGCACCGTAATGCCAAGCATCGCTCCCCAGAACCATCGCATTCTGCTCGTCGGCTCTGGATTGGATGCTTCCTCAGAACGAATTATCAATTATCTAGCGCAAAGATATTCAGTGAACATCAATGCGGCGTTTTTCCGGTTTGCCAAGCTCAATGGTGGTCAGGAAATTTTGGCTCGGTCAGTGCTTGTTGCTGAGAGCGTAATCCAAACCTCATCGTCAAACAAGAAAAAGCCACCGGCTTCAGAGCTTCTGGCTCGTGGCGCCGCGCGTCAGGTTTTACAGCACGTCGAAATCATGAGAGCACTTGCCAAGGGCGACCGGGAACTCTCAGAGACTCCTTCTTCTACATATGGAGGATCTTTTCGATATTGGCGCAAAGATATTGATGGGAAACCGCGGATGATTCTGGGCGTGAATGTATCAGGCGAACGTCGTGATACTCCCGCGGGGCAACTTGACATCTGGATTCCTGCAAATACCTTGGCTCAGGTACTCGCTATATCTGAACAAGAAGCCAAGACACTCCTTAAACAGTTACCAATGTTGGATATGAAGAGCAGTGATTGCATCATTCGGCTGCAGAGCCCAGGTGAAGCAGAATCAGTTGCAAATCACATAAAGCAATGGTTCGTGAAGTATCCCGGATTTTATAAACACGAATAGAGGACGGGCGTTTCTTCTTTCGCCGTTCCGCGTCGCTGCGCGCGGCCTGCAGCGTAAGAATCTAAGCGCCGTAGGCGCGACCACAGGTTAGCCCAGCGCGGCCCGAGGCGCGCCAGCGCTGAAGGGGCAAGCGCTGGGAAAAGTTCAAAAGAATCTAAGCGCCGTAGGTGCGGCGCCTCCGCCATGCGGTTTTGTTTTTCGGATCACCCGATCTCTCTTGCTATTCTCCGTGCCTTCGCGTCTCCGTGGTGAGATTTTCCTGGCTTTCTTCGCGCCTCGATGGTGAAACTATTTTGCTAATGCACCCGACCGTATCAACTCCGCCAGCTTGGCAAAATCATCTGCGAACACACGATCATGCTCGATCTTTGGGCTCACCTTGCGAATCGCCGTATGGGCTTTCTGCAACGGCACGCTACTCTTGAGCGGCGCGAGAAAATCCAGCGCTTGAGCCGCTGCACAAGCCTCAATCGCCAGCACGTTTGTCGTGTTCGCGATCACGCGCTTCAACTTGATCGCCGCCGTCATGCCCATGGAAACGTAATCTTCCTTGTTGCCTGACGTCGTAATCGAATCTACCGACGCAGGATGCGCCAGCACCTTATTTTCACTGGCCAGCGCTGCCGCCGTTACCTGCGGCATCATAAAGCCGGAATTGATGCCCGCATCGGGAGCAAGGAATGGCGGCAAGCCTTCATTCAACGCCGGATTCACAAGGCGTTCAATCCGGCGCTCCGAAATTCCCGCCAGCGCGCTCAGCGCAATCGCCATATAGTCCAGCGCAAACGCCAGAGGCTCTCCATGGAAGTTTCCGCCGGAAATAATGTCGCCTTCGCCTTTACCGTTCACGAAAACGAGTGGGTTATCCACCGCCGAGTTCATTTCAATTTCAAACGTTTTCCGGCAAAATGCCAGCGTATCGCGTACCGCGCCGTGGACTTGCGGAATGCAGCGCAGCGAGTAAGCATCCTGCACTCGCCCGCAATCTTTGTGCGACTCGCGAATCTCGCTTCCTTTAAGCAGTCGCCGCAGGTTGGCCGCAACCTGCGTCTGTCCCGCATGCGGACGCGCGTCGTGGATGCGCGCATCAAACGCTGCATCCGTGCCGTGCAGCGCATCGAGTGACATTGCTCCCAGCACGTCAGCCGTCTCTGCCAGAGTTTCCGCCGCGAGCAGTGAAAGTGTTCCCACCGCCAGCATCGCCTGCGTCCCATTGATCAAAGAGATAGCTTCTTTGGCTTCAGGAACCAACGGTTTTATTCCCGCGCGCTGCAATGCATCAGCACTCTTCAAACGCCCATTCCCATCCCAAACTTGCCCTTCGCCGATCATCGCTAGCGCCAAATGGGCCAGCGGAGCAAGGTCGCCGCTTGCGCCAACGCTTCCCTGCGACGGCACCACTGGATGGACCCCTTTATTCAGCATCGCGCAAATCAGGTCAATCACTTCAGGCCGTACGCCGGAAAGTCCTTTGCCCAGCGAATTAGCGCGCAACAGCATCATGGCGCGCGTCTCTTCCTGGCTCAGCGGCTCGCCGACGCCAACAGAGTGCGAGCGGATCAGATTCACCTGCAGCTGCCGGTTCTGTGCCGGCTCAATATGCACGTCACTCAACTTGCCCACGCCGGTATTGATGGCATAAGCTACGCGGTTTTCACGCAACAATGTTTCTACTACCTCGCGTGCAGCGATAACCGTTGTTCGGGCGCTGCCCGCAAGTTCCACCGGCCGCTGCTCATAGACCACGTCACGCAGGTCGTCGAGTGAAAGATCATTTCCGTTAATCTGTAAAGCATTCATGAAGTTCGCTTGGTCCCGTTGAAAGCCTGCATATATTTTTCCGGCAGCGCCGTGCGTTCCAGCCTGTTATTCACGATGATGTGCATGGTTTCGCCCGTGGCCAGCAGCGCACGATCCACCTCGCGAAAGATTTCATAGCTAAAGTGCAGCAGTGACGACCGCACGTTCTTGATCTCGGTGCGCACCACTATCTCATCATCATACTGTGCCGGTGACTTGTAGCGGACGCGCAGATCAACCACCGGAATGTGGCAATTGTCTTCCGCCTCCATCTCGCTGTACTGAAAGCCGAGTTGCCGCAGCAGTTCCACGCGGCCCACTTCAAACCATATGATGAAGTTGGAGTGGTACACCACGCCCATCTTGTCGGTTTCGGCGTAGCGCACACGCAGTTTCGTCTCCCCCCAGATTTTTGTCTTGAGGTCTTTTCTGTTGACGTCTTCTATCTCCCTGTCCAAGTGGGTTTGCGCTTCTCCAGAAATGCTGTGATGCCTTCTTTGAAATCCGCTGTCTGCCGGATTCCGGCATTGCCCTGCACCGCTTGCGCCACCTGTCGGTCCAGTTGCTCGCGAGTATAGCTGGAAAGCAGCTTCTTCGTGGCTTGCAATGACGCAGGACTGTTCTCCAGCAACTGCGCAGCCAGCTGTTGCGCTCGCGTCATCAACTGTTCCGGTGCAACGATCTCATTCACCAGCCCGAGCTTCAGTGCTTCTTCTGCGCCAAAAATGCGCCCTGTAAGCAGAAGATCGCGCGCACGCTTCTCGCCGATGTTCGCGATCAAGAAGCTCGAAACAATCGCGGGCACAAAACCTATACGCACTTCCGTATAGCCAAACTTCGCTTCCGGGACAGCCAGCGTGAAATCACACAATGTTGCCAAGCTTGTGCCGCCCGCGATTGCTGGCCCGTTCACGGCGGCAATCGTCGGCTTGGGAAAGTCGTAGAGCGTCCGGAACAGTGACGCCATGGTCTCTGAATCTTGGATATTTTGCTCGTGCGTGCGCCCGGCGAGCTGCTTCAGGTTGTCGAGGTCCATACCGGAGCAGAAGGCCTTGCCCGCGCCGGTCAATATGACGACCTGGGCCGACGAATTCAGGGCCTGCTTCAACGCAGCAATCAATTCATCGATCAACTCATAGCTGATGGCGTTGCGCTTTTCCGCACGGTTCAGCGTGATAGTGGCAATGCTGTGAGATTCGGAATAAAGAACGGTTTTGTAATCTTGAGTCATTGAATTGGTGTGAATTTTTTCGCGATATCCGCCGACATAGCCAGTACCGCATCCAGCGGCTTCTTCAGCGGCACCTCAGCGCCGCGATCTTTAAGCGCCTGCACTGCAATCTCCGTCGGAATATTGCCGATCATCTCATCCTGCGCAAACGGGCAGCCGCCCAGCCCGCCGATGGCGGAATCAAATCGGCGACAGCCAGCCTCGTAGGCCGCTATGATCTTTTCCGCTGCGCCCGCCTTCGTGCTGTGAAGATGCGCACCGATTTCAAGGTAATCATAAGCCGAGGTCACGGCGGCAATCAGTTCTCTTACCTGCTCGGGTGTCGCCAGCCCGACGGTATCCGCCAGCGAAATCTGCGTAATGTTCATGTCCGCCAGAATGCCAACGGCTTCAATAACTTCCTCGGCGTTCCACGGATCGCCATAAGGATTTCCGAAAGCCATCGAGATATATGCCACCACGTTCAGCCCTGCCGGGTCGGCCTTGAGCTTGATCTGTTCCAGTTCATCCGCAGCGGCTTCCAGTGTCTGATGCTGGTTGCGCTCCAGAAATGTCGGCGAGACGGAATATGGAAAGCCCAGCGTCTGCACAGCCTCAGTCGCAATGGCGCGTTCCGCGCCTTTTTGGTTCACCACAATGCCAATGATCTCCACGTCATCCGGTGGGTCAAGTTCCTTCAGGACAGCTTCAGAATCCGCCATCTGCGGTATTGCCTTGGGTGATACAAACGACACGGCGTCAATATGCTTGAACCCTGCTCCAATCAGCGCACGCAGGTACTGCACCTTGAGGGCAGTCGGAATGTGGCCTTTGAGGCCTTGCCAGGCATCGCGCGGGCATTCAATGATCTTTATTTGCTTTGACATAAAAAATCAAAATCTACCACGGAGACACAGAGGCACGGAGAAAGTCCAAGTCAAAGGACTTTTCTCACAATTCCGCTCCTTAGAATAGGAACATTGAAGTTGATGAGCAGGCCCACTGGCTTCTGTAACATGCGCATGTAGGTGAGTAACTGGGCCTCAAAAATTGGATGTATTCGATCAACGCTCTTCAATTCGAGAATAACCGTGCCTTCAATCAGCAAATCCAGACGGTACCCACAATCTAGTGTCACACTTTTGTATGTGACGGGAACCAGGAGTTGGCGTTCAAACCTCAAATTTCGAAGCGTTAATTCATGGCAGAGACACTCTTCATAAACTCCCTCAAGTAATCCTGGGCCAACAGCTTTATGCACTTCAATTGCAGCTCCAATAATCTGCTTTGTAAGCTCTTCGTACCGCAATTTTGGTGCCGCGCCCGTTGCTCCATGGGAGCCCATGCTGCCTCCTACTATGTACTTTCAACAACCCCAGCTTTTCTCCGTGTCTCCGTGCCTCCGTGGTAGGTTTTACGTTTGTAAAACCCCCACTTTAAACTCTTTCACTTCCGGATTTAGACTTGCCGCCTCCAGCGCCGTGATCAGCGTCTGCCTGGTCTCCATAGGATCGATAATCTTGTCGATCCACAGCCTTGCAGCGCCGTAGCGCGGGTCGGACTGTTGGTCGTATGTGGCTTTTGTGGTGTCGGACAATTCTTTTCGTTCGGCATCGCTCAACTTTTTGCCGCCGCGTTCAAGCTGTTTGATTTTGATCTCCACCAGCGTTCCTGCGGCCGCCGCGCCGCTCATCACGGCGTAACGCGCTGAAGGCCACGCAAAAACAAATCGTGGATCATAGGCCTTGCCGCACATGGCGTAATGGCCCGCGCCGAAAGATCCGCCCACGATGACCGTAATTTTCGGCACCACGGAATTGGCCACGGCATTCACCATCTTTGCCCCGGCTTTGATAATGCCGCTCCATTCGGCATCGCGGCCTACCATAAAGCCGTTTACGTCATGCAGAAAAATCAGCGGTACCAGATTCTGGTTGCAATCCATAATGAAGCGCGCGGCCTTCTCGGCACTTTCCGTATAGATCACGCGGCCAAACTCCATGTGCTTTTCGCCTGAGCTGGCATCAGTCTGTTGGGCTGACGATGCCTGATTGGCAACGATGCCCACGGCAAATCCGCCAATACGCGCCAGCCCGCAAATCACAGTCTTGCCGTACTCGGCTTTGTACTCGTCGAACTTGGCTCCGTCCACAATGCGCGCGATGATCTCTTTCATGTCGTACGGGCGCATGCCGTCGGCCTCAAAAATTCCGTAAATCTCTTCCGCCGCGTATGCAGGAGGCTCGGCCTTCACGCGATTGAACGGCGCACCCGGCTTGTGGCCAAGCTTGCTCACCACGGAGCGTATGCGCTCAAGGCAGATATGGTCATTGGGTTCGCGATAGTCCACCGTACCGGCGATCTGCGCGTGCATCTGCGCGCCACCCAGCTCTTCCGCAGAATACTTTGCGCCGATAGCGGCCTGCACCAGCGCTGGCCCGGCCAGAAAAAGTCCGCTGCCTTCCGTCATTAATATGGTGTCGCACATCACCGGCAGATACGCCCCACCGGCCACGCACATGCCCATAATCGCCGTGATCTGCGGAATTCCCATGGCGGACATGACCGCATTGTTGCGGAACACCCGCCCAAAATCGTCCGTATCAGGGAACACGTCTTCCTGCAGCGGCAAAAACACACCCGCTGAATCCACTAAATAAATTGTAGGAATATGGTTCTCAATGGCGATGTTCTGTGCCCTGATCACCTTCTTGGCCGTCATGGGGAAGAACGCACCGGCTTTGACCGTGGCATCGTTCACAATCAGCATAAACAGCCGTCCATGCACGCGGCCGAGTCCAGTTACCACGCCCGCTGAAGGCGCGCCGCCCCACTCTTCGTACATCTCATACGCGGCGTAGAGCCCGAGTTCAAAGAACTCCGTGTTGCGATCAATAAGCAGGTTGATACGCTCGCGCGCGGTCAAGCGTTTCTTGTTGTGCTGCGACTCAATGGCTTTTTCGCCGCCGCCTAGGCCGATTTTTTCCTCTTCCCTGCGCACTGCGGCCACAAGTTCCGCCATGGCGCGCATGTTCTTCTCAAAGCGGGTGGAGGTAGCGTCGATTTTCGTAGGGAGCTTGGGTATCTGATCAGCCATAGAGGTTAGGCAAACCATTTAGATTAAATGAGAGAGAGAAAGGCGCGCAAACCTGAGATGCAAAACCTTACCGCTGATGACATGAATGATGATTTCCGCTGATCAGAGAAATGCTTTGGTAAGAACAAACAGAGCGTATTCATCCGCGAAGATTGATACATAACACGCTACCTCTCCGTCAATGATCTTGTGTCGACTTTACCCCTTCATCGACCGCAAAATCATCTGAAGAACCGGGTGTAGAAAAAGACCGCCGTAATCGCAAAATTAATCATGCTGATGCCAAGGCGAATTTGCCACCCACTGAGCCGTAAAGTAAGGCGGGCTCCGGCGTATCCTCCCAGTGCCGCAGCCATGAGCATGACCAGCGTTTCGCGCCAGGCCACCGATCCCACAAGCGCAAAGCACAAGACGGCGATGGTGTTTGCTGCGGCCACCAGGACCACCTTTACAGCATTCATTGCTTTAACATCCTGAAGACCAAGAAGGCTCCAGACGGCCATCATCATGATGCCCACTGCGCCTCCAAAGTAGCCGCCATAGATTCCCAGCAGAAATTGGGCTACCACTAGAAAAGTGGTGTGGGGTCGCCAATACCTATGCAGCCATTTGCCGATCCATGGCCCAAAAGCAAACGCTGATGAACCCAGCAGCAGGAGCCAGGGAATAATTTTGTCAAAGGCGGAACTCGGCGTCAGAAGCAGCAAAATTGCGCCGCCAAATCCGCCGGCCAGAGTCGCCAGGATCATGACTTTCAATGAGACGTTAAGGATTGGGTGAAAATTTCTGCGGTACGCCCACCCGCTCGTGAGGCTGCCCGGATACAAAGCAATGGTGCTCGACATGTTGGCCGAGACTGATGGAATTCCAACGTAAATCAGGGCCGAGATGGATACAAATGAGCCTCCGCCTGCGGCAGCGTTCATTGCGCCGGCAATTAGTCCCGCGAGAAAGACGATGAGAATTGTGTGCATTAGGAATGGTTATTCTAGCTACGAATTCGTTGCATTGCGTATTCCTTCTTGGAGCAGCCGGTAAATTCATCATAAGAAACCCAAAACCAGAAGGAGTCGCAAAGTAGAGGCGAACAGGCTGCGTCTCTCTACGGGAGCAGAATCGTAAAACCTGAAAGCATGGAAGCTTCAAGGAAATGCATCGCCTGCTAAGCCGGGTCAGTTTTTCTTTTCTTTCAAGCCCACCAAATTCTTACGCGGCCAGAAGCGCCACAATGCGATTAAGCACCCCAAAAATGCGCACGCTCCAGCGGTTCCAAGCGAATAAATGAATCTCAGGAATTCTGGGAGCCCGGCTTGCCCGTCCGTTGAGTTAGGGGGAGTTTTGAGGTCACTAAATATCAAGAAGTAGGCGAACAGATATACCAGCGGTAGTAAACTTATTGCTAGCCCGAACGCCAGCATGAGAGCCCTGAGTTTACTTTTCATCGATTATGCTCCCCGAGCGTGCGATAAATACTGGGTCATCCGCAATCTTATCCACCAACCCAATGCTCAAGGCTTCATCGGCCTTCACCATCTCTGCCAGCAGAAACATTTGCATTGCCCTGGTCTTGCCAATGAGCCGCGGAAGGCGCTGTGTTCCGCCCCAGCCGGTCATCACGCCCAAGCTAGCGCCGCGATGTCCAAAGACTGCGTTCGGCGCCGCGATGCGGTAATCGCATGATAAAGCCAAGTCCATACCTCCGCCCATGCAGTAGCCGCGAACGGCAGCAATCACAGGCGCCGGAAACTGATCGATTGCCTGCATGAGCGCCTGGCCGGCGCGGGAAAACTCAAAGGCTTGCGCTGCCGTGAGTTGCGAAATCTCATTCAGGTCGGCCCCGGCGGAAAAGAATTTGGCGTTGCCGGTGATGATCAGTCGCTTTAGATCGCCGCTTTCAGCCTTCATCCTGAGTTTTTGTACGGCATCATTCAGAGCGTTGATGCAGGCAATCCCGAGCTTGTTCGTGCCATCAGCAGAAAGCAGCCGCATCACGGCGCAGCCCTGATGGCGTTCTACAACAAAATGTTCAATGCCTGTCAGGCTGGCGATCTCTCCGTGTTTCAGTATCTCAGCGGTGAACTCTTTAGTAAAAGTCGCTGCAGCTTAGAAAGAAACCGCAGGTCCTGCACACCATTTTGCAGCGTGATTCACGCATTTGTGTCCCGCAATTGGGGCAATAGCTGGAGAGATCGACCTTCCGCGCGGGCTGCGGCTGTTGGTCATACGCTTTCGGTGCTAGCTTCTCATTGGCCATGAGTGCATTTGCAGTGTAAACCCACCAGCCAATGGATCGCACCCGAAAACTGTTCCGGCAACGGCTCTGGCGAGGATTACATCTCACAATCGCGGGTTTTCAGCCGCTCAAGGACCCTGAACGAGTGAAGATTACTGTCTTTGGCCTGACGCTTTCCTCCTCATGGGGTAACGGGCATGCCACTCCTTATCGCGCTATTATCCGCGCGCTGGCTCGCTTGGGTCATCAAGTACATTTCTTTGAGAAAAATGTTCCTTACTACAGTTCGCGGCGCGATTTTGATTCCTGCGACTACTGCCAATTGACTCTCTACTCAGATTGGGCAAGTGTCCGCAGCCACGCTCTTTCAGTTGCTGCGGACTCTGACGTGGTGATAACCGCCAGCTTTCTGCCGGAAGGCCGGCTCATCAACGACGAAATTTTGGATTTAGATCGTCCTCTGCGCGTTTTTTACGATCTGGATACGCCTGTGACGCTGAATAATCTAGGCCATGGCTCGGTCGAATATCTGGAGGCCGGCCAAGTCCAGGAATTTGATTTGGTGCTTTCTTTTACCGGCGGAAAGGCGTTGAGCACGCTGGAAGATGAATATCACGCCCGAATAGTCAGACCTCTTTATGGCTGTGTCGATCCGGACGATTACTCCCGCGTCCTGCCGATAGCCAAATTTCAATGCGACCTGAGCTACATGGGAACATATTCGCCTGACCGCCAGGCCAAAGTTGACGAATTGCTGCTGGAGCCTTCGCGCCGCCATCCGGAGAAGCTGTTTTTGCTCGCCGGCTCACTCTATCCCTGGAACTGGCAATGGCCGGAAAATGTTCGCCGCATGGAGCACGTAGCGCCGGCGGACCACGCCCGCTTTTATTCATCCTCACGCCTCACCCTGAACATTACCCGCGGAGAAATGGCAGCTAACGGCTGGTGCCCTTCCGGACGATTCTTTGAAGCCGCCGCTTGCGGCACTCCCCTGATTACCGATAGTTGGGGAGGGCTGGATTCATTCTTTGATCCGCAAAGCCAGCTTCTTGTTGTGACCAGTGCGGAAGATGTTGAAGCTGCTCTCCGTTCCCCGGATGACGAGTTGCAGTCCATGGCTGCCCTGGCACGCCAGCGGACGCTCGATGAGCACACCGGCAATGTTCGCGCACACCAGCTCTTGCAATACTTCGACGAGGCGCGTTCTGGCGCGAACGCATCCATGAAGAAAGAGGTAGTCCAATGATCGGAATCATACCGGCCGCAGGGGCCGGAGAACGTATTCAGCCGCTGGGCTGCTCCAAGGAACTGCTGCCGGTGGGCTCGCGGATGGTCGCAGGCGTGGAGCGCCCCAAAGCCGTCTCAGAATATCTTGTCGAACGGATGATCGCCGCCGGGGCCAGCCAGATATGCATGGTCATCTCGGCTGAAAAGACTGACATTGTGAAGTATTACGCTGAGCGCGACTATGCGGCAGAAATTTTCTACGTCGTCCAGCAGCAGCCACGTGGATTGTGTGACGCGCTCTTTCGCGCTGAACCTTTTGCCCGCCAGCATGACCAGGTTTTGATCGGCCTGCCGGATACAATCTGGTTTCCGGAAAACGCCTATGCGCCAGCCCTTGCGCCAAGCGGGGCGGAATGCAATCTGGTGCTCTTCCCCGTGTCGAATCCGTCAGTATTTGACGCGGTGATTTGCGACGATCTGGGCTATGTCCAGGAAGTCCAGGTGAAGAAGCAGGATGCGCGCTCTCACTGGATTTGGGGCGCTGTTACCGCGCGCGGAGAGGCGTTCCACCGCCTGAGACTGCTATGGGAATCCCGCCACCAGGCAGACAATTATCTGGGAGAGCTACTGAACGCCTTTATTGCCGCCGGTAATCCAGTGCGGGGCAAGTTTGCGGGTGAAAGCTATATGGATGTAGGAACGCTGGAGGGCTATCGCACCGCCCAGGATTTCCTGCGGACAAATGCTGCCTCAAAGCGTGTCGCCTAGCCACTGAGCAAGAAACCGGCGGTCCGGAAAGCTAAGCGCTGGCTTTCAAAATATCCCGAATGTCGCGGTTGATTTTGGCGCAATCCCGGCTGGCCTTATCAATGAGGTCTGCCCACTTCTTGGCATTTTCGTCCAGGCTAAGCTGGGCCAACAGGTAAGAAGCCTGCATGATGGTCTCAACGGAATTGCTGAGATCGTGTGCCAGCGACCTTAACTTGGTATTGATTTCTGCGGGAATTTTCGCCGCTGACTCAGTCTTGGGTTGAGCGCTCATAATCCCTTTCTCATCTGGTCGGGCATCCAGACACAATCTCATCCTATGTTTCAGCTTTGATTAGACGCAAATTTCCGCCCGTCCGTTGCTCCAGATAACCTACGCCCGACTCGGCCATTAGGACGTGTCCTAGTTCCCTAACCTGCACTGCTCGGGCATTCTGTGTAGTTCCCTAGGGTAAATGATGGTGAAAAGCTTAGAGCTTTTGCGGATAGGGGTTACAGCAAATTGGGCTAGAATCCGCACACATCTGCAATAGAACTAAAAAAATTCATCGATTTCACGCTCATTTCGTCGCTTTTTTTGGGTGACGCATGTCCGGGGGTGTCTTGTGCGAATTTACGCCATATGGGTCGCCGTTCTCATCGTCTTTTCGTCGCTTTTAGCGTCGGCGGCAACCACTTTTAAAGCCACCACCACCCTTGCAGCGGAGACCTCAAACAACACCAGCGCGGCCAATAGTTTTATCACGCAGACCAATAACAATCTGGGCGCTAGCAACATCAGCAAAGCTCCCATCCGCAGTCTGCTCTACCCCGGATCCACCGCCAAAATTTACGCCCATCTGGTTCCCTGGTTTGGCTTTGGCGACCATATGAACGTCGGCTACGTTTCCAGCGACCTCCTGCAGGTGCAAAAGCAGGTGAATGACATGCTAAGCCGTGGAATCGACGGAGCCGTCATCGACTGGTATGGGCGCGGCGAATCGAGTAAGAATTTTGCTTCCTATGATCAGGGAGTTCAGGCCTTTATGCACCAGTCTGAGCTTCATCCCGGCTTCAATTTTGCCATTATGCATGATGCCGGTGCGCTTAAGACCTGTGCTGCCACCCTTGGTTGCGATGTCACCCAGACGCTTATCGATGACCTGAACTATGCCAACGTCACCTATTCGGTTTCGACTGCGTACCTAACAAGCGGTGGAAGACCTGTTGTCTACTTGTTTGGCCATGAAGCCTATGCCATTGACTGGACGCGGGTTCGCGCGGGCGTAGCAGGCAACCCGATGTTCATCTTCCGCAATGGGAGCGGATTTACCAAACCTCAGACCAGCGGAGCTTTTTCCTGGGTCGAGCCAACAACGGTATCTGCCACCAACCCGATGGCCATCAGTTACCTGGATAACTACTACAACACGGCACTGGCATTCCCAATTGAGTATTCCACCGGCTCCGTCTACAAAGGTTTCAATGACACGCTGGCATTATGGGGCAGCAATCGCATTATCGACCAACATTGCGGCCAGACCTGGCTGCAGACTGTTGCTGATGCCGGCAAGCATTACTCGACTACGAAACAGATGCTAGGAATCCAATTGGTGACCTGGAACGACTATGAAGAGGGATCGGAGATTGAAAGCGGCATCGATAATTGCGTGACCGTCTCGGCTACCGTGGCCGGAACCGTGGCTTCCTGGAGCATTACAGGGCAAATGAATACCCTGGACCACTTCACCGTATTCGCTTCACAAGACGGCGCTAATCTGATGTGGCTGGCTGATCTTCCCACCACGAAGAGTTCGCTTGATCTGGCCCCATTTGGCCTGAATGCCGGAAATTACATCATCTTTGTCAAAGCCGTTGGCAAGGCTACACTCACAAACAAGATGTCGGGCGGCGTGCAGGTCACCATAACCAACCAGCCGCCCACGGCAGCATTGAGCATTAGCAATTCATTGACCAAGACTTCAGTGACGGGATCAGTGGCTGCACCCGCCAGCATCACCGCTTCAACTGTCGGCTCAACCGATCCGGATGGAACAATCGTAGCCAGCACGATCAACTTTGGCGATGGCAGCGCGCTTGTTAGCGGCTCCAGTGCTGCACACACATACAGCGCCGCAGGCACGTATACGATCACCGGAACAGTTACGGACAATCTGGGCGCTACAGCCAGCAAGACGGCGGCGATTGTGGTTTCAAATGGCGGCAACCAGCCTCCAATCGCAGCAATTGCGGCAACTCCCGGTTCTGCTTATGCACCAGCCACAATCAGCGTGAGCGCAGCCGGATCTTCTGATCCCGATGGCACCATTGCAAGCTCGGTCCTAAGCTTTGGCGATGGCACATCGGCCAGCGGGCTTACCGCGTCGCACGCGTTTTCCACCGCTGGCGTTTATACACTTACGGCTACAGTTACTGACAATTCAGGCACTTCCTCAACGGCCACAACCAGCGTAACCGTGAAAGCCCCAGAGGTCATCGTGAGCAGCCCCGCCAGCGGCGCGGCGCTGCCCTCACAAGTCCACGTTATCGCCAGCGGATTCTCAGGCTTTCCAGTTGTTGCCATGCAGATCTATGTGGACGGAAGGATTGTTTATTCGGTGAACTCCGCAAATCTCAATGCCACTGTTACACTCGCCAGCGGACCACACTCGCTGCTGGTAAAGGGCTGGGACAATGCGGGACGGAACTTCTCTAAGCAGCTTGCGGTCTCTATCAACAAGCCGCCGGTCGCGGCGCTGACTCTTTCTTCAGGATCGATTCTGGTAGGAGGATCAGTCACCGCTTCGACTGCCAACTCGACTGATTCTGACGGCACTATTGCCAGCACGGTTATTTCTTTTGGCGACGGATCATCAGCCACGGCCGCCAGCGCGTCCCACCAGTACAAGGTCGCCGGGACATATACGGTTAAAGCAACGGTGACTGACAACCTGGGCGCTTCATCCAGCACCATTGCGACAGTTGTAGTCAAGCCGCAATTTGTCACCATCGGCAGCCCTGCATTTACTTCGACTACTGCAACCTCTGTTCGTGCGACCGGAACGTCTTCCTCCGGCTATCCGGTTGTGGCGACGCAGGTGTATCTCGATGGCGTGCTCAAATTCCAGTCATCCACGGCAACAGCGGATACGACTCTGCCGATTGCAGTCGGCACACACCAACTGATTATCAAGGGTTGGGACTCTTCCGGCGCCTCGTTTAAGTCGGCGGCCAACGTGACCAGGAACTAATTTCGGGGCTGATCGTGCAGATCAGCGCAGATCAGGCAGAGAAATATCCGGCATAAGCAGGGAAAGTTAGGCCGAATCAAGGCGAACACACACGAAATCATCTGAAAATAAAGATTCTGATGGAGCCGTGCAATGCGCCGCTATTTTAAATTACCGATCACCAATTGATCGGCTTCGATTCGTGTTGATTCGCGAAATTCGCGGCTTCGTTTCCTACCAGCGTTCATCAGCGCAAATCTGCGGCAAAGGTTTTACCCTTCCCACACAAACGCGTCAAAACGGCGGCGAGTTTCAAAGCCCAAGCGGCGGTAGAGTTCTACGGCTTTTACATTCGCCTCAGTCACGGTAAGGCTTAGGCCCAGGAAGTTACGGGAGCGCAACTCCTGCGTGCATAGTCCAAGAAGACACTCACCAATCCTGCGGCCGCGAAGCTCCGGCAAGACGCAAACCTGCGTCACGTGACCAACATCCTCGCGGACGCGCGAGCAAAGCAGCAAGCCGGCTATTGAGCGCGTTGGCTTGTGCAGGGCCACAAAGGAAGCATGCGCATCAAACACGCCGCATCCGGGAAAGCGAACAATGTTGTTCAGAAAACGCAGTGACCCGTTCAGGCTGCGGTATTGATCGTTGATCTCTGAGTCAACATGGCCGCGATACGCTGTGGTGATCACCGCCGCGCCAGGTTGGAAATCCTGTTCTCCCCAGCGACGGAACTCAATGTCATGCAGCGCGGCAATTTCCGGCCGTGCGCTGGTCCTGAGCGGCAGCGTCATAAACAGCCGCGGGTATTGGCGGAAACCTTCGGCCAAAAATGGCTCGCTGAGCACGCCGGATTCATGCGGCAATAGCTGCGCTTCAATGCGCTGTATCCCGGGCGATTGCTGCAAAGTGTTGATCACGTGCACCGCCAGGCGATTTTCTACCGTATCGCCGGGGACGCGGATGGAATCGTCAGCGTAAAGATCGCCAATCACACCCTTGCTGCCTTCATAGACAAAAAATGCGTATCCGCCAATGTGGCCATCTTCCACGGCAGCGTATCCGGGCAGGATTTTGGAGTCGATATAACGCAGAATCATCTCGGCGGAAGGCCGGTAGTCCCATGACATCATCTGCGCCCATAAAAGCGTTTCCCGCTCCAGCAAAGGACGCAGGTTATGGGAGCTGAAGTGCCTTAGGTCCAGAATCTCCACGCCAAAAGGGTGTGCCCGGTGTGTCTCGATAGGGGTATGAAGGCCCATGAAAACGTTCCATTAGCGCCCAGTCATTAGCGTAACTGGCGGCGAGCTAAGAGTCTAGCTTTGGTCCGGGAATTAATCAAAGCCTGTATCCATAATGGAACCAAATGAGTAGGAACCAGCAGCGCCACTTGCCAGCGTTTACTTTGCCGCGCTTACCTCAAAAAACTCCAGATGCTGCGGGGGGAAAGTCCCAATAGACTTGACCTCCCGGTCGCCTGCCACAGCCTGCACCGCGCCCAGACTCCCCTCTTTGGCGACGACAACATGCCTGACTGAAGGGACGCCGGACGGCATGTCGAGAGGTCCCTCCTGCTCATAATGGCTGATCGGCTGGTTGCGATAGAAATCCAGCCCGTAAGCGACTTGACGCTTTACGTTGAAGCTGGCGACTGTCTCGTTGGCGGGCACTCCAAGTTCCGTTAGGCGCTGATTGATAGGCCGAGCTGACTGCGTGCGGTCAATCGTCGCTGCCGCCGGTCGCAGCAAGAAAGCAACTGCCAGAATTGTTGGGACAAGTGTGACAAAGTGCAAAACGCGAATTCCCTCACGCCGGACCATCAGCAGGACCATGAACGCGATAACTCCGCCGGTGACCGCCATAAAGATTCCCATGTAAGAAGGAGGCTGTACTTTGGCCATGGCGAAGGGAGCCATGAGAGCCGCAACCATCAAGACAGCGCAAAGCAATGCGTGAAAAGATGTCAGCAATCGCGGGACAGCTTTGAGTCTATGCACATAATCAGCCGTGAGCAGGGCAGCAGCGGGGATCGCGGGCAAGATGTATCCGGGCAGCTTGGCGCGAGAGATGCTGAAAAAGACGATGGGCACGACGATCCAGATAAACAGGAAGCTGGTCAGACCGTCATCCGCTTGCGCATTAGCGTCGATTGTCATTGGCTCCGGATTTGTGCGCCAACCCTTCGACGCATTTTTTCCGGCATCTATCAGCGCAGGAACAGCAAACAACGTCCAGGGAATAGTAGCCAGCAGAAAAACTGGAATGTAATACCAGAACGGCTGTGAATGCTGATAGAGATTGGTGCCAAAGCGCTCAAGATTATGCTCAATAAAGAAGACGCGGAAGAACTGCGGGACTTTGTGCTGCACCGCCAGATACCAGGGCAGCACGATGGCAAAAAACAAAACAAAGCCTGGGATGGAGAGACTGCGGACAAAAATTTTGCCGTCGCGCCGCAGCACGGCATACGCGACCACCACCAGCACAGCCAACGCAGGAGCCACCGGGCCTTTGGCTAAAGCGCCCACGCCCAACAGTCCATAGAAGATCACCAGCCAGAGTTTTTTGCTGGTCTGATGCCAAGTCCACCAGCACATCATGGCCAGGGCGAATGGTGCGGAGACAAGCATGTCGGTCGACGCACCACGTCCAAAGCCGATCATCCCGGCGGACGACGCGGCAATCATGGCGGCATCCAGTTCGCTGGCAAAGCGGAAACGCCGCATGAAAAAGAATATTCCGAAGACGACCGCAGTCGCGTGGAAAGCCGCCGGAATGCGGGCAGCCCAATCGCTCACGCCGAAGATGGCGTAGCTGTTCATCATCTTCCAGTAGAGCAACGCCGGTTTTTCCAGCCACGGAATGCCGTTCAGCGTGGGGACGATCCAATCATGCCGGGCCAGCATCTCGCGGGCAATCTGCGCGTAGCGCGGCTCGTCCGCGCCGGTGAGGCCAAATGCGCCCAGCCCGAAAAAGAAAAAGAAATAGCACACGCCCGCGACAAGCGCGAGCTGCATGGCCAGCAATTTGGTGCGATCAGCAGTCATTGAAAGGCGGCCATTGGTAATTAGTATTTGGTATTTGGCTTTGCTTGGAAGATCAATACAGTACGCGGTATACGATCAACGCTTGTTGCCAATGCTAAGTATTAAAACTCGAGTACAGTGATATCCCATGGAGTACAGTCGCGTGCTTGCAGCCAATTACCAAATACTTATTACCAATACTAAGTACCGCTTTTCCCGCGCAACTCTGCCAGCACGCGCGTAGCCGCTGCCTTCACCGGCCCTTCCGTGGAAAATCCTCCGGCGCATTCATGGCCGCCGCCGCCAAATTTCTGCGCGATTTCCGCCACGTTCACTGCTCCCTTGCTGCGGATGCTGACCCTGATGCGCTCATGCGCCACTTCGCGGAAAAATATCGCTACCTCAACCCCCGCGATGCCAAGCGCGTAGTTGACAAGACCTTCGCAATCTTCATCGAGCGCGCCGAAGCGCTCCATGTCCTGCCGCGTAACGGACATCCATGAAACAGCGCCATCGCGCTGCAGCGTTGAGAGCGCAGCGCCCAGCAGGCACATCTTTGACATGGGAGCGGAAAAATAGACGCTGTGAGCAATCTTGCTGGGATCCGCGCCATGCTCCACCAGGTATTTGGCCAGCTCAAAAGTGCAGGCGCTCGTCGGCGAGTAGGAAAATGATCCAGTATCGGTCAGCACCGCGGTATAAAGACAAGTCGCGATCTCCGGCGTTAGCTTTACCTGCGCTGCCTGGGCCAGACGGAAGATCAATTCCGCCGTCGCCACAGCGCTGGGATCAATCCAATTCACGTCCGCAAACGGCTTGGCGCTGATGTGGTGGTCAATGCTGATCAAGAATTTATCTTCCAGCCCTTGCAGCCGCGTGCGCTGCACGCTGTCACACTCCAGGATGATGGCAGCGTCGTAATCGCCAGCCGCTTTTATTGTGGGACCAACGGCCTCCGATTGCGGCAGAGGCTTGTAAATAACCGGAACAGGATCGGCCAGCACGACATCAGCGCTCTTGCCCATTTTGCGCAGGATCTGGGCCAGCGCCAGTGTTGACCCAATGGCGTCACCATCAGGCCGCGCGTGCGAAGTCACCAGAAAACGCCGGCGCTGTTGAATTTCCTGTAAGACCTGTGCGAGCTGGTCCATGGCCCCTATTTCTTTTTGCGTTTCTTGATTCGGCCCAACAAATCGTCAATTCTCGATCCATACTCCTGTGACTTATCCAACAAAAAATTCAGCTCCGGCACGTGTCTCACTCCCAACCGGATCAGCAGCTCGCGCTTGATATAGCCCTTGGCCGCGTTAATGGCCGTTACAGTTTGCTCTTGCTCGCGCTCATCGCCTGCAACCTCAATATAAACCCGCGCACTCTTTCCGTCCGGAGCCAGCGCGATTTCCGTTACGGTACACAAAGCAATCCGCGGATCGCCCAGCTCACCTTCGATAATGACGCCGATCTCTTCCTTCAGCGTCTCCCCTACCCGCGCCCTGTGGTATTGCCTGCCCCGATGCTCCGGCATGTTATTTACATCCCTGCGAAAAACCTATGAGAATACCAGAGATGGTGCGCGGAAGGAATAGGGAGATTCAGATTGGGACGTCGGGTGATCGCGCGTAATCGGGAGATCGGAAAGGCAAAACCTTGCCACTGATTTACACGGATGACACTGATCAGGAAAAAGATCGGGACATCGAGTGATCGCGTGATCGGGTGACCGGGACTGCGAAAGGAGCTTACCTGCTGGGCTTTGGAGGGTCCCCCTTCGCTTTAGCCAGTGCGGCTTGCACTCATCCTGGGGGAAGGTTTTCCGTTTTTGAGTATGGCGCAGGATCACTAAAACTTTTTAAGCGCTTCAGCGGCTCCTGACACTCCAAGTGCTGCCGCCTTTTCGTACCATTGTTTAGCTTGGTTCGGATCTCTAGGAAAAGTGGAACACTCCCCGCCGTACAACCGTCCGATGTTGAAATTTGCAATTGCATCGCCATCCTGGACAGCCTTTCGATACCAATTCATCGCCTCTGAACAGTTGGACGGTATCCCTAGCCCGAGTTCGTACATCCATCCAATGTTAGCTTCAGCTCTTGCATTGCCCTGATCTGCCGCCATTTGAAAAGCCTTCATTGCCTTTTTATAGTCTTTTGTGACACCTCGGCCTTCCATCCAATAACTCTCGCCTAGTAGCTCTGCAACTAACGGGGGAAGATGGGGAAGTGTTTCGTCGTCGGAGCTCTTTGATGCGACGAATCCCTTTATTCTGGCTGGCTGTACGTCGATGACTCCCATTTGGCTTGCCAGCAATAGCATCTCCCGCATTTTGACGGGATCATTTTCAGATTGCGCTGCGAGCATAATCTGAACAATATTTTTCTCATGTTCAGTCTTTCGCAAATTTGACTCTTGCCACTTGTCATGTGCCGATGAGCCAGCTAGGGTGAGGAGACCGGCCAACAACGAAACTAAGATCGGATTTTGCCAACGAGTTTTCTTCAACTCCTCGCGCTTTAAATAAAGTTCGTCAGCTCGAATCTTTAGCTCTTGCTTTCTAATTTCATAGTCCCGATCTGCCTTCAGGCGCTCTAAGTCAGCATTTGTAAACTGAGTTGGGTTCTCATCCCGGCTATTTTCCATAAGAAACTCCGACGGACAATCAACAAGATACGAAGCTTCGCGTTTCTTAATTAACGTAAAGGGCTGACGATATTAACCTCGCCAGCGTGAAATCTCAAGGCTTTTAAATCTTGGTGCAAGCCACGTTTTCTGAGTGGCGCAAAGCTTTTGGGGACTGCTGAACCCTTCTTGCGCGGCCGTGCAATGAGTAAGCGTGTTAGCTGGCTATTCTCTTGTTACTATTGATCAAACCCCAAGATTCCGCGATAACATGACGATGTGCTTTGAACGATGGCTCAAACAAAATGGTTCCCCTAATGGATATTCTGGCCTCGATCGCGATCCCTGTAACGCCGGAGTGGGTCAAGATCCTCGTCACCGCGATCCTGGCACTGGTGACCGGAATTGTCGCTGAACCTTTACGGAACAGTATCGCGAGACGCTTAACGGCAAAACGCGCCTTCAAAATGCTGTACTTCGAATTAGTTCGAATCTATGAACTTTGCAACGAAGCCCGACATGTGCCAGCGGAGACCGTAAAACTGATGTCGTCTCGGATTATCTTGGAGCACTACGACTATTACTACAATCAGCACCGTGAAGCGTTCTATTTGATTCCGCAGCATGATTCATTAAGGGGTCTGTTCGGAGAAATAAAGCTGTGCCTAAGTGCCGCGGCGCATGGTGAAGGCGATTCTCATGAATCCGTTAGAGATATTGTTGAGTCAATTGATGCGCGGATAAAAGGCGGAGTGCTAGACAGGAACAAATTCGACAGGGCTATGCGTACAATGCAAGAGAAATCGCAGTCCGTTCGTGAAGCACTGGGGGAAAACATTAGAAATGCATTGGCACAGCGACGAGATTTCGACAAGTAACTCGACTACTCTGATATGAGTTTATCGGAATGGGAAATGAAGACGATTCTGATGGTGTTAGCTTTCTATGGCGTGGTCTTTGGAACCACGGCACGAGACTATTACAACGAGATTTATAAGGCAGGTGGGCTGGATCGGAAAGCAGCAGGTTATGCGTGCTTCCCAGATGAAGACACTGGCAAGTTTTTTATCTTTAGTCAGAGCGACGTTGTGCGCCAATTTCTAATAGACGAACGCCAATACAAGAAACTTCCAAAATCGCAGCAAACTGAGCTGGACAAAGGATTCATTTACCTCCGCACGTACTACAAAGGCGTACCACGCGGTCCCATTACCTTGGACAAAGATGGCGAGTCCTACCTCTTCGAGGGTGACATGAAACAGGAAAAAGGTGCTGTACTGAAAATCCGATATACCTTCAACTGGGCGACGCTCCGTTACGAAGAAAGCGTAGGAATTTACAGAAAAGGCACTCTTGTCCGCTCTTCGGAACACAATGGTTACGGACGTTGTGAACTCGTAGGTACTGGCATCAGGCAAACTGGAAATTAATCCAAGGGCGAAATTCGCTATTGATTCGCCGCAAGAAATCGGCTATATTTCGGCAGCGCCCTAGGGCGATGTGTGATCAAACGCCCTTTGATAAATAGCAGCTAGCAATTGGCAACTAGCAGTTAGCCAAATCAAAACCAAAGGCACAGGCTTGAAACCCTCTGCCGACTGGGTTTGGGATTGGGATTGGGATTGGGATTGGGTCACCCAAGGGTCACGCAAGGGCCACCCAAGCGTCACGCAAGGGTCGCCCAAGCGTCGAATTGGGGAAGTGCTTTGTTTGCAACAAAGGTTGAAAAATGGGGGCAGGGGGCAGATGGCTTCGCCAATTAGATCCTTCATTTCGCGGCAAAAACGACCGCTCTTTCAGGATGACAAGTTGAGGCGCGGCGGTTTTGCGCCGCGCGTCTTAGTTCATGCCGTGATCGCCGGAATCGCCGACATCGCTGGGATCGGAAAAGCGAACCTTACCACTGATCAACACGACGGATGACACTGATTAGGAAAGATCGGATGATCTGGTAATCGCGCGTAATCGGGAGATCGGTTCTGAGTGGCACCCAGGGTATTCAGAGGTCTAGAAAAAGCCAAAAGGCCAGCCGCAAGAGCTCTCCCTTCCCGGTACTAATCTCCTCGATGAGTGGATTGGCGATTTACCACTCATCGCGGAGGTCGTAGGAAGCGCTATTGGCAAAGATCACTTGCCCAACGGGCGCTCGGCAATACATCGAGAACAGGTTCCAACGGCAATCCGCAGCCCCCGAACCTGATACCAGGGCTCGAACGTGACGGGTCGCGCTCGCTGCGCAGGTTGTGGTGTCACTCTAATTGTCAGGTTAATGAGTAATTGCTCAAGGAAGCCTATTTGTTAAACCATGCAGACCCAGCTGCGATACGCGGCGCATTGTGCAGCATGAATTAGTCCAGGCGTCACTGTTCAGAGATCAGGAACAGAAATCGGGAACTCCAAAATTCGCACTTGACATCGACGGATAATCCACTACCATATGGTTGTGGATAGATTGGATACAACATTTGCGGCTCTGTCTGATCCAACCCGCCGGGCGATGATCGAACGGCTCTCACATGGGCCCGCTACTGTGCATGGATTGACGGAACCGTTTGCACTCTCGCAGCAGATGATTTCAAAACATATTGCCTACCTGGTGCGGGCACGGAT
>JBAVLE010000083.1:0-2907 GCA_049688735.1 Candidatus Angelobacter sp. | reverse complement strand
GCGCTGTCTCAATTGACTGGGGCAGCTACGGCAGTAACCCACTTTACGTAAAGAGCTGGAGTTTGCAAGGGCGCTTTGGCAGCCAGGCCTGGCAGGTTCTTGCAAGTGGCGGTTTTCCTGCACAGAGCACGATGGACATACCCCTGAACACGGCAGCTACGGATCTGCGGATCGTCGCCGATGGATTCAACAATCTCGGCATCTATGATGTGCGCGTATTTGGCACTGAAATGCTGCCTGTGCCTAAGTCGAGCCTCTCTGTTGTCTCGAATGTCGTCGAAGATCCCGTTCATTCTCTCGCCACCGGCTACGCGGCTGCGAATTTGACCGATGGCGACACTTCAAGTTTGGCCTATCCCTCGAATAACCATCTGGATTATCAGGTGTCTCTCGCCACTCCCACGCATCTTTCGTCGGCTTTAATTACCTGGGGAGTGTTTGGCTCGAATCCCGTTTATCTAATGAGTTGGTCGTTGCTCGGTAGAAATGGTGCCGATCAGCCTTGGAGTGTCCTCTCCCAGGGAGGGTTCCCGGCCAGCACAGCGTCCGGTGTTAACGTTGACGCTGTGGTGACTGATCTTCGCCTGGTGGCTGATTCAACTCACAACTCAATTGGGGTTTATGAATTGCAGCTGTTCGGAGTTCCAGCCTCCGGCTTGCCGACCCTGGCTGGCGTCATCGCAACTTCGAACACAGTTGACGTCACTACTCTCCTCGGTTACGGGGCCGCTGCCAGTCTGGTAGACGGCAACGAAACCACAAGGTCTTTTCCTTTCCTGAAATCCCTCGATTACACATTGGATCCGGGGAGCACAACTTTTGTTGACTCGGTCAGGGTAGTGTGGGGATCTTTTGGGCAAGACCCCAACGGGATCAATAGATGGCGGCTATTTGGCCTTCGCAATGGCGCCACGACCTGGGAACTCGTTACGTCCGGCGGATTTCCCAATGCCACCCAGACCGTGATTCCGGTAAAGAACAGCTACCGCAAATTGCGGATTGCCACGGACAGCGACGAAACCAACATTGGCATTTTCGAAGTTCAGATTTTCGGGCAAACACAGTAACCACTAAGGTCGAGTGAGATGAGGGCTGCAGGCCTCATTCCCTCTAAGCGAACCACCTCTTTCAAAAGGCTTTAACTGCGATTGTCAGTGGGTACCGCAGCCAACACTACCAAACAGCGCATAGTACATATCCCTTATCGCGGCTTGGCACCGATTCGGGTATCCTAGCGTTCTGTCAGTTCTGACAAGCTGTTTGTATTACATGAGCACATCATTACAGGCGTCGAGCCTTACCAGCGGTCGCGTTTTAGCACGCAGCACGATCTGGAGCCTGCTGGGGCAGCTGCTTCCGATGGCCGTTGCCATCATTTGTGTGCCCCTTTTGGTCCACGGTCTTGGAGTAGCGCGTTTCGGCGTGCTCTCATTGGCCTGGATCGTGATCGGCTATTTCAGCCTGTTTGATCTCGGTTTGGGCCGCGCCGTTACAAAAGCCGTTGCCGACAGGCTTGGCGCCGGCCTGCATGACTCCATTCCTGCGCTGGTCTGGACCGCCGCCCTGCTCATGCTTCTTCTCGGCGTCTTTGGCGGCATGGTCACTTTTGGAATCTCGCCCTGGCTGGTGTATAAGGCCCTGAAAATAGCGCAGGACTTGCAGGCTGAAACATTGCGGAGCTTTTACCTGCTTGCCGCATCCATTCCGCTGGTCACGCTTACCTCCGGACTGCGCGGCGTGCTGGAAGCCCAGCAGAAATTCGGCTTGGCCAACCTTCTTCGCGTTCCCTTGAGTATCTATTCCTTCGCCGGCCCGCTGCTGGTGCTGCCTTTTTCTCACAGCCTGGTTCCTGTGGTCATGGTTCTTGTTGCAGGACGAATCCTCGCCCTGGCTGCGCACCTGATTGCCTGCTTTTACGTCATGCCTGAGCTCCGCCACCATTTTGCTCTGCGGCGTTCGGAAGCCGGCCCCTTGCTCCGTTTTGGCGGCTGGATTACCGCCAGCAACATCCTTGGCCCCATCGTCGCCTACGTCGATCGTTTTTTCATCGGCGTGCTGCTCTCGGTCACGGCCCTGGCCTATTACACCACGCCTCTCGATATGGTCAGCCGCCTCACGGTGATCCCGGGCGCGTTGGCGGCCGTTTTGTTTCCCGCCTTTGCCGTCAGCCTGCTTCAGGCTCCGGAACGCGCGTCACTGTTGTTGAGCCGCGCGCTGAAGTACACGCTGCTGGCCATCTTCCCGATCGTCCTCACCGTTATCGTCCTCGCCCCGGAAATCCTGCGGCTCTGGCTGGGCGTAAGCTTTATGCAGAACAGCACCCTGGTGCTGCGCTGGCTCGCCGCCGGCGTCTTCATCAACTGCTTTGGACAGGTGCCGTTCGCCTTTGTCCAAAGCGCCGGGCATCCTGACCTTACCGCAAAAATGTACCTGATTGAACTGCCGGTGTACTTTGGGCTCATCTGGGTCCTTACTCGGAGATATGGACTGGAAGGAGCGGCCATTGCCTGGACCATACGCGTTACCCTCGACGCCGTTCTGCTCTTTCTTTTTACCTGGCGGCTGCTCCCGCAAAGACCCACATTTCTCATGCGATTGGCCGCAGCAACCACAATTGGCATGGCATTGTTTTACTGCGGCACGCTTCCGCACAGCCTGGTTGTGCGATTGACGCTTCTCCTGATCATGCTGTTGCTCTTTGCCGGTGTGGGCTGGCTTCGCGGCCTGGGCTCTCATGAGCGTGTTTTTTTTCTTCAGGCTGGCGCGCGCAAGGCAGGTGGGTAACAACTGTGCTTCTGCTTGCCATATCGGTCCTCTTTTTGATGGCACTCGCTAACTACTGTCTGGAACGGCGACTCCTCTATCCCCCGGTCGTGTTCTGCACAGTTTGGGCGCTTGACCTTGGTT
>JBAVLE010000082.1:0-17230 GCA_049688735.1 Candidatus Angelobacter sp. | reverse complement strand
CTCTCACGGGTCACTATCGTATATCATTGATAATACTCTGTACCCAAACTGGGCACAACTAATTTAATGCGATTGAATAAATCGCGGTTAAATCGAAGGTTCTTAAATCGTGCGTTAGACCACCTTTTCGGGTCGAGAAGAATGGCGAGGGGCGTCCACTCCGTACGGTTTGGCTCCAGCTTATAATGACTCGCAGGACTCCCGCGGATTCTTACCAATTGGCGCGAGAGCTGTTTTGTGTCTGAGCAGAAACCGAATAAAAGCAACCGTTCCCTCCCGTTGACGCAACGGCGCGCCCTGCTTATTCCGCTGGCGCTGGGCATTGTCCTGCTTTTCGGCGTGGTTTTCTCACAGCAGGCTTTCAACCTAAAGCCACTGCGACCGGATTCCGCAGGACAAACTCTTGGACTGGTGGCTCTTTCAGCCCTGGTTTTTCTGCTGCTGGTTGTGCTCACCTTCGTCCTGTTCCGCAACCTGCTTAAGCTCTACGCCGAGCGAAGGCTGGGCGTGCTGGGTTCACGCTTCCGCACGCGCATGATGGTGGGCGCTCTCGTCCTGTCTTTCGCACCCGCAATTGTGATGTTTATGTTTTCTTACGGGCTGATGAACCGGTCAATCGATAAATGGTTTTCCAGCCCGGTAAACGCGTTACATCAGGGATCGGGACGCGTGGCTGCTCTGCTCACTGCTTCGCAAGGAGACAATGCGCGCCACACGGCCATGGATATTGCGGAGTCTCCGGAAATCCAGCATGCCTTCGAGACCGCCAATTACAGCGGCGTGCTGCATGAATTTCGACGCCACCAGAACACGCTGCAAAATGGTTTTGCTGTGGCGATCCGTGATGACGCCCCTGTAGCCAGTTGGAACCTGCCGCGGCCCTGGCCGATGCTGCGCCAGTCTTTTCCCGATTTGAATAAACTGCAACAGTCTCCGGAAAAATGGGTGTTCCAGAATGCCGAATATCTTGTGGCCATGGCGCCAGCGGGGAAATCGGGGGAGGTTCTGATCGGTCTGCCGCTGCCCAAGGACTTTTCTCCAACGCTGAACCAGATCAACCAGGACCAGCATGACTACGAAACTTTGGGGCACGAGGCAAAGCGCATTCGCGGCCTGTACATGCTGCTATTAACCATGCTGACGGTGTTGGTCTTATTTGTGGCCACATGGTCTTCACTCTTTGTGGCCAAACTGGTTACACGCCCTGTGGAAGCACTGGCGCTGGCGACGCGCGAGATATCACTGGGACATCTGGGGCACCGCGTTGAAGTTTCTGCCGCAGATGAACTGGGCGAATTGGTTTCTTCATTCAATGCTATGGCTGGGGAACTGGAGTCCAACCGCACCAAGATTGACCAGTCTGCACGGGCTTTAACTCAATCAAACACTGAGTTGGAGCAGCGTCGCCGGCACATTGAAACAATTCTGGAAAGCATTCCTACCGGCGTGCTGTCTCTTGATCCGCAAAGACGCGTTACGCACAGCAACGTGGCTTTTGGACGGATGTTCTGGCCCAACGGCGGAGCGCCCGTGATTGGATCCACGTTGCGCGAAGTCTTTAATGATGAAACCGCTTCCGATCTGGATCACCTCCTGCGCCGCGCTGATCGCATGTCCGTGACCGCCGCGCAGTTCGAAATTCCGATAGACAAAGACAAGCTCAATGTGAGCGTTACGGTGTCATCGGTGCAGCACGGCAAGCAGCGGTTGGGGTACGTGATCGTCTTTGAGGACTATAGCGAATTGCTGAAAGCGCAACGTGAAGCTGCATGGCGTGAAGTGGCGCGCCGCGTGGCGCATGAAATCAAGAACCCCCTTACGCCTATAGCGCTTTCCGCAGAGCGCATTCGGAAGCATCTGGAACGGGGCCTGTCGCCAGACCAGGCATCATTGAAAGTGATCCATGATTGCGCGGAAACAATCACTGAAGCCGTGCAGACCGTTCGCTCTCTGGTGGATGAGTTCTCTTCTCTGGCGCGCTTTCCCGCGGCGCAGCCGAGGCCAGCGGACATTAATGAAATTGTGGAAGGTACGCTGGCCATGTTCAACGGCAGGCTGGATGGCATACACGTGGAAAAACAATTGGATTCCAACTTGCCGCTGGCCATGGCCGATCCTGAAGCGATCAAACGCGCGCTGGCCAACCTGATCGACAATGCTGCTGAAGCCATGCACGATTCGCACGTACGCGAAATTCATATCACCACGTCATTGCTGGATGGCCGCGATGGCCTGGAGATTATGATTGCCGACACCGGTCACGGCATCAATCGCGAGGTAAAAGAAAAATTGTTTCTGCCATATTTTTCCACCAAGAAGCGCGGCACTGGACTGGGGCTGGCCATCGTGAGGCGCATCATTGACGACCATCATGGCTCCATCCGCGTGGAAGAAAATAAGCCGGCGGGCGCAAAGTTCCTGGTAGAGCTGCCCCTGGCAACAGAGATGGCGGCATCGGAGTCGCAGAGTGCATAGCGTCCTGGTGGTAGATGATGAGCGCGATATCCGTGAGTCGCTCCGTGGGGTCCTTGAGGATGAAGGTTATAAGGTCCTGCTGGCCGAGAGCGGCGAGGCATGCCTTGAGCAATTAAAGAAGCGTTTCTGCGAAGTGGTGCTGCTGGATATATGGCTGCCCGGCATCGACGGCCTGGAGACGCTGGAAAAAATCAGGCAGTTGGAAGATCCGCCGGAAGTAGTGATCATCTCCGGACATGGAACGATTGAGACCGCAGTTCGCGCCACCAAACTTGGCGCATTCGATTTTCTGGAAAAGCCGCTTTCGCTGGATAAGACGCTCATCGTTTTGAAGAACGCACTGGAAGCGCATCGCCTGCGGCTGGAGAATACCGAGTTCAAAAAGCAGTTCCAGGCAAAGAGCGTGATTGTGGGTGAAAGCATTCCCATGAAGGCCCTGCGGCATGAGATTGCCGTGATGGCGCCCACGAACGGGCGTGTGCTGATTTATGGCGAGTCCGGCACAGGCAAAGAGTTGGTGGCTCACGCCATCCACGCGCATAGCCTGCGCAAGGACAAACTTTTTGTTGAAGTAAACTGCGCCGCCATTCCGGAAGACTGGATTGAAAGCGAGCTTTTTGGCCATCGTAAAGGCGCGCTGCCCGGCGCGGCCAGCGACAAAGAAGGGAAGTTCGAGAAAGCGAATGAAGGCACGCTGTTTCTGGATGAAGTGGGCGACATGAGCCTGAAGACGCAATCCAAGGTGCTGCGCACGCTCGACGAGCAGAAATTTACGCCGGTGGGCGATGATGATCCGGTGAAGGTGGACGTGCGGGTGATTGCAGCCACCAACAAGGACCTGGATGAAGAAATCTCGCGCGGCAATTTTCGCGAAGACCTGTTCTACCGGCTGAACGTAATTCCGTTTTACGTTCCTCCGCTGCGGGAGCGCAAAGAAGATATTCCGCTGCTGTCAAAGCATTTTCTGAAAGAATTTTCCGCTGCCTACAGCCGCCGGTCGCGCGAAATCACAGACGAAGCCATTGAGACACTCACACGCTATTCCTGGCCGGGAAATGTCCGCGAGCTGCGCAATGTGATTGAACGGCTGGTCATCATGAATCCTACGGCGCACAAGATCGAGCGCAAGCATCTGCCGCCGCTGATCCATCGAGAAGGTGGTCGCTCTTCTACGGCGGGCTTTTCCACGCTGCACCAGGCACGTGCGGCTTATGAACGTGACTACATCCTGAAAAAGCTGGATGAGAACCACGGCAATGTCACGCGTGCGGCGGAAGTCCTGGGGCTGGAGCGCAGCCATCTGTACCGAAAGATGAAGACGCTGGGGATAGCAGTGAAAGAGTAGGGAGGAAGCGACTATTACTACGCATTCGCATCCTACACGACACCTCCGTTTCTTGAGGATCCCGTTAAGACAATTCCGAGTTTTGGCGAGTTATCGGACCAAAGCAAATCAAGTATTGACAGGCTGACCACCCGCGCTTATTCTCTATTCTAATAGCGAATAAGAAGCGAATAAATTGCCCAGCCATGTCATCTATTGCCATCATCCGTTCCCATATTGAAAGCCGTATTGCCGGTGCTTTCACTATTTACGAACGCCCCGCGCCAGAAGTCTTCCAAACCGGAATCCCGGCCATAGATCGCGAAACGGGCGGCATCCCTAAAGGCGCTTTAACTCAGCTATGCGCTCCAGTGGGAATTACCTCTGGCAGGACATCTTTACTGTTGTCACTACTGGCGCAAGTGACAGGCAAAGAACAGTTTTGTGCCGTCGTGGATGCATCGGACAGCTTCGATCCCGAATCGGCACATGCCGTGGGAGTCTGTTTGTCACGCTTGCTTTGGGTCCGGTGTATCCAACCTGGCATGAAAGCTGTGGAACAGGCATTCAAATCGGCAGACATTCTTATACAAAATGGCGGCTTTGGAGTCATTGCAATTGATCTGGCTAGTGCGGATGAAGGACTAATCAGGAAAATTCCACTCACTACCTGGTTCCGCTTTGCACGCGTTATGGAAGCGCGCCCAACTGCATTGATGATATTGCTGCCTTACTCCACTGCGCAGAGCTGTGCGGCGCTTACCCTCAAGCTGGATGCATCAGCCCAATGGAGCGGGACAGAGGGAGTGTCCCATACACAGCTTATTTCAAATGTGGATTTCAATGTTGAGGTGGGGCGCACACGCACAAAGAAGGCTGCTCAGAGCGCAAGAAACAATTTCACTGTAAGACCGCAATGGGCGTGAATCATGTTTGGATGCATTCATGTTCCCGATTTCCCGGTGCAAGCAGCGCTGCTTGGCGAATCGAAGCGATTGCCTGTAGCTCTGCTGGATGGTCCTGAATCCCTGCCAAAAGTAGTTGCATGTAACGCGCCAGCGCGTGGCGCCGGAGTTTTCATCGGCATGACAAAGGCGCAGGCTGAGATTTGCGGTGTAACGCTGATAAAGCGCCTTCAAGACCGTGAGGATGCGGCACAAGCCGAGTTGATGGATGGGGCTTATAACTTTTCACCACGCATTGAGATCACCAGCCAGGGAACGATCATTATTGACCTGAGCGGATCAGAACGGCTCTTAGGCACAGGCAAGACCATTG
This sequence comes from Candidatus Angelobacter sp., assembly GCA_049688735.1. Classification (GTDB taxonomy): domain Bacteria; phylum Acidobacteriota; class Terriglobia; order Terriglobales; family Acidobacteriaceae; genus Angelobacter. The sequence continues at coordinate 12,153 of JBAVLE010000082.1, read as the reverse complement.
CTCAACTTATTCTGAGTGAAGTGACAAAGCGGGGCTTTGAAAGCAATGTCGCTATAGCCAGCAACCCTGATACAGCACATTATGCTGCCCGTGGCTTTAAGGGAATCACGGTCATTGGCGCTGGTGATGAAGCTCAGTGTTTAAGCAAGCTGCCGGTTGAAGTGCTTGGCGTTGAGCCTGACATTCTTGATGTCCTTGATGCCTGGGGTATCAGCGATTTTAAATCCCTTGCCGCACTGCCCTCGCTTGATCTGACCGAAAGACTTGGACAATACGGACTGCATTTACAGCGGTTGGCACAAGGTGCAGTCATGCGGGAACTGGTGCCTGCCGCATTGCCAGCATCATTTCAAGAGAGCACAGAATTGGAAGAGCCTATTGAACTGCTGGAGCCACTTGCCTTCATTCTCCATCGCCTCTTGGAACAGTTAATGGAACGCCTGGTTGAGAGATCTCTGGCTACCGATCATATTGATATTGAACTGACGCTTGAGGTCAATTCCGATCGCGATATAAAGGCAGCCGTATGCTGTTCAGCTCTCACCACATATCAGCGCACAGTTAAATTGCCGGTGCCAACCCAGGATGGCAAGGTGCTGCTCAAGCTGGCGCAGTTCGATTTGGCAGCGCATCCGCCATATGCGCCAGTAAAGAAAATTAAGATTGCAGCGATACCAGCACGCATAAGATTTACGCAAACTGGATTGTTTCAGCCTCTTGCACCTGAACCGGCAAAGCTGGAAATCACCATGGCGCGTCTTCGCGCTGTGGTTGGTGAAGCAGACTGGCAGAATAGAAATTTGGTTGGATTTCCTGGCCGCCTTGACTCGCATAGGCCTGACCATTTTCGGGTTGTGCCGCCAAATGCAAAGCAAGATAACAGTGTGGAACCCTCTACACGGTTGGCGTTACGGCGGTTTCGCCCTGTGATTCCGGCACGAGTTGAAGTGAGCGCCGAACAAACGCCGGTTTGGATTGGATTCTCCCGCAGGAAAGGACGAGTGACTTGTGCATCTGGGCCGTGGCGCAGCGGGGGGCAGTGGTGGGATGCTGCCGGCGAGTGGCTGCGGGAAGAATGGGACATCAATCTAACAATTGACGGGCAGCCCGCGCTCTACCGGATATTTCGCGATCTAGGCACACGAAAGTGGTTTGTTGAAGGGATCTATGACTGAGCCATGCAATATGTTGAATTACATGCCCGGTCTGCATTCTCTTTTCTTGAAGGTGCTTCCCTCCCTGAAGCATTGATAGCGACTGCTGCTGACCTGGGACTTCCCGGCATGGCGCTGCTTGATCGAAACGGCTTTTATGGTTCGGCGCGCTTCCACATGGCCGCCGACAAGAGCGGCATTCGCGCTCATGTTGGCACTGAACTGAGCGTTACCGACGAAACCGGTACAGTCAATTATCCATTGCTTTGTGAATCGCAGATTGGGTACCAAAACCTTTGCCGTTTGATTACGCGCACCAAACTGCGAGTACCGAAGCACGCAGAGAGTTTCGCTCAGCTCAATGAACTGGAAGAGCACGCAGCTGGATTGATCTGCCTCACAGGGGACGAGAGTGGTCCTCTGGCTCTGGCCTTGCGTACTGGTGGAATCGATGCTGGCCGGAAGCTTCTGAAAAAGCTCAGGGGGATCTTCGGCCCGAACAATGTTTACATTGAATTGCAACGGCATTTCCAACGGGAGCAGGAACAGCGTAAACAATGCGCAATGGGATTAGCGCGTGAGTTGAATTTGCCGTTGTTGGCTACGAATGGAATCAGCTATGCAACTGCTGCAGAACGTGAAATTCTTGATGTCTTTACCTGCATCAAAAACAAGCGCCAACTAACAACGGGAGGGCGACTCCTGTGCAAAAGCTCTGAGCGATGCATCCGCACACCGGAGCAGATGGCGCAAATATTCAGGGATGTCCCAGAAGCCATCAGCAACACGCTAGAGCTGTCTTCACGTCTGCAATTCAGCCTGGAAAAGCTTGGGTATGAGTTCCCCCGCTATTCGACGCCGACCGGTGAAACCATGGATTCATTTCTCTACGCGCGCACCTGGGAAGGCGCGCGCAAGCGATACCAGCCGATCACGGACAAGGTGCAAAGCCAGCTTGACCGTGAACTCAAGCTGATTGCGCATCTTGGGCTGGCGGGATATTTCCTCATTGTCTGGGACATCATTCGCTTCTGCAACAAGAATGGCATTCTGGTTCAAGGCAGAGGATCAGCTGCCAATAGCGCTGTCTGTTATTCACTGGGAATTACCGCCGTGGATCCAATTGGCATGGACTTGCTGTTTGAAAGGTTCTTGTCTGAAGAGCGCGGCGAGTGGCCGGACATCGACCTTGACTTGCCTTCCGGTGATGACCGCGAGAAAGCCATACAGTACGTCTATCAGCGTTATGGGCAGCTTGGGGCTGCAATGACGGCGAACGTCATTACTTATCGGGGCCGGCTGGCAGCGCGCGAAGTTGGAAAAGTGTTTGGCTTTGATGCAGAGACACTCAACAGATTGTCCGCTTTGGTGGGCAATTTTGAATGGCGAGGGCCGAACGACACCATGGACCACCATTTTACGACTGCCGGGTTTGATCTCACACAAAAACGCATAGCGAAATATCTTGATCTTTGCCTGCGTATTCAAGACTTGCCAAGACATTTAAGCCAGCACTCCGGCGGAATGGTGATCTGCCAGGGCCAGCTTGATTCTGTTGTGCCGCTGGAACCAGCCACAATGCCGAACAGAGTTGTTGTGCAATGGGACAAGGATGATTGCAGCGATCTGGGAATTGTAAAAGTCGATTTGCTTGGATTGGGCATGATGGCGGCGCTCAAAGATTCGATCGTGCTGATTCGCGATCACTACGGCGAAGACGTGGACCTGGCACGTCTTCCGGCAGATTGCCCGGATGTTTACGGAGTGATCCGCGAAGCGGACACAATCGGCATGTTTCAAATCGAGAGCCGGGCGCAGATGGCGTCACTGCCGCGAAACCATCCAGAGAAGTTTTACGATCTGGTAACTCAAGTTGCGCTCATACGTCCAGGGCCAATTACTGGCGCAATGACCGCTCCGTATCTGAGGCGCAGGCAAAAAAAGGAACCGGTCAGTTATCCTCATCCGTCACTAGAAACGGTATTGAAGCGCACTTTAGGCGTGCCATTGTTCCAGGAGCAGCTCCTGAAGATGGCAATGATCTGCGCAAATTTCACCGGCGGCGAGGCTGAAGAATTGCGTCGGGCTCTCGGGCATAAACGATCCAAGCAACGGATGATGGAAATTGAAGTCAGGCTTCGTGCCGGGATGACCCAGAACGGCATTGCTCTCAAGGCGCAGGATGAGATTGTCCAGTTCATCACTTCATTTGCGCTGTATGGATTCCCCGAGTCACATTCTGCCAGCTTTGCTTTGATTGCCTACGCCAGCGCATTCCTGAAAGTGCGATATCTGGGGGCATTCACGGCGGCATTGCTGAACAATCAGCCCATGGGATTTTACTCGCCAGCCACTTTGGTAAAAGATGCGCAAAGACATGGCTTGAAAGTAAGGCCAATCGATGTGACGCGCTCAAAATGGGACTGCTCATTGGAAGAATCCGACCAAAAAATTGTGATGCGGCTTGGGTTGCGTTATGTGCGCGGACTGCAGCAGATAGCGGCTGAACGCCTGGTTCAAGCCAGAGAGCAGCGCCAATTTAGCTCGATTGAAGAACTGGCGCGGCGAGTGCCTGAGCTGAGCCGGGCAAATTTGCGCATGCTGGCCCAGATTGGAGCTTTGAACCATATCAGCGCAGACACAAAGCTCCACCGGCGCGATGCACTCTGGCAAGTGGAGAAGGCAGCGCAGCGCGTGGGCAAGTTGCTTGAGGGAGTGATTGAGCAGGATACCGTTTCGCCGCTCAAAGCCATGGAAATTGAAGAGCGGCTTATATCCGACTATCACGGCACCGGCCTCACCACCGGCCCTCATCCCATGTTCTACCGGCGGGAGGAGATGCGCAGGCTCAACATCAAGTCTGCTGCGGAAATGGGAGCACTCGCGCATGGTAAGAGAGCCACAGTTGCTGGAGCAGTCATCACACGGCAACGTCCAGGTACGGCAAGCGGCCTGATCTTTCTTACGCTGGAAGATGAAACCGGCTATGCCAATATCATCGTCATGCCGCAGGTTTATGAAAAGTATCGCCAGGCCGTTCTGGAGCCCAGGTTCATTCGCGTATCAGGCACCGTACAGAACCAGGACGGAATCGTTCATTTAAAAGCTGACCATGTTGCGGCCTTAACGGTCAGCGCAGCCCAGACGACGTCCCATGATTTCCATTAGACCTTGCCGGACCCCAATGGCACAGACTTCAGAGGTTTGCCTTCTCGATCATTGGCTTTCTCAGCGCCTCCGCCTCTCCCGTGGTAGATCCAGGCTTTCCGACTCACCAGCTCCCCCGATGTACCGATCCCGGCTACCCCTCCCCCTACCGGCCAATTAGGATTCCAAAGCACTTACATCACCGCATCCCAGTGCATTCCATTTTGGCGTGGATATCGGCTTTCCAGATCAGTGTCATCAGCGTTAAGCTTCGCATTCCGACCTTGGGTTTTTTCCCGCGTCTCCGCATTGAGCTTTTGCCTCTCTTCCGATTCACAGATTTTCTCTGTGTTCCTTTGTGTCCTCTGTGGTAGAGGTCTTCTGTTTTCCGATTCCGGCGATGACGCACGATGTCGGCGCCCCCCCTACCCCTCCCCCGGTGATCCCAGATTGGCGTGCACTTGAGCGGGGCACATCCCAGACCATCCAAGATTGGCGCAGACTTCAGCATCCAAGCCTCAATTGGCGTAGGGTTGGCAACCTTCCCCATTCCTGATCAGTGTCATCCGTGTCGTTCAGTGGTAAGGTTTGCCTTGGACTTTCCGGCTAGGAGCCAGCAGCTAGTCGCTAGCAGCTAAGTTTTCAAAGATCATCCTCCAGAGGCACACTTCCGCCCAGAGGCCAATATCTAACTTTACCATTTGTTCGCCTTAATGTCAAGAGAAATCGAGTCCCCGCAGGGGGACGCCAAATGTTGTGGCCGGGGAGGGAAGTCCCCGGTAAACAAAAGAACGCATCCTTCCTTGCGCCGCAGGCCCGCCGCGCAACGTAGTGGAGCGGCCATGAAAGACCAGCGTCAGCGGAGCGCGCTAAAAATCAGCCTTTCAAGGTTATAATGCGCCCTAACGCATGCCTATTACGCCAGAAGACCGGGCGCGGCAAACCATTGATCGTCTTCTGGAAGCCGCTGGATGGACTCTACAAGACCGCAAGGATATGAACCTTTCTATATCCGGCGGGGTAGCTATTCGCGAATTTCCCATGCCTGGCTTCGGTGAAGCTGACTATCTTTTGTTTGTCGATGGCAAAGCTCTCGGGGTAGTTGAGGCCAAGCGCGAGGGTGAAACTCTCACCCACGTCGAGCGCCAGACGGAAAAATACAGCGTTGGACTGCCGGAATTTGTTGAAGCGCCCATCAAACCGCTGCCATTCCGCTATGAAAGCACCGGAACTGAGACCCGTTTCACCAACGGTCTTGAACCGGATGCCGCCAGCCGTCAGATTTTTGCTTTTCACAAGCCGGAAACCCTGGCCGAGTGGCTGGAAAAAGAAACCGTCAAAGCCCATCTGCGCAACATGCCGCCACTTGCTGAAAAAGGCCTATGGCCGGCCCAGATCAAGGCCGTTAAGAACCTTGAAGTATCGCTGGCACGCGGAGACCGCCGCGCTTTAATTCAAATGGCAACCGGAGGCGGCAAGACCGTCACTGCCTGCAACTTCATCTATCGGCTGATCAAGCATTGCGGCGCCAAGCGCGTTCTCTTTCTTGTGGACCGCAACAACCTTGGCCGTCAGGCTGAAGGCGCATTCAAGGCATTCATCGCCCCAGATGAACAGCGGCGCTTTACCGAGCTTTATAACGTCCAGCACATGCAATCCAACAAGCTGGATCCGGTCAGCAAAGTTTGTATCACCACCATCCAGCGTCTTTACGCGATGCTGCAAGGCAAAGAGCTTGATCCGGAGCAGGAAGAGGCCGCGGGATTCACCCAGGAAAATCTGCGCCGTCCACCGCCGCCCGTGGAGTACAGTGCAGGCACGCCGATTGAAATGTTTGACTTCGTCGTAACCGACGAATGCCACCGCTCCATCTATAACCTGTGGCGGCAGGTGCTGGAATATTTTGACGCCAGCATCATCGGTCTCACTGCCACGCCTTCTCTCCAGACGCTGGGCTTTTTCAACAAGAACCTGGTCATGGAATACAACTTTGAGCAGGCCGTCGCCGATGGCGTGAACGTGGATTTTGACCTGTACCAGATTCGAACCGCAATTACTGAAGGCGGCTCAAAAATTGAGGCCGGATATTTCGTCGATTTTCGCGACAAGGAAACCCGCCGCGTCCGCTGGGAAAAGGCCGATGAAGACATCCGCTACAACGCCGACGAGCTTGACCGCCGCGTCGTCTCCAAGGACCAGATTCGCACCGTCTTATCCACATTCCGTGACAAGCTTTTCGTCGACATTTTTCCCAACCGCAAGGAAGTACCCAAGACTCTGATCTTCGCCAAGGATGACAGCCACGCTGAAGATATCGTCACCACCGTGCGCGAGGTCTTCGGCAAGGGCAATGAGTTCGCCCAGAAGATTACTTATAAAGTCGGCACCGCGCGCCGCATCGTCAAGGAAAAAGCCGCCGACGGAAGCGAAGTGGAAAAAGTGATCTGGGTCAACAGCGGCATCAAGCCCGAAGATCTGATTTCGGATTTCCGCAACCGCCATGATCCCCGCATCGCCGTCACCGTGGATATGATCGCCACCGGCACTGACATCAAGCCGCTGGAAATCGTGTTCTTCATGCGCGCCATCAAGAGCCGGACTTTGTTTGAACAGATGAAGGGCCGTGGCGCGCGCACCGTCTCGCCTACTGACCTGCAAAACGTTAGCGGTGACGCCACCACTAAAGACCGCTTCGTCCTGATTGATGCCGTGGGCATGAACCCTGACGACCTGAATGAGACCAAGCCCCTGGAGCGGAAGCGCTATGAGAGCTTCAAGAGTCTCATGGAAAAAATCGCCCTTGGCAGCCGCGCGCCGGAGGTAGTCAGTTCCGTGGCTTCGCGCCTTGCGCGCCTTGACCGCCAGCTAACCAAAGACGACCGTCTGGAAATTGAGCAGCTTGCCGGCCAGCCCATCAATGGTCTTGTAACGCAGCTTGTGCAGGCCCTGGACGTAGACTCGCAACTAGCAGCCGCCAAAAAAGCCACGGGCAGCGCCGAGCCAACGCAGCCAGAAATTGCCGCCTCGCGCAAAAAGCTGCTTGATGACGCTGTGCGCCCCATTGTCAGCAGCCCCAAGCTTCGCCAGCGTGTTATTGAAATACGCAAATCGTATGAGCAGGTAATTGACGCCATTAGCCAGGATACAGTCGTGCGCGCTGAGTTTGATGTTGAAGCCCGGAAGAAGGCTGAAACTCTGGTAAATTCATTTGTGCAATTCATCGAACAGCACAAAGACCAGATCACCGCCTTGCAGGTCCTTTATAGCCGCCCGTATCAGCAGCGCCTCCGTTATGATCAGATCAAGGAACTCGCCCAGGCCATCAAGCGTCCCGGCAACGGCTTGCGCAGCATGACCCCGGAAGCGCTCTGGCACGCCTATGAATCGCTCGATGCCTCCAAGGTGCGCGGCGGTTCCGATCGCGTCCTGGCGGATGTGGTGTCGCTCGTCCGCTACGCCATCCATCAGGAGAACGAGCTGCATCCCTTCCGTGAAGACGTTGACCGCCGCTTTGCCGACTGGGTGCAAAAACAAAAACAGAATGGCGCCGCATTTAGCGATGAACAGATGCTCTGGCTGGAAGCAATCCGCGAGCATGTTGGGACCAACGTGGAAATTGATAAAGAGGATTTTGAGAACGTTCCGTTCGTCCAATGGGGCGGCCTGGGCAAGGCCTATAAGCTCTTCGGTGAAAAACTCCAGCCCATGCTGGCCGAGTTGAATGAGGTTCTCGTGGCATGAGTGAATCCGTCTCAGCATCGAGTTGGCAGACGGCCCGACTTGGTGATGTTGCCGAAATCATCCGAGGTCTCGCGTTTCCATCAACCGACAAGAGCTTTCAAGAAGGCGAAGGCTTAATTGCTTGCCTCAGAACGACGAATGTACAACGCGAGGTCGAGTGGTCCGATCTTTGGTTCATTCCCCGGAAGCATGTTCGAAATGAGCGGCAGGTAATTCGCACGGGTGACATTTTGATATCCACCGCTAACAGCTATGAGCTCGTTGGCAAAGTGGCGCAGGTGAGGAATCCGCCCGTCGCGGCTACACTCGGCGCGTTCATCTCGATGATTAGGGCTGATGCGGAACTCAGTCCAAAATACATCCATTATCAGCTTGCTAGTTCTGACGTGCAGCAACGCATACGCGAAATGGCGTCGACCACGACAAACATATCCAATGTTTCCACTTCTAAGCTCGCAGAACTCGATTTGAGCATTGCACCTAGACCAGAACAAGACCGCATCGTTGCCGAAATCGAAAAACAATTCACACGGCTTGACGACGCTGTTGCCGCGCTCAAGCGCGTGCAAGCCAATCTGAACCGCTATCGCGCCTCGCTGCTCAAGGCCGCTTGTGAAGGCCGTCTGGTTCCCACTGAGGCGGAACTCGCCCGCAAAGAAGGCCGCGATTACGAACCCGCCAGCGAACTGCTCAAGCGCATCCTCGCCGAACGCCGCGCCAAATGGGAAGCCGACCAGCTTCAGAAAATGATCGCCGCCGGCAAACCGCCAAAGAATGAGGAGTGGAAGACACGATACAAAGAACCGAAGCCTCCGAATGCGTCAATGTTGACGGAATTGCCAGAGGGATGGATATGGGCTACTGTGGAACAGATTTCCACCAAGGTCGTAGATGGTGTTCATAAAAAGCCGGACTATGTGCCATCTGGAGTTCCGTTCGTAACAGTCAAAAATTTGACGGCTGGTCCGGGAATCAGTTTCGACGATTTGCACTACGTCACCAAGAGCGATCATGAAGAATTCATCAAGAGAGCAAATCCGGAACTGGGCGACATTCTAATATCGAAGGACGGAACTCTTGGGGTTGTTCGGGCAATCAGGACAGATCAGGTGTTCAGCATTTTCGTTTCGGTCGCGATGATAAAGCCGCCGTTCCGCGAACTGACTGATTATCTCGAAATGGCTCTCTGCAGCCCTCAAGTTCAGATTCAAATGGTTCCAAAGGGCTCGGGATTGCAGCATATCCACTTGGAGGATTTGCGAGAGGACTGCATTCCATTGCCTCCGGTGGGCGAGCAGCATCGCATCGTGGATGCATGCTCACGTCAAATCTCAATCATTGACGCACTTGAGGAGGAGGTCCAGAAGAGATCTGTTCATGCTGCTGCATTGCGGCAATCAATTCTGCGCTCCGCCTTTTCCGGAAAGCTCGTGCCCCAAAATCCAAACGACGAACCCGCATCCGTCCTGCTGGAGCGCATCCGCGCCGAGCGCGCTGCCTTGGCGACTAACAACGGAAATCAAAAGGCGACACCAGAAGCTGGAACCGCCAACGGACAGCGCCGGAGGCGCATTGAGAGGTTAGCCCACCGCGTAAGCGGTGGGAAAGGTGCAGGAAAATGACGAGCGCCGTAGGTGCGGCACAACAAATATGACTCCAATAGGCCTAAATCCGCACCCCGCAGATAACGTCTGGTTATCTCGTCGCGTCAAAGTCCGGAAATACCGTGAGATGGAAGCTACCGAAGACCAAAAGGCTATAGCAAAATTCATCTATGAAAGGTTCATGGAGCGCTATATTCTGCCGCTCAGAGCAGTGACAAGGGGAGAAGAGAACGGATTCCTGATGATGGCGGCCTGTTGTTTACTTATCGAAGGGCTAACGGCGTTTCGGGAGGGCTGGTGCAGCACTGAAGGTCTAAGTGAACGCGCATTCCAGTTGTTTTTTAAAGATGAACCTGGATTCATCGATTTCCGTGAGCATGAACGATCGTTCTGGAAGGGCGTGCGTTGCGGCATTCTTCACCAAGGTGAAACGTCACTTGGATGGAAACTGAATTTTTCACGTCCTCAGGAGGCGCTCTTAGTGGAAGATGATCTCATGGTCAATTGTCTTAAGTTTATGGACGAGATGGATGGGGCTTTATTGCGTTATCAGGATGAACTAATCAACTCACCGTGGAAATATGAAATATGGCGCAATCTGCGCAAAAAAATGGCTGCAACGATACAAGACTGTGAAGCCTAAATGACCTCCAACGGAATCGTCCAAAAACTCTGGAACTATTGCAATCTCCTCCGCGACGATGGCCTCTCTTACGGCGACTACGTGGAACAACTCACGTTCCTCCTATTCCTGAAAATGGCGGATGAACAAACCAAACCGCCTTACAGCAAGGCCGCCATCATTCCCAAAGACCTGAGTTGGAACAGCTTCAAAGACCTCGACGGCGAAGACCTTGACCGCCAATACCGCCACATCCTTGTCGAGCTGGGGAAAAAGGGCGGCATGCTGGGCGTGATCTTCCGCAAGGCCCAAAACAAAATCCAGGACCCCGCCAAGCTCAAGCGCCTGATCTTTGACCTGATTGGCCGCGAGCAATGGATGGACATTGACGCCGACGTAAAAGGCGATGCATACGAAGGATTGCTGGAAAAGAACGCCGCCGACGTGAAAGGCGGCGCAGGGCAATATTTCACCCCGCGCGCTCTGATTGAAGCCATTGTTGACGTGATCCAGCCTAAGCCAGGTGAAACCATCAATGATCCGGCCTGCGGCACCGGCGGCTTCTTGTTGTGCGCACATTCCTACCTGAGCAACAACTACGATCTGGATCGCGATGAAAAGAAGAAGCTGAAAACCAAGACGCTATCCGGTACCGAGTTGGTCGCGGGTGTGGCCCGCCTATGCGTGATGAATCTTTTTCTACACGGCATCGGCGGCGATGAGTCGCCCATCGTGGAAAAGGACAGCCTGGCGCAATCCCCGGGCACGAATTATGAAGTGGTGCTGACCAATCCGCCGTTCGGGAAAAAATCCAGCATCACCGTTGTTAACGAAGCAGGCGACGAGGCCAGAGAATCCCTGACCTATGTGCGCGATGATTTCTGGGCCCCCACCAGCAACAAGCAGCTCAATTTTCTCCAGCACGTAAAGACATTGTTGAAGATTCATGGCCGCGCAGCCATCGTGGTTCCGGACAATGTTCTGTTTGAAGGCGGCGCGGGAGAACAGATTCGCCGCAAGCTGCTCAACGATTGCGACGTGCACACCCTGTTACGCCTGCCCACGGGAATCTTTTATGCCCAGGGCGTAAAGGCCAACGTCCTTTTCTTTGATCGCAAGCCTGCGAGCGAAAAACCGTGGACCACCAAACTCTGGATTTACGACTTCCGCACCAATGAGCATTTCACGCTCAAAACGAATCCGCTCAAGCGCGCAGACCTCGACGACTTTGTGAAGTGCTATAACCCGGCGAACCGCAATCGTCGCAAGGAAACCGAGCGCTTCAAGCCATTCACCTATGACGAACTCATCAAGCGCGATAAAGCCAGCCTGGATATTTTCTGGCTCAAAGACGAAAGTTTGGAAGACTCCGCTAATTTGCCCGAGCCTCACCTGATTGCGGCTGAGATTGTGGAGGATTTGCAGGCGGCTCTCGATGAATTTGCCCTGATTGCTGCTGACTTGAAGAAATCTTAGCGCGCTCCGCTACGTTGCGCGCGAGCCTGCAGCGCAAGGAGTGTTATCAAATGAAGGCCCTCAGATCCTTTCGAATCTGAGGGCCACATGCGATGTCGAACTTATAAGCCGAATTCTGTAGGGCATTGCTGCCGCTGACGGTCATTCCTCTAGGCCGGTCATTGCTGATCGGCTCAAGCGACCTACCCGAAAGTTGAGGCGTTCTGCGGGCGTTTAAGCCCGCAGCCGAAATCCTGAGCGACTCCGAGGAGTCGAAGGATCTCTCGCCCTGGCGCACCGAGCCGGCACGCATGGAAAACGGCTTGCGCCGCGATCCATTCCTTCCCTATTTGGTCTTGCTCCGTGTGGGGTTTGCCATGCCTCGAGCATTACTGCGCGAGCGGTGCGCTCTTACCGCACCTTTTCACCC
>JBAVLE010000081.1:0-3351 GCA_049688735.1 Candidatus Angelobacter sp. | reverse complement strand
GCCGCCGGCTCTACGGATTCTGATCCCTTTGCGGCGCGGCACATCCCGCAAATCACGATTCATTCGCTTACGCAGCAGAACGTTGCCACCGGCGCAACCACGCAGTTCCGGCCTACTAATTATTACGACACATATCGGCTGTTATGCGGTTATCTCGCTTATCTGGACCAGACGCTCAAACGAAGGCAGCACTCCGAATGAACGCTGTGAGGCGGCTACGGCTCATTTATCTGAAAACGATGGCTGCTAACAGTTAAAGACCACGCTTAGATTAAGGGAATAAGATGGACCGCAACGCACTCATTCAGAAAACAATTCAGTTGGCGCTTGAGAATGTTACACAAGGTGGAGGCGGTCCTTTTGCGGCGATGGTGGTGAAGGATGGCCAGATCATCGCGACCGGCGTGAATCAGGTTACAGCAACTTTTGACCCGACAGCCCATGCTGAAGTTGTGGCTATACGCGCGGCCTGCCGCGTGTTGAATCATTTCGAGCTGACCGGATGCGAAATTTACTGCAGTTGTGAACCGTGTCCCATGTGTCTGGGGGCGATCTACTGGTCCCGGCCCGCACATGTATACTTCGCCGCCAACGCAGGGGCTGCCGCGGACGCAGGCTTTGACGATTCATTCATCAAGACGCAGGTCTGCCTGCCATTCGCGCAGCAAGAATTGCCAATCGAGCAGCTTATAGACGTCAAGGCCCTGGCGCCGTTTGAAGCATGGAAATCCAAGCCGGACAAAGTAGCATATTGAATCTATACGAGAGACTTGATGACACCCGATCTGCTCGCACGTTCGCTTCAGGAATTTCTGGCTGCTTCACGCAGCGCTGTGGTCCTGGAAGACGGGCAGGTGCTGTTTGATCTGGAGACGGCGCAGTACTCGCTGTCATCTGAAAAAGACCGGTGTCTGCTTCATCTTTGGTCGCCGGAGCGCAACGTCGTTCGCCACGTTCTGGATGCCGAGTTGAAGAACGGCACGTTGATGTTGACTGCGCGGCGCTTTGGGCAGACACGTCCCATCAAGATGGAGATCTGCCGCGACCGCGATCGCCGTCCACCGACGGCGCAAAAGGCCGCGCGCAGCCGCCATGCACGATTGCTGGAGCGTGCTCTCCGCCGCGATATGCCGGGCTGGGCTCTCGATAAATCCAGGCTTTCAACTTCGATGGATCTGGAGCGCAGCTTTTCTCCGGTGTATGCGCGCGGTCTGGTGCGCAAAGGCCGCAGCGCCTTCGCCTTGATGGGCGTGAACCAGCAGGAAACACAGGCGTCAGTGGACGCAGCGCTTACTTTTGGCCTGCTCTGGCTGGACGCATGCCGTGAACGCGAAGCTGGGCGCTGTGTTGTGGAAGGCTTGCGGCTCTACGTTCCGCCGAAAACTTCCGCGACCATCCAGATTCGTCTGGCACATCTCAACCATGCCGCGGCAAAGTTTCAGTTGTTCGAATTTGATGAGCGCGACGAATGTTCAACCCAGATCGATCTTTCTGACCATGGCAACATCCAGACCAGGCTTGTGCGCCTGTCCGATGCGGCGCAGGTGCGAGCACGCTTTACGGCAACCGTTAGCAAGGTCACCGGGCTGGCGCCACAAACAGAGATCACCGTCATCTCCGCTACCGAACTGTCTCTTCGTCTTCACGGATTGGAGCTTGCTCGCGTAAGGCTGGCCAATGCGCCCGGAACATTTCAGGTAACAGAAGAAGTGATCTTTGGTCCGCCGGGATATGGGACGCGACTGAGTGATCAAACCGAGCAGGCGTTCGCGGAGTTTATAAAAACTTTGGTGGACGCCCGCACTCCCAATGGCGACCGTCGCGATCCGCTATGGCGCATGTATCCGGAGCGCTGGCTCGAATCTCTGGTCTTCAAGAATGTTGCCGCCGTGGATTCCAGCCTTGATCCCGCTCATGTTTATTCGCAGGTGCCGGCCTTTTCTGCTTCAGACCGCGCGATGATTGACGTGCTGACCTGCACTCGCGATGGGCGGCTTGCAGTGCTGGAGCTGAAGGCTGATGAAGATATGCACCTACCGCTGCAAGGGCTGGATTACTGGGCACGCGTTCTATGGCATCATAACCGCGGCGAGTTTCAGCAGTATGGATATTTTCGCGGCCTTCAGCTCTCGCCCAAGCCGCCATTGCTCATGCTTATTGCGCCGTCGCTGCGGGTGCATCCCGCTACGGATACCATATTGCGCTATTTCTCGCCGGCAATTGAATGGTCGCTGATTGGCGTAGACGAACGCTGGCGGGAAGGCATCAAGGTGATTTACAGGAAGAGTTCTGCCAGCGCAGGACGCGCATGAACCGGTAAGCGCGTTGATAAGGCTTCCCAGATCCCAGGTGCTTAGAGCGAGCCCTGTCCGATGATGACCACGATCAAGGAACCGGAGCACTCAATTGTGTTCGCATCTGTACACCTCTCGGGAATGCAGCCTCTGGAATTTATATTCATGAACGATGTTATTGTTCGATTTGCGGCAATACCGGCGCTGCTTTCTCTCCGTGATATACCCGCATTGCACCGCGCGCAATCCTGCGCAGCGGTAGTTCACCGCGATGATTGGCAAAGAATATTTCTCCCACTTTGTGCGTGCGGTAGTACCAGCGCTTGAGGATGGCCAACTCCTGGCCGAAACGCTGTCCCGCAGAGTTTCCAGCGGGCGTAAGCGATTCCACGGCGGCACGGATGCGGCCATCGAGAATTTGTGCTGACAGTGGTGGCTCCGTCAATGCTGGCTGTTGTGGGTTAGTGGGATCTGGAGCGGGGTCGTGGTTTTCAGACCTGAGATTTTCCCGTTCCTTACTGTCTGATCCGATACCTTCCGATTCGACGCCTTCTGGTCTAGTGCCTTTTGATCCTGCGGCTTCCGATTCCATCCGAACCGGCGCGGGTCCCAGCAACTCGCCTCCATGAAAGCGAAAGAGCGCAAGGGACTTTGCTTCCGCCGAAGGCTGGATGATGACCGCCTCCAGGCGATCCAGGCGTCCGCAGATATCGTCACACGCGGAAAGAACGCTTTTGATCTTGGCGACTTTGGCATGCTGCGCCGCTGCGGCCTCGAAATCCAACTCAGTAGAGAGGCGTTCCCGCTCGGCTTCCAACTCGCGCAACAGAGACTGGCCGCCGGAATCAAAATACTCCTGCACTCGCGCGACTTCAGCGGCGTACGCTTCGTCGGTACAGCCCTTGAAGCATGGCGCGAGGCACATCTTCATTTCAGAGTAAACACAGCCGGGAAAGCTGGGATCGGGATTCAGGTCAAAGGTGCAGCGGCGCATCTTGAACAGATCTAGCGAATCGTTAAGAAACTTGTCTGCCACCACCCGCGAGCGGAACGGACC
>JBAVLE010000080.1:0-3203 GCA_049688735.1 Candidatus Angelobacter sp. | reverse complement strand
ACCCACTTGAATCAAGTGTGAATCGAACGGCATCATCAATCCCTACGTTTTCCAGAGGTGGGATTGTTTCGAGTCCCACGCCTGCCAGGGCTGTTTTAATATCCGAAACTACATTGGCTCCTCGACGGGACGCACCGAACCACTTGAGAATCGCACGGACTCTAAATTTCCGCCCCTTGTCAACGTCCTTTAACTGCTCCTTAATTTTTAGAATTTGCTTCGGTATGCCTTTCATTTCTTGCCCTTTCAGATCGCTCAGGTTGTCCCATTATCAGATAGGTTCGAGTTTTTACAATCAGGAATACCCCTGATCTTTTATAGTTACTTCTGGTTTATTTTGGAAATTGCTCAGTTTTTGTTTGCTATCGATGCAACAGCGTATCTGTCGCCAGGGTTCGCCTTCAAGTTTTTCGCTGTCCTCCTTAGACCGCACCGAAGCTGTAGGACAGATCAGAGTGAATCTTTTTTGCGAGAGAGCTACAATTGGTTACTGCCCTATCGACACCGCTCCATACTCTGAAGTCGCGCATGTTGCATCCGTAACATTGCACACTCGCGGTTATCAACATTCAAAAAGAGTTGCTGCCGCCAATCTCGAGAAAGAGAACCTATAAGTGTGCGACGGCGCACTGCCGAAGCTAACAGGAGGGGTTGGCCCTGAACTGGATTCTCTTGGGGCGCTTGATTGTAATCGGGACACAAGCTTCAGCGGATGAGAGGGGCTTGTTAGATATGGGAGCGTGGTAACCGAAAACCCTGCGCTCGCTGGACCGGCATGAGAGCATCGCGAAGGCTCTTCTACACGATGCTGGCTTCAGAAACTCGGCCGTCACTTTCAGCAATGAAGTGGCGGCCGAATTTAAAAAGAGTGATGCCGCCCGTCATACCGGTGATCGCTGCCAGCGGGCCGCCCATAAGAATTCCAAGCATAAGCGTAAAGAGGAAGAGACTTCCTACGCGTGCTAGAGACCATGGCCCTTCCAACATGGGAAGGCCACAAGCATAGAGCGCGGCAAATATCACGAACGTCCCTGCGCCCACCAAAAACCCCCGCAGCACGGCCTGGCCATAATTCTGTACTCGGGATGGATCCAAAATGGCTGCGCCCCAGATATACCCGGCAATCCCGGCAGCCAAAGAAGGTAAAACAACGTAGATAATTACGGCGTGAGGCGACATCACCAGCCGGAGAAAAAACAGGAAGGTAGCGAAGGCCGCAAATGCCGCAAACCACAGTGCGGCTATGGATCGTCGTGCGGACGGTGGCAGAGTGCGTACAGCCAAACCGGTCTCTCCTGAAACTTCCACATTATTATAGTGTTCAGGATTGCCTGAGACAGGTTCCATTGGTGCAGCATCCGTTGCGTAAGGGGGCAGTGCCGTTCAGAGCGAATTGTGGGGAATACCTCGCTGCCACGGATATGCTCCATACTCAAGCGCTCTCGTATGTTGCGTCCTGGAAATTACACCTTTGCTGCAAGGAATATTCAGGAAAGCTTCTGCGGCCAATCTGTGATAATTTTCATCTCCCAACTATGAAACGACAGGTGCTGATCTACGGGTAATCGGTGGAGTCCTGATTACCTTGCTTAAGTGGACGGAATATCGTTTCCTGGTAATCGAACATTGCATCGAAATCTACGGCGGATTGATTGCGGCGACCTTTGCCGTTCTTGGCATCTGGCTTGGCCTAAGCTAACAGGAAAACAGCAGAAGGTCGTGGTGAAGGAAGTGCCTGTCCCGGCTGGGCAGCCCTTCATTCCGAATGAGAGAAGACGAGAGGAGCTCCGAATCACCTTTTAATTGGATTTTTGTCGCAGGAACGCCTCTTAGTTGCTTGATGATGCGGCTAAGGCGAGAATATGCCCAATTTCCTCAGCATCTTTCTGCGGCATCTCTCAAAAAGCCTGTTCCGGTCTCCCCAGATGGCCCCAATTTAGCGTAGGCTTATCTGTTGGAGGTTGCTTAAGAGAATGGCTCTTCCCGTAACCTTGCCAGAAGTTGCTGACCAGACAAAAGACATCAAAAATGCAGGCAATATTGATCAGCTCTGCATCAACACCATCCGCACGCTTGCCATGGATGCGGTGCAGCAAGCCAATTCCGGCCATCCAGGAACGCCTATGGCCCTGGCGCCTGTGGCTTACGTGCTCTGGCAGCGCTTTCTCCGCTACGATCCTGAAGATCCCATCTGGCCCAACCGTGACCGCTTTGTCCTTTCCAATGGACACGCCTCCATGTTGCTTTATTCGTTGCTCCACCTTGCCGGCGTCAAGTCCGTAAACCCAAAGTATGAAACTCTGGGCACACCTGCCGTCTCCATGGATGACATCAAGCACTTCCGCCAACTGGACAGCAAATGCCCCGGACATCCCGAATACCGGCTGACTTCTGGCATTGAGACCACCACAGGCCCTCTGGGCCAGGGCGTGGCCAACAGCGTGGGCATGGCGATTGCCGCCAAATGGCAGGCCGCTCATTTCAATACCCCAGATGTTGAGCTGTTCAATTACAACGTCTATGCCATCTGTGGCGATGGGGACATGATGGAAGGCGTCTCCAGTGAGGCAGCATCGCTCGCCGGGCATCTCAAGCTGAGCAATCTGTGCTGGCTCTATGACAACAACCACATCACGATTGAGGGCAAGACCAAGCTCGCTTTCAGTGAAGACATCGCCTCCCGATTCATAGGATACGGCTGGAACGTCACGCGCGTCGGCGATGCCAATGACTTGGAACTGTTGACCCGCGCTCTCAATGTCTTTCAACAGACTAACGACCGCCCCACATTCATCATTGTTGACAGCCACATTGCTTACGGGGCTCCGAAAAAGCAGGACACCAAGGAGGCCCACGGCGAGCCTTTGGGTGAAGAAGAAATTCGCGGCGCAAAGCGCGCCTATGGATGGCCTGAGGATTCAAAGTTCCTGGTGCCAGACGGCGTGCGCGAACATTTTGCTTCCGTCATGGGCAAGCGCGGACACGACCTCCGCACCGCATGGGAAGCGACGTTCGAGCAATATAAGAAATCATCGCCCGTGCTTGCAGACCAGGTCACGCGCATGCAGCATCGCCAGCTTCCTGATGGCTGGGACAAAAACCTCCCTGTCTTCCCTGCCGACCCTAAAGGCATGGCCAGCCGAGATTCATCCGCCAAAGTCCTGAATGTGCTTGCGCAAAACGTGCCCTGGCTCATGGGTGGA
>JBAVLE010000079.1:0-5533 GCA_049688735.1 Candidatus Angelobacter sp. | reverse complement strand
GGGCAACGCCATCAGCAATTTGCGTGCGCGTGATGAGGACCTTCATGTTAGTCGGCACTTTGGGGAAGAGGGATTGTATCAAAAAAGCTGCTAGCTACTGGGGGCTAGCTGCTAGCCAAACGGGCCTCCAGCCGTCACTTGCATGCCTTCAAAAGCTTGCAATTGTGGGATTCTGAGATTTCCGACATTCTGAGATTTCCGACAATGGCGCAATTCACTCGCGCTCGAATACAAAGGCAATCCGCGAGTTTGAAGCACAACGAAATTTACAATGCCTTGGTTCTGGCTAGCAGCCAGTAGCAAGAAGCTAGCGGCTGCTTTAAAATTTCCCCATGCCCCTTCCCGAATACAAGCAACTTGTTGACGAAGCAAAGCGCGAGATCAAAGAAATTGATCCTGCCGAACTGAAACGCATGCAAGAGCAGAGACAGAACTTTACGTTGATTGATGTCCGCGAGCCAGACGAAGTGGCGGAGGGCGCAATTGCCGGATCGAAACCGCTGCCGCGTGGGCAGCTTGAACACGAGATTGACAAGATCACCACCGACAAGAACCAGCCCATTGTCTGCTATTGCGGCGGTGGCGGACGCTCCGCACTTGCTGCGCAGTCGCTGAAAAAGATGGGGTTCAAAAATGTGATGTCGCTGGCGGGAGGATATAAGGGGTGGAAAAATAGCTCTTAACGGCTTGGTTTTTGGTACTTCGTATTTGGTATTTTGGCGAAGTGCTTCGCGCAATCGCAAATGATTTGAGGCATCGCATTCATTTGCAATTGATTCATATTTACGGTGCTAGTCGGCTCAACGGGTCACCAAATACCAAGATCTAAATCCAATTACCAAAGCAAAATTCTTCGTTATCCAAAAAGGAACGCATCCATGAAATTGAACGGAATTAAAATTACATGGCTCGGACACGCAACATTTCTGGTGGTAACGCCCGGCGGCAAGACGCTGATTCTTGATCCGTGGGTAAGCGGCAATCCGGCTACGCCCCCCGACAAAAAGAAAATCGAGAAGCTTGATTACATGCTGATCTCGCACGGACACAGCGACCACTTTGCCGATGCGGTTGACCTGGCCAAGAAACACAATCCAAAGGTGGTTAGCATTTATGAGCTCTGCACGTTTTTACAGCAGAAGGGCGCCAAGCAGATTGCTCCAATGAATAAAGGCGGCACGCAGCAAGTGGGCGATATTAAGGTCACCATGGTCAACGCCCATCACTCCAATACAATCGATGACGGCGGAACATCAGTCCCGGGCGGCGAGCCCTGTGGCTACGTTATCGAATTTGAAAATGGTTTCAAACTTTATCACGCTGGGGATACCTGCGTGTTTGGCGATATGGCTATCATCCGTGAGCTTTACGCACCTGAGCTGTGCATGCTGCCGATCGGCGATCTCTTTACCATGGGTCCCAAAGAAGCAGCCTACGCCTGCACTCTGCTAAAGCCGAAAGCCGTGATCCCCATGCACTATGCCACTTTTCCGCTACTCACCGGCACACCGGAGGCGTTCCAGAAAGAATTGAATGCCCGCGGCGTGCAGACCGAGCTGATCACGATGAAACCAGGAGAGACGATCTAATAAGAATCACAGAAGTGATTGCAGTAGAGACGTAGCCTGCTACGTCTTCTACGTTGGGAGCGTGGCTGTGCCCGGAATTACCGAACCCGCAGTTGATGAATACATGCTGTCACTGCTGCCGGCACGCGATTCCGTGCTGCAGGAGATGGGAGCGCAGGCCGCCAAGCGTGACATCCCCATCGTGGGACCGGCAGTGGGGCGTGTGCTTTTTCAATATGCGCAACTGATCAATGCCAAGAAAGTTTTTGAGCTGGGTTCGGCCATTGGATATTCCACGCTTTGGTTTGCCCGCGCAGTGGGGGAGGGCGGGGAAGTCTTCTATACCGATAGCGATTCCAAAAATGCGGACGAGGCCAGCAAATATTTTCGACGGGCCGGGGTGGCGGAAAGAATTCACATCGGGGTAGGCGATGCACTTGAGCAACTGGCGCAGCGGAAGCGCGAGTTCGACATCATCTTCAACGACGTGGATAAAGAATTTTATCCCCGCGTGCTGGATCTGGTTCCGAACCATCTACGCAGCGGCGGCTTGTTCATTACAGATAATGTCCTGTGGTATGGCCGCGTGACTGAATCCGACTCAAAGGACGAGACAACACGGGCGATTCAGGAATTCAACCGGCGCCTGTACGCGATGAAGGATTTCTTCACCACTATCCTGCCTTTAAGAGATGGGCTGGCGGTGGCAGTGAAAGCCTGACGGTTTACGGATCTTTTAGGGACAAGTAAGCGGACCAAAAGCTGTTGCGCCTCGCGTGAGCGTCTTCGTGTTGGGATAGCTGAACGCGCTATTGATCGCCGTGGAAGTTGATTTCTGTTCAAACCATTGCAGTAGAGCTTCCGTCTGTGGATGGTACGTTGTGCCGGCAACGTGAACAGGGAAGCTTGGATTCGAAAGCACTTCTACCGGATCGCCGGTTTCAAGATTATCCTGGCAGGTGCCGGATTCGCCTGGGAATTGCCACGCGGGAACCTGGTTGTCGACAAATGGATCATTGAGCGATTCAGAAATCTCATGGCTGAACGCTGTTACGTCCTGGAATCCGGTAAAGACGCCGGGAGAGATCCAACTGGCGAAAGCAAATACCCAGCGCGATTCCTTGGGGACTGCCGAGTTAGTAAAGAACGTGTGGAACCCCAGGGTGCAGCAGTTTCCCACACCGCCTTCGCCGTTAAGAGAGAAGAGAAACGTATTGGGGAAAAGCGCGATGTTTAGCGCATTGGTACTGAAGCGTCCGGCTTTGATTTCATTGGTTACAATGTTGAAAATTTGCTGATTGAAAAACTGATCAAGAAGAAAAACCGCAGTGTGGCCGTCACTGGTTTTTTGTGAGAAATAAGTCTGTACCTGCGTCTTAAAGCCATTCACGTTGACAGTCATAAAGCGCGGCACGGTAATGGTAACGCTGTGCACCACGGTAGCCGGATTGAGGTTTGTGTGCCAGCCGGCTTTCATCTTGTGAAAGAACTCTGCGCGCTGGACGGCATCACCAAACTGGATGCCGGCGCCAGTGGAGTAATTGGCAAGCCGAAAGTTGGGTGAATTGAGAGCAGGCGTTAAGAATGGCGCAACTGAAACATTCGTGAAGGTAACAAGGTTCGCATTTTGCAACCTGAGTGACACCGCAAGGATGTGGGCGGGAATAGTGGTTGAAGTTCCATTCCAGGGAGCCGTTCCCATCATGTTAAGCTGCCATGTTTGCCCGCGGCTGATGAATGAAGCTGAAAAAGTTGGAACCGAGATAATATTTGCGCGGCTGAACGGCAGGCCGAACGTTCCGGACTGAATTGTGGAAGCAGCAGCCCTGGGAAGGACGCTACCTTGAGGACCGATGGAAACCGGGCCGAGCCGCTGATATGTTGGTGAGGGAGACTCAGTCGAAGGTAAATCTTTAACGGACCCGATGTCTGGAAGGCTCTGGGGAAATGCGCAGATGGAAATAAACAAAGTGGCTAGAACTAAAGGGGCAAATCCGACTCGCTGGGTCACGTGCGCTCCTGGGGCCGAACAACCAACACCGTTTTAATAAACGGTGTTCAGGCGGGGTGTACATAGATAGATGCAGAAAATCTGCATCAGGACGCGCCCCAAAGGAGTTATTCCGGTTTGGCCATGAACTGATAGCCCAATCCTCGCACGGTCAACAAATGCTTTGGCTTTGTGGGATCGTTTTCTATATAGCGGCGCAGACGCACGATAAAATTATCAATTGCTCGTGTGTCGGTGTCTTCTTTTAAGTCCCAAACCTGCTCCAGAATTTCTTTGCGCGCCACTGGACGCCCGCCGTTGCGGATGAGGTAGCGGAGTAGCTCTGTTTCCATCAGCGTGAGCTGGAAGACCTGCTTGCCATTGCGCAACTGCAGTTTTTGGAAATCGACGGTTTTACCCGCAAAACTGAACTCCTCTTCGGCAGGTGGCTGAGTAGTTTCACTTGCGTTTTGCAACCAGTTCTTGCGCCGCAGTAGCCCGCCTACGCGCGCGACTAGAATATCCAGGTTGAAAGGCTTGGGCAAATAGTCGTCCGCGCCGGATTCAAAGCCTTTCAGTATGTCTTCCGGACGTCCACGGGCCGTCAGCATCAGGATTGGCGCATAATTTTGCCTCTGGCGCAGTTCATGGGCCACGGTGAATCCGTCCTTGCCCGGCAGCATCACGTCCAGCAAAACAAGATCAAAAGGCTGGTTCTTCACCAGCATGCGATCCAGGGCATCTTCTCCATCGCCTGCAATCTCCACTTGATGTCCTTCCGCCTCAAGGTTGAAGCGCAGCCCTTCAGCGATGTGTGATTCGTCTTCCACCACCAGGATGCGGCTCATACGTGATACACCCTTGGCAGGCGGAGCGTGAAGGTGCTGCCGTGGCCTTCGCCTTCACTTTCCGCAAACGCTTCACCGCCGTGGCGACGCGCAATGGAACGCACAATGAACAGTCCAAGCCCGGTCCCTTTCACCTGTCCTGTGGCGTGGCTATGTACTCGATAGAAACGCTTGAAGATGCGCTTGAGATCCTGGCGCGGAATTCCAACCCCCTTGTCATGGACGCGCAAGATTACCGTGTCTATATTTGGCGTCGTCACTTCCACGCTGATTGCGGGCTGCTGGCCGGAGTATTTCACGGCATTTTCAATCAGATTGCCTACCGCAGTCCGCAACTCTTCAGGATCGCCTAGCAGCGTGATCGGCTCCGGCGGCGCATTTTCAAAGCGTAGCGTCTCCGCCGAGAGATGATGGCGCAGACGCGCCAAGTCCAAACTTTCTTCAACAATGGCTGTGAAGTCTACGTCCTTCCATCGATCACGCGACCGATGCTGCCGAATCTCTCCAGCGCGCAGCACCTGTTCTACCGTGCCCATAAGACGGTCGGTATCATCCAGCATCAGCCGATAAAAGTCGCGTCGCTGATCGTCGGTCAACGTTCGTCGCTCCAGTGTTTGCAAGTAAAGGCGGATAGAGGTGATAGGTGTCTTCAGCTCATGTGTAACGGAGTTCAAGAAACTATCCTGTTGCTCACTGCGGCGGATTTCGCGGACTAGAAAGATCGTATAGAGCACCAGCCCGGCAATGATCAGACTGAAGAAGATAATGCCCAGCACCATCGGCACAACGTTGCGCCAGTTATGCACCAGCCATACGATGTTGAGATAAATGGCCAGTCCCACCAGGCATGAGCCTAGTGTGATAAAGAATGCGATTGTCCTGGCTCTGCTTCCGATGCGCATGGTCGCTGAAGAAATTGTAAAGGAAGCAGAGAGAAATCAGCCGCGGATTTCCGCTGATGAAGCCAAACGGGCAGGAAGTGTGCTCTAGAAAAAACTTAGGGCGATACGTTGCCGCACCGCCCTTGGAATTTAGTGTTCCTTTGTGTCCTTCTCTAGTCGTCGCCAGAAGTCGCGGCGGAAAATGTTTCCAGCGGCACCTTGGCCGGCTTGAGCTTAACTGCGTCT
>JBAVLE010000078.1:0-3407 GCA_049688735.1 Candidatus Angelobacter sp. | reverse complement strand
GTGCACGGTGTTACAATTTTCTGTTTAACTAATCTTTACTGAGGCTTTCAGATGTCCCAGATCTCCACCCAAATTGCTCCGCCACCGCAGCCGCTGGTCGCACTTGCTGATGATGAAATTTTGTTTCGCGACAATGTGCGCCAGTTCGCCGACCAGGCTCTCCGCCCGAAAGTCCGTGAGATGGATGAGAAAGGCATCTTCGATCGTGACCTGATCGACCAGTTTTTTCATCTCGGGCTGATGGGCATAGAAGTTCCAGAGCAATACGGCGGAGCCGGTGGTAAGTTCTTTGAGGCGATCCTGGCCGTAGAAGAAATCTCGCGCGTCGATGCTTCCGCCGGCGTGATTGTTGACGTGCAGAACACATTGGTCAATAACGCGTTGCTGCGCTGGAGCACGGAAGATCAGAAGCGCCGCTATCTCCCCAAAATGACGAGCAATACGGTTGGCGCTTACGCCTTGAGTGAAGCCTCGTCCGGCTCTGACGCGTTTGCCATGACCACGCGCGCCCAACTCAAAGGCAGCGAGTACGTGCTGAACGGACGTAAGCTGTGGATCACCAACAGCAAAGAGGCAGGCATATTTCTTTTGTTTGCCACGGTCGATCCCGCGGCCGGATATAAGGGAATAACGGCCTTCATCGTGGAAAAAGATTTTCCCGGGTTCACTGTGGGCAAAAAGGAAGACAAGCTGGGAATCCGCGCCTCGAGCACCTGTGAATTGATTCTTGAAGACTGCCGCGTGCCGAAAGAAAACGTGCTCGGCAAAGTGGGCGAGGGCTACAAGATCGCGATTGGGACGCTCAACGAAGGTCGAATCGGCATTGGCGCGCAAATGCTGGGCCTGGCACGCGGAGCCTGGGAAAGCGCACTCAAATATTCGCAGGAGCGTAAGCAATTCGGCAAAAGCATTTCAGATTTTCAGGGCATCCAGTTCCAGTTGGCCCAGATGGCCACCGAAATCGAAGCCGTAAAAATGCTGGTTTATAACGCCGCGCGCATGAAAGATGCCGGAATGAATTTCGTTAAAGAGGCCGCCATGACCAAGCTGTTTGCGTCGCAGGTGGCGGAGCGCGTGGCCTCGCTTGCAGTGGAGATTTACGGGGGCTACGGATTTACCAAAGACTATCCTGTAGAAAAGTATTATCGCGATGCCAAAATCGGCAAGATTTATGAAGGCACTTCTAACATGCAGCTACAAACCATCGCCAAGATGCTGCTGGGCGGGAAATAAGCTGCCAGCAAGCTGCAGCGAAGATCATCATTAGAATCATAGAGTTGCGGGCCGCGCTGTTGCCTTAGGGGAGTACCCCGATTGTTTCTAAAGATTAAGCTGGTTTAAACTAACCACAATTTCCGGTTGCTCACCCCCCCACGGCATTTGACACGAATCGATAGGGGCAGGAGTATACGTTGGTCCAGGATTCCCTTAAGGAACTGCAAGATTTAAAAGTCGTTCACACCTTTTATCTGGGGCTGCTCGAAAAAAACCTGGGCCACAGTGTGCCGGTTCCGCTTGAGATCAAGAACATTACGGATGCCCCGGAAGACGCCGCTGCTCTCAGCGCAGAATTCAAGCTGTGGCTCAACCTGCTGGACCTGGCGCTCACTCCGCCGCTGGTGCGCGACGCGCTGAAAACTCTCCCAGGAGTTGAAACTTCACACGCATTGCTGCGCTATTTCACTGTCAAAGCGTCACAGCGCGCGGGCGATCGCGACAAGACGGATTGCATCATCACGCACCTGTTCCGCACGCCGGCTCAGGGAGATACTCCCCCGGCATGGCACCGGCCGGAAGTGGACAGTTCATATGCCTTCATCTCGCAATCGGCGCTTGCCTTTGAGGCTGATTTATACCGTGCACTGGTTGACGTGCCCACTGAAGCCATGCCGCCGGAGCACGTCACGCTATTGCAGGAATTTGAATATCTCTACCAGGAGTTGGAAGAATTCCGCCACTTTGACCAGATTATCGATTCAGGAATCGTGCAGCGCGTGCGCGAACTGAAGCTATCGCTGAGCAAGTCGTTTTATCATCCAGATTCGCTCGCCACTCTGGCCGTATGGAATGACGTGTTTGGTCGCAAATTCGATGAGCTTTTTCATGACGCGGCCATGCAGATCAAGACATTTGCTGAAACCGTGCAGAAAGAAGGCGGCAGCATTCTCTCCAAAGTTGAGGGAGATATTACGGTAAAAAACCTCAGTGAAGTGGAAACCACTGAGATTCTGAAAGAAGATTACCAGTCGGCCCAGGATGAATTCCGCAAGGTGTCCAGATACAAGAAGGCCGTGGATAGCAGGCGGCCAGTCAGAATGTCGCCGGCCGGAGCGCTGCGACAACCGGCCCGTCCGGCCCAGGAAGCAGCGCCGCCGCCGCGTCCCACGATTCCGCAGGCAAACACCGTGACGCAGAGACCCGGCCCGACTTCAACAACTTATAATTCATCGCAAACGCCCAATCCGCCACGGACACAGGGGAGTTCCGGAAAAGATTTGGGAGCTGAAGTGCTGGCGGTTGCGCCGTCGCAAGCCGTACACAATGCCGTGCAGGAAGGAAAACTTCAAAGCGCTCGGCAGATTATCCGCGAGCATGTGCGTGCTTCAGATCCCAAGCTGGCTCACATTTTTCCGGTCAAGAACTCAAAGATCACGCTGTCCTCGGCCGAGGTGGAATCCTTCAAGGCCGATTACCAAACCGAAAAAAGTTTTCGCTCTGATTATGCCAACGTGATGATGACAATCGTGGCCTATCTTGCCCGCATGGTCATTGAAGTGGATGAATACAATCACAAGGCGAGTTCAGCTTATTTGTGGAAACCGCACGCAGACGCTCTGGGCTATCTGGTGAGCACGCTGGAGCGGCTGAGTATGGAAGCTGAGCAGGTAATCTCCGTGGCCCGCTCCCGCGGCCTCGCGGAAAAAGCTGACAGTCTGGCTGCATCGCTCGATAAGCTGCGCGACTACGGCAAGACCGTGTCACAAACTTTGCAGTCAGCAAGCCACCCACAATAGATTGATCGATATGCCGGTGCAGTTGCAGCGCGCAGGTGAACCCCAAAAGTTGTTCCTGATATCCGTTAAGCGAACACGCGCAGTCTTAAGCGTGCGAGTAGGATGGAGGATTTTTTGTTCCTTAAATCAGATTTATCGCTGCAGAAAAATAACTGTTACCTTCTGGCGGGGTGATCTTTCGCGTAATCCATTCCGGAGTAGGGTTCAGTCTTGGCCGTTTGGTGAGCGCTAGCCGTTGCCGTGCGTTTTTTCTTAGGTGCAGCTTTTCTAATGCCCAAGGCGATATCAGCGAGTTCCAGAAAACGACTGCTGTTGGGCGCGCCACCAGGACGGTTTTCCCACGCCCGTTCGCCAGCCGGCCCCTTCAGGCTGTATCGCGGCGCTATCCAAAGG
>JBAVLE010000077.1:0-11477 GCA_049688735.1 Candidatus Angelobacter sp. | reverse complement strand
GTGAAGCTCTGCACCATCGGCGAAGGTACCAGCGAAATCCAGCGGCTGGTAATCGCGCGGCAGTTGCTGAAGGATTGAAGCCCATGAGTTTCACCGCAAAACTTGAAGGCCAATTCTCCTTAAGCGTCCTTTGCGCCCCTTGCGGTGAAATTTAAACATTAGGATCGAATTTGCAGTCATCGGGAACAATCCAATATTGGGTCGATCGCATACGCTCCGGCGACGTGCGCGCGCTGGCCCGCGCCATCAGCACCGTTGAAGATAATCGTCCTGAATCCCGCGAACTGCTGAAAGCTCTTTTTACCTTCACCGGACGCGCCCGCGTAATCGGCCTTACAGGAGCTCCCGGCGCCGGCAAAAGCACGCTGGTCGATCAGCTTGCGCGCGAATATCGGAAGCAGGAACGAAGTGTTGGCATTCTCGCCGTCGATCCCACCAGCCCATACACCGGCGGCGCAATCCTGGGCGACCGCATACGCATGCAGTCTCATCATGCTGATCCGGGGATTTACATTCGCAGCATGGCCACGCGGGGCAATCTCGGGGGGCTGGCCCGTGCCACCACCGATGCGGCAACGGTGCTTGATGCAGCGGGCAAAGACATCGTTTTGATTGAAACAGTGGGCGTAGGCCAAGATGAAATCGATATCGTGCGGCTCGCCGATGTGACGGTTGTGATTCTTGTCCCCGGCATGGGTGACGACGTGCAGACCATTAAGGCCGGCATCATGGAAATTGCCGATCTCTTTGTCATCAACAAAAGCGACCGTGAAGGTGCAGACCGTGTTGAGCGCGAGATACGCTCTATGCAAACCCTGGCTATTCGCTCAGACAAATGGACGCCGCCGATCATCAAGACCGTGGCCATGGATGGCCGTGGCATTCCTGAACTGGCAGCGGCAATCGTGAACTACGAGCAGTTCCTTGAGCAGAAAGACTTGTTGCTGAAGAAGAAGATCAGCAACTGGCGGGAGCGGCTGATTGAGATGCTGCGCGACTCGCTGCTCGAACGCGCGCTGAGGGATATCCAGGAACGGGAGCTCGCCCGCTTCGCCGCCGACGTCGTCGAGCATCGCACCGACCCATATTCGCTGGTGAAGATGATTGTCGACAGCGTTCTCGCTGGCATGTAGCAGTTGGGGCCTGCGAACCCTGATAGACTTTCCTAAGCGTAGCCACTAGCTAGTGGCTTAGCAGCTAGGAGCTGCCTAATGCATTCCATCGACCATCTCGGAATCGCCGTTAAGTCGCTGGCGCAGGCGCGCAAATTTTATGAACAGCTCGGTCTTGACGTCCTGAGTGAAGAAACTGTGCTGCATGAGAAAGTCAAGGTGGCCATGATTCCGCTGGGCCAGAGCCGCATTGAGTTGCTGGAAGCCACAAGCCCGGATTCGGTGATTGCCAAGTTTGTGGAGAAGCGCGGCGAAGGGCTGCATCATGTCGCCATCCATGTCCCCGACCTCACGCAGGCAGTTGAGAATCTCAAGAAGACCGGCACGCGCTTTGTTTCCGAGGAAATCAAGATCGGCGCCGGCGGGCATCTCTATGTTTTTGTTCATCCATCGAGCACTGGCGGCGTGCTGCTGGAGCTAGTGCAGGACGTGCCGGAAGGCGTTTAGCCTTTTCTACAATCCCGACCCTGAGCTTGCCGAAGGGGAGGGAACCCTATCACCACCGGAACGCCTGCCTTATGCGATGGCTTTAAACAACGTTCGTCTAACTGTCCTCTACCCTGGCTCCTGCCAAAAATAGAGACTATTCCGCCAGAGTTTCCAGCATGCTACTCCGGATGTGGGTTCCTAATGAACCGCTCCCCACTGCTTCTGCTCTGTCAGCAGGCCCAACTGATCCACTCCCGACAAGCGCAGATCATCCACTGCCTCGACTAAAGAGCCATACTTGGCGCGCGCGTCCGCACGTACGTAGACAATCTTGTTGGCGCGATTACTCAGCCGGTCGCTGAGTTCTTGTTTCAGGATTTCGCCGGTGACCCTCTCGCTTCCCAAGAACATTTGGCCATCGCGCATAATCGAGAGAATCAGCGCATCCGCTCTGTCGGCATCGGACATCGCAATCGGATTCGCCGCCCTCGCCAGATCCAGCGGAACACCGGGATGCAACATGGGCGTAACCACCATAAAAATAATCAGCAAAACCAGCATCACATCCACCATGGGAGTAACGTTGATGTTGGAATTAATTTTTGCGCCTTCATTGCGTAAGACGATTGCCATATCGCTCCTTATCTGTGACGACCTGAGCCTGTCAGCGATTAACGCTTCGCCACAACAACGCGCTTCAAAAAATAATCCACCAGTTCGCTCGAAGAATTATCCATCTCCACGTCGAAGGCTTTGATCTTGGTAGTGAAGTAATTGAACATCATCACCGCGGGAATCGCTACAGTCAGTCCCAGCGCTGTAGTGACCAGCGCTTCAGAAATGCCTCCGGCCACGGCGCTGATTCCGGTAGCATTCTGCCCCTGGATTTCGCGGAAGGCGTCGATGATGCCAATGACGGTTCCCAGCAGCCGACAAACGGAGCGGTTGAACCGATAGTCGCAAGGCCGCTCAGGCCACGCTCCAGTTCGGCATGGACAATCGCCGTAGCCCGCTCCAGCGCGCGGCGGCTCGCCTCAATCTTGTCGCCCGGAATTTCTTCAGATTGATCATGCGCGCGAATTCCTGCAACCCTGCGTTTACCACCTTGGCCAGATGGCTTTTCTTGCTGCGCTCTGCCACACGGATCGCCTCGTCCAGTTTGCCTTCACGCAGCGCTCCGGCAACAATCGGAGCAAACTGGCGCGACTGCTTGCGCGCCGCCTGAAAAGCGAACCAGCGGTCCATCATCACGCCAAGCGACCACGCCGACATTCCGAGCAAAATGATGGCAATACTGCGAGCCGGTCATTGCATGTGCAGCCACATTTGCCAGAGATTGAACGGCTGCGTGCCGCCAGTCGATTGCAACAGCAGTAAGGCGGCCATGGGCGTTTTTATGAAGATGAAACTGGCAAGATTCGCGACGAGCATAGGTGACAATCCTCCAGGAATTTAACGGCCGACTGTTCAAGCCGCTGGATGTTTTGACACCGTAAGAACCGCTTTTGCTCCCGAATGAGTCTTTTTGAGCGTGCTGTTAGACATGCTTTACCATCAACTGCTTTGGCCCCAGTAGTTTATTCTGGCTGTGCTTTCCAACATCGAATGACGCTCCATCTATTACAATCTTGCCTCACATGGGCGGATTTTTTCTCGACATCCTTGTGGAGTACCTGATTCGAGTGACGGGGCGCGCGATCAAGAGACGCCGGAGCCGCGATTGGCCAACGACCAAAGCGATTGTAGTAAGCGCCACGCATGATAAGACTTCCAGCTGCGATCTGGTTCAACTTGTTTATGCATATGACTTCAATGGCGAAAGGTACCCGGGCGGGAATAAAAAGCCTTTTTTGTTCTCCAGTAACGCTGAGATTTATGTCGGTGATTTCCCTCCGGGCAAGGAATTTACCGTGCGCGTAAAGCCCAATAAGCCGGAAGTTTCCATCGTGCCCTAGAATTATCGGCGGGGGACTATGGAGCAACCGATTCTTCAGAAAAACGTGGCCTGAAACGGTAATCTGCAGATAAACTCTGTTGCCATGCTGCGAACCAACCTATTGTTAACTTTTGTTGCGATTACCTGCCTCTCAACTGGATCGTATGCTGCGGGCAACGACGATGCATTCAAACTTGCTCTTGTCGACCATCCAGGGCAACTGAGTTGGTCTGCTGAAGGATTCAAAATCATTGAATCCTCAGCCAAGCCGGGCGGCATGGAGTTGGGAATACGCGGACAGGATCAATCAGGCGTGCGAATGTTCCTGGGATTTCTGTTTCTGTTTCCTGAAAACGCCCCGCTCAACAGCACAAAATGCCTTGATGGAGTTATTGGACCGGAGAAAAAAAGCAATACGTCGTTGAAGATTGTTGGGAAGGAGGAAATCAGTGAGCCCGGCAATCTGCCCGTGTCTCTGGTGAGCTATACGGCCCAAGGCGAAGAGGGCAAAACGCTTTATACGGGCGGGGCTTTGTCGCCACCGGAGATATTTGCGGCGATCTTGAAATTCACAGTTACACGCCACTGCGCCTCCAGGACTCCAGTTTAAAGAAAATATTTTCTAGTTTTCACCTCAACGAGAAATACGCCCCCAAATTTGCTGATCTGTTGCTTTACGCACAGATCCTTTACCAACACCAGATGTATGGTCCCGCAGCTCCAGTGTTTGAAAAAGCGCTGGCCAAGGTGAGTGAAGACCATGGTCAGAGTGCGAAAACAATGCAGCGGGTCATTACCGACCAAGCGGGAATGTCGTATGGCATGTCCGGAAATATCTCCAGGGCCCGCGCAATTTTTAAAAAAGCGGTTGCAGCGGATCCTGACTATCCGCTGTATTACTACAACCTTGCCTGCGCGGATGCCGAAGAACACAATCTGGCTGGCGCGAAGAAACATCTACAGGAAGCATTTGATCGAAAAGCTAATGTCATTCCCGGCGAAAGCATGCCTGATCCGGCGAAGGATGACTCGTTCCTGCCCTATCGCAACAACAAAGACTTCTGGGCGTTCGTGGAGGGGCTTAGCAGAAAGTGATGAGAGGTCTGGGCTGCAGCAGCACCCTGGTAAATCAAACCACGTCAGCAACTGACCGCTAGTCTAAAACGGCCGATAGGTTATTCTGACGAATAGGGCTCCCTCGCTCCGCTCGGGATTTTAGACAAAATGCTCATCCTCGCCATCGATACATCAGGTCAATCCGGCGGTATCACGCTGGCCGAAGCGGACGCGGGATCGTTCCGTGTGATTGAGTCGGCGGCGATTGCGGGCGGCACGTTTTCCGCGCAGTTGATTCCCACGCTGGCCGCGTTGCTGAAAAAACATGGTTACGGCGTGAAGGACCTAGGAGGATTTGCCGCGGCTTCAGGCCCAGGATCATTTACCGGGCTGCGCGTAGGACTGAGCGCGATCAAAGGGCTGGCGGAAACCTTGCATAAACCAATAGCGACCGTGTCCGTGCTGGAAGCTCTGGCATCGCTGGCCGATCGTGAAGGAAAGATCGCCGCGGCTATTGATGCCGGAAGAAAAGAAGTTTTTCTTGGCTTGTATCAAAAGAACGGAGATTCATCTGCGGAAAAACCTGCTCCGCAACGCAGTACACAGTCCGCTCACGCGCTAATCAAGCTGCGCGAAGAATTGCTCACGCACCAGGATTTCCTGGCGACGCTTGCGACAGAACGCCCTGCGGCGATCATTACCAGCGATGCTGCACTGGCCGAGCTTGCTTCAAGCTCGCACTCGGCGGTTGTTGTTGTGACAGCTCCGGGCACCGAAGTGATTGCACGCATCGGCGCCGGAAAATTGCTTGCGGGTGAAACCGTTTCAGTGGAAGCGCTGGACGCGAATTATCTGCGGAGATCCGACGCTGAAATTTTCTTCAAAGGAAAGCGTTGAATGTTTGGCGAAAAAATTTCCGGCGCACACATCATCCGGCCAAATATCGCTGGCGGTTGCATTATCGGGGTCAGCATCACCGGAGCAAAACTCACGTGAGCATCGTCCACGTGCGTCCGGCCAGACCGTCTGACCAGCCGCGCCTTGTGGAAATCGCGGCACACTCCGCCACCGCAGCACAATGGAACCAGGCTGAATACCTCAAGCTTTTGACCTCGGAGGAATCGGCCTCCCAATCCGAAGGCGGTCTCCCTGTCGTTGATCCACAGAGTGAAGCCCAGTCCCGAACTGCCCTGGTAGTGGAGCAGGATGCAAACGTCGTCGGTTTCATCGTTGGCCAGCAGTTAGAGGACGAGTGGGAGATTGAAAACATTGCAGTTACGGGAGCTGCGCGGCGGCGCGGGCTTGGCTCCAGGCTTGTCGGCGAGCTGCTTGATGTGGTTCGCGGTCGCGGGGGAAAGAGCGTTTTGCTTGAAGTGCGAGAGTCCAATCGCGCTGCCAGGTTTCTTTATGAGAAATGGGGATTTTTAGAGGTTGGGCGCAGAAAAATGTACTATCAAAATCCGCCGGAGGATGCCCTGGTTTTGGAATTTAAATTTCCATAAGACAGGCCCTTTTTGATTGAACCAGCCCTGAGCGTGTGTTAACGTTCGATGAAAGAACACGCAGGAGGTTCTTCAAGAATGGTGGATTCCGTTCGCGAACAGCTTCTCGCCAGTCACGAAGAGTTTCGTCGGCTGGCCCAGGAACACACTCAATACTGCCAGCGCCTTCACTCCCTAATCGAGAAAAGATACTTGACGGAAGATGAAAAGCTGGAAGAAGTGCGTATAAAAAAAGTTAAACTCCGGTTAAAAGACCAGATGCATATGATCGAGCAGGATTACGTTCGATCACATCACGGGCAAGTCGCTTAAGCGCTTACCCGGCCCAAGGCCTGATCTCACAGCCTCTCCTCGAACGGAGGACTTATCCGTTAGGAGAGGTTTTGTTATTTGTGCCCGCTATTCCGCGCCGGCTTACATGGAATTCTTAATATTTTGGAGGACGTATCTGTTCCCTAGCGATACTTCGCCCTTGGGTCCAGTGCCGGGTTGGATTTTGATGCCATGGCGGCGCGCTGCTTGCGGAATTCCGGGACAACTACAGCCTGCTCGATGAGCGGAACGTTCAATGCAGCCAGCTTGGCGGCCAGTCGAGTGGCGTTGCCCTGCTGTCCATTCTTATTATAGGCAGCAATGAGGGCGCGCATGGAGATAGCGTTTTGATCGTCATCTTCCAGATAGTTCACGGCTTCTGCAAATTTGCCTTGAGTGAGCGACATGGTTCCGGCTGCGCCATGGAATGCGTCGGTAATGATGCCGTCAGCGTCATTG
Organism: Candidatus Angelobacter sp.; assembly: GCA_049688735.1. Lineage (GTDB taxonomy): Bacteria > Acidobacteriota > Terriglobia > Terriglobales > Acidobacteriaceae > Angelobacter. Next base: position 4,611 of record JBAVLE010000077.1, on the reverse strand, counting down.
GCTTCAGACAAAGTTTGCAATTGCTTGAGCGTAGCTGCGGCGAGTTGGGCGTTATTATCAGCCAGGGCGCGCTCCACGCGAGCGCGAAGCACCTGGGCCAATTCTTGGTTGAGCAATGATTGCGGAACTTTATGCGCTTCGTGGAGTGCAGCTTCAGCCTTGGCCAGCAGCGCCAGCGAAGCAGCGCCCTCAAGCTGGTACAAAGACATGCTGCGATACGCTTCAGCTTCGACGTTGGCAAAATCTTTGGCGTGGGCCTGCTCAGCTACGGCGGTGAAAGCTTTGTCTGCGCCGGCCAGATCGCCTTCTCGAACGTAAGTTGCGGCCACCTGCAATGACCACACGACTTTTTGCACCGGCGAAGCAACTTCAATGGCCTTGGCATATTCCGCGCGGGCTTTTTGCTGGTCGCCCATCAGCGCGTAAGTATCGCCCAGGCCGAGTTGGGATTCATGGAATGAAGGATCGATCTTGAGCGACATGCGGTAGTGCGTCAGCGCGTCTTCAAAGCGTCCTGCCATCCGAGAGAGTTCCGCGAAAGAATCCTGCGGGTTGGGTTCATTGGGGACGAGTTCGGTATAGCGCTTGATGTCGGCAAAAGCTTTGTCAAAGTTGCCTTGGCGAGCGTAGCAATAAGCCGCTTCGTTATAAGCGTCGGCAAATTGCGGGTCGATCTTCATGGTCTGCTCAAACATGGCGATGGCCCGCTGCGTCTGGCTGCGATCAAGTTGCAGCCACCATCCGGCCAGCCAGTGCAGATGCTTGTCATTGGGATAGCTGGTAAGCGCTTCATTCATGGCCTGGATGGCCGGGACCCAGTTGGCCTGGCTTGCGTTGGCCAGCCAGTCGATGATTAATTTTTCTTCAGGACCGGCGGAAGCGCGCGTGGCCAGAGCTTTTTCACGCTCGGCTACCTGCTCCGTTGGGTCCTGCGAAAAGAAAGTGAGAAAGATGTGGCCCAGGGCAAATTGCGGATCGGCCTGCACGGCCTTGCGGAAACTGTCCAGTCCGTCCTGCGTGTGCAGCATCTCCATTTTCTGGATGCCTTTTTCAAAGAGCACGTGCGCCTGCGGCGATTTGGTAGAGATATGCATGCCTGTTGCACTTTCATGCGCGAAGGCTTGCAGCCCAAACACTGTGAGCAGCGCCAGAATAGAAACCTTGATCCGCGTCATCTGTAACTCCTTGAACCTTGGATAATGACCGCTTGTGCCGCTGGTTATGCCAGCGCGAGGCAGTTGTGGCTAGTTGCCTTTCAGAAAATATCCCTGCTCCAGCGGAAGCTTGCCGTCAACTTTCAAAACGTTCACGCGGCTATTAATGGAGTAAACATCCACCAGCCCAACCGCGCCGGGAATGGCTTCTACGGATTTCAAAAGCTCATCTTCTGACCGCACGATAATTACGCCGCTGGCATGCGCCGCCAGCAGAGACTTAAATTGGTCCACCTGCATGTGGTAGAGCTTTTCGATCGCTGTCTTCATCTCCGGCGTGGAAGGATCGCGCAGAACAAGAATTACCGGACGTCCATCCGGCCACTTGTGACTGTCAAACTTGAAGACCTTTGCCAGGTCTATGGTCGAAAGGCCGCCCGTGTTGTTGGTCTTGTCTACGATCACCGCCAACTGCCGCGCTTCACACGTAGCGGCAAGCCCAGCGGTGAGCAATAACAAGACCCAAATTCGGCGTCCAATACTCATGACCGTGCAGTGTATGTTGGAAGTCCAGCAAAGATAAGATTACTGAGGTAATAGGAGCTTTACTTGCAATAGGTTGCAGCCGGAATTGGGAATAGAAATCGGGGCAGGATGCGCAGATCAGCGCAGATGTAGAAACTACTTAGCCACGAATTGCGCGACTGAACAGAATTCAACGTGAGTGTGATTCGCGTATTTTCGCGTACATTCGCGGCTTAAATTATGATGTGCGCTCATCTGCGCAAATCTGCGGCTAGAAGTTCTTTCCGCATTTCCGGCAGCGTCTTACCTTTCCAGTGCTGGGTAAAGTTCTCCACCGTCATGAGCGATCGCGGATACATATGGTCCACATACATGGTTCCCGCCAGATGGTCGATCTCATGTTGCAGAATGCGCGCATACCAACCGCTGGCCTCAATCACTTTCGCTTCACCTTTTTCATCGACGCATTCCACACGAACGCCGCGCGCGCGCGGCGTGAGCGCCATCAGGTTATTCAGACTCAAGCAGCCTTCAAAATATTCAACGCGCTCTTCGCCCAGCACCATAATTCTTGGATTGATCATCACGTGGAACGGCACCGGCTGGCGCTCGCGTTCGGCCAGTTGTTCGGGCGTCCAGTCTTTGATGTACTCCGGACGGTCCTCAATCACCGCCAACTGAATGCCCTGCCCAATCTGCGGCGCAGCCAGCCCAACTCCGGGCGCAGCATACATGGTTTCTTTCATATGCTGGATCAGTTCGCGGATCTCGCGGCTGCGAATCTCATTCGGCCTCAGCGCTCGCGCAGCCCTGCGCAGCACCGGATCTCCGGCTTGTACGATGGTGGGGGTCATGGTCCTCAAAAGGGGATATTGTACACATTAAAATCGGAGCATCGGGACATCGGCTCAATTGCGCGGTTACCCCGTTCACTCCGTCCTGATCGATCTCGTCTCCCAGTGATATCGGAGAGCAAGCAGCCTCAAACAGAAGCCGGAGAGGGAACCCACAATGGTCGAAACCTCACGCGGCAGTTTGAGCGCGTCACACACTAGAAACATGGCCGCGCCAAACGCAGCGGCAATCGCGTACAACTCACCGTGCTCAAAGATTTTCGGCGTGCGTCCGCTCAGCACGTCACGGATACATCCGCCGCCCACGGCTGTCGTCACACCCAGCAGAAATGCCGGCAGGCGAGTCATTCCGTTATTCAGCGCCCGAGTGCTGCCGGATACTGCAAACAGGCCAAGGGCGGCGGCGTCAATAAAGATAATTGCCCGCTCGGTGTTCTTGCCGATCTTTTGCGCAAACAGCATCCCAATCCCTGCGCCTGCCAGTGCGGTAATCAGGTAACGGACATCGGCAAAGGCCAGCGGCGCGCCTTTTTGCAGGATCAGGTCGCGGGTAATGCCGCCGCCCAGCGCGGACACCAGTGCCAGTCCGGTCACCCCAACCAGATCGTATTTGTAGCGGGTATCGCGTACCGCGGCCAGCGCTCCGCCGAACGCGCCCACAAAAACGCCAAGAAAATCGACAAGCGAGAACAGCGTATCGATGGGCATTTTGGCGATCGGTAAATTCATGAACTCTCATTGTATTCAACTCACGCGATTGCGCATGTACGCCCGTAACTCGGCTGTTAAACCATTCACTGCTACATTACCTCTCCCAACACGTGAAAAAAATCGTAATGCGGCGACATACTGAAGCGGTTTAGAGCGAAGCATTTTATTTAGCGGCGCAAGCGGCGAGGCCGACCACGCGCCAAGCCGCCCGCATCAGGAACAAACTAATCCTTAGTTCATCGACCATCTCCAGAGGTTTGGAGCGAAGCGACACAAACAAGGTCTAAAGCCTTCAGTAATCTTTCGTGCGCGGCGCAAAGAGACGATCATGTAGCTCATGCCACACTTTCCCCAAACGCAAACAAAGACGCGGTCTCCGCGAGTACGAGTTCCCAACAACGAATCTATTCGCTTCAACCTCGGCGGCCATCAGGTTTCCGCAGTGCTGCAAAAGATTTCTCTTACCGGCGGCCTGGCCCAATTTACCGGCAGCATCGGCAGCGCCACCATTGCTGAAGCTAAGGTAAACACGCTCTCCGGCCCAGTCAGTGGACTGGTTGAATTTCTTCCGGCACAGGTCGGATCCTGTACATATCCGTTCCGCTTTATTGCGCTCAGCGATCAAGACTATGAGCGCCTGAACTCTACGCTCCAGTACATGCAGAAACAGGGGTTTGGCGACTAGAGCAACCGCTCATAGCTTTGCCCAAAAACCCCAAACCTCACCACAGATAACACTGATAGCACTGATTTACACGGATCAACAAAGTCCATAATGGGACCTCTTCGAATTTGTAAATCCGCGTCATCCGCGTCATCCGCGTCATCCGTGTTCATCCGCGGTGAGATTTGCTTTTTTGTACAAAGCCAACCACTCATTCCGATCATTCTCCAGCCAGATTACGCTAACGCGCTAACGCTTGAATATCCATCCGTCCGCATTTGTGTTCTTATAGATATGGTGGTTGTGTGGTGGATGGCGTACAACTCAGCACCGCTCTCGGCTATCGAATCGTCCATAAGCAGCGAAATGGAGAAATCTCTTTATGAAACTGATGCGGCTCTTAGCTTTACTTGCGGCCAGCCTGTTTGCTATGGCGGCCTTCGCTCAACAGAATCCTCCGGCGCAGGAAAACGGAGAACACAAGCATAGTGGTCAAATGAGCTCCCGCATGGGCAGCACTGACGACATGATGAAGGACCTTACCACCAAGCTGGACCTCACCGCGGACCAGCAAGCCAAGATCAAGACAATTTTGGATGAGAACCACGACCAGATGAAGACGACAATGAATGACCAGTCGCTCTCAAAAGAAGACAAGCGCGCCAAGATGAAGAGCATGCATGAGTCCATCCACGCTAAGGTG
>JBAVLE010000076.1:0-29628 GCA_049688735.1 Candidatus Angelobacter sp. | reverse complement strand
GCGAACTTGTAGTGCCGGTGAAGATGCCGGTTGCCCGCAACTAGACGGAAAGACCCCGTGCACCTTTACTATACCTTTACTATGAACTATGGCACTTGCTGCGCAGGATAGGTGGGAGGCTTTGATTTCAGGTTCTCGGACTTGGAGGAGCCACCGGTGAGATACCACCCTGTGAGTTCTGTGGTTCTAACCTACTCCCGTAAACCGGGAGAGGGACATAGTAAGGCGGGTAGTTTGACTGGGGCGGTCGCCTCCGAAATTGTAACGGAGGCGCGCGAAGCTACGCTCAGGCTGTTTGGAAATCAGCCGTCGAATGCAAAAGTATAAGCGTGGTTGACTGTGAGTCCTACAAGACGAGCAGGTACGAAAGTAGGCTTTAGTGATCCGGTGGTTCTGTATGGAAGGGCCATCGCTCAACGGATAAAAGGTACGCCGGGGATAACAGGCTGATCGGAGCCAAGAGTTCATATCGACGCTCCGGTTTGGCACCTCGATGTCGGTTCATCGCATCCTGGAGCTGTAGAAGGTTCCAAGGGTTAGGCTGTTCGCCTATTAAAGCGGTACGTGAACTGGGTTCAGAACGTCGCGAGACAGTTCGGTCCCTATCTGGTGTGGGCGTAGGAGATTTGAGAGGGCCTGTCCTTAGTACGAGAGGACCGGGATGGACGAACCTCTTGTGTTCCAGCTGTCGTGTCAACGGCACGGCTGGGTAGCGAAGTTCGGTTGTAATAAACGCTGAATGCATATAAGCGTGAAGTACTCCTCAAGATTAGATCTCCCAACCCTCAAGGGTAATGAAGGGCACAGAAAGACCATCTGTTTGATAGGCACGGAGTGTAAGGTCAGCAATGGCTTCAGCTTACGTGTACTAATCGCCCGTTCGGCTTGACCATAAAATTTACTCAGGGCATTGGTGGAAGCCCCGGACTTTAGTCCGGGGAAACACCACGCCTCGAGCGAAGGGCTTTAGCCCTGGTCTCGCGCCAATGTAGTTAGAAAGACAAAATCAATCTATTCAGTTGTGAGGCATCGCCCTCACGATCTTTGAAATTAAGAGAAGTATTTGGTACTTAGTATTTGGTACTTGGCCAGAAAGCCCAGGGCGATCCGGCTAAATACCAATTACTAAGTACTAAATACCGATCAAATCTTTGGTCTTTCCTTACGTGAAATGACCCTTTGCGCGGATCCAACACGACGTAGAACCTGACTCGCGCCGCGCAATGACAAAATTCAGCAATTAGTAATTAGCCGTTAGCTCTTAGCCGTTGTATCGCGGGAGCCGACGATGATTTGGCCCTCTGAAGTGCAGAGCTAAAGGCCAAAGGCTAAGAGCTAATTGCCCGCGCGAAGCGCGGATCAATTTGCGGTGATCTTACCGCGGGGGTTCCACCCGTTCCCATCCCGAACACGGAAGTTAAGCCCCGCAGGGCCGATTGTACTGTACGCGAAAGTGTGTGGGAGAGTAGGTCGTCGCCGCATTAAACTTAAAGGCTCCATTCAAAATGAATGGAGCCTTTTGTGTTTTGGTGGAAGAGCTGCCCTTCAGAGCCGCGTTAGGTTCATTTATTGAGCCGGGCTTCAGCCCTGGCCCTATTCCCCTTCAAACTCGTCATCCTGACGGCCGTTAGCCGAGCACGCGCATTCTCAAGCGTGCGAGTAGGCCGGAAGGACCTTGTGTTCAAAACTCTAAAAATTCTCACCACAGATCCCGCTGATTACACCGATTTTCACTGATCCAAAACGATCCTAGACGTAGAGACGTAGCACTGCTACGTCTCACTTCCTCCGCCAACAAAACAATTTACCCGTTAAATGAAATATTGTGGACCGCAGCCGCCCCGGCTGCGAACAAAGTTCTTGTGGCGCAGGCACTCCAGCTTGTGATTCAGGGGTCGCGGAAAGGTTCGTATCAGGGTCGGGGCTATAGCCGGGCCGCAAAGAGTCTCTCTTACCCTGTCTTCTTGAGCGAGTCCGAGGAAGCGGAGCGACTAAGGCCGAGTCGAAAGACCCCGAAAATGCGTCAGGCTTTGAATATCGATTCAGGGAGTTCTCACGAGATTCTCGATTATGTGCAACCCCGCTGTGATTCAGCTTACTGTAAGCGAAAGTGTGTGGGAGCGTAGGTCATCGCCCCGTTAAAAAAACCCTCGATATTCACAAATTAACAAAGCCATTTCTGTTTTGCGTTAGCATGTTGGACTGGGTTTTAGGAGCGTTGAGTATGAGCTGTGTTCCCGAATCTGGTGGTTGCGAGAGAAGATTTCTTGATCCATTTGTTGGATACCTGAATGAAACATTCGGCTCCGCCTATGTTTTCCGTGAATGCTTGGATGTTAACGATAGTACCAAGCCTCAGCCAGAGGCCTTGTATGAGGATCCGGTACAGAAACGCCACCTAGTAATCGAAAGGAAGTCCATTTCTTGGCCGGTCGACTTCCCGCACCGGCACGGAAACGATCATTTCGTCGCGAATCTCTTTGGAGAAGAACTGAAAGAACACCAATTCGAGAGCGGTCTGTATGAGATTGGTCTTCCATTGTTGATAGCGGGAACCCAGAGGGAGCTACGTTCCTTAGTACAAGCTGCAGCCAAGAAAATCAAGTCCGCTTGGCCTCAGATAGTGGCCGGAGCAGTTCTTCGTGAACGGGTAAATCAAAATTGGTGGTGGTCAATAAGGAGAGTACCTGATTGGGATAGAGAGGACGTCGAGCCAGGGGAGGGTCTTAAATTTTCATGGAAGGGCCCCATTGTGCAGTTGGGCAAGCACCTCGATCCCACCGACCTTCCGCAAGAATTGGTATTGTGCCTAAAAAAGCTTTTCAGAGGGTGTGTGGACAAATTCCTCTCATATTCAGCATCAAAACGAATTCTTCTTCTCGCTCCACACGGGGATTTGGAGTACAAGGATGCGCCATGGTGGAAAGATGTACTTCTCCGTCACTGTCCGCCGAATGAAATCGAAGAGATCTGGTCTGCCAGATTCGATGATGAATGGGAGGGCTGGACTTTCGAGCGACTCCACTAGCTAAACTAAACGAGAGTTGCTGCTAGGCTTTGTTCTACTATGAATTTTGCGCGATTATAGAGTTCGTCGAAACTAATGATCTCAGGCCGATGAAGGTGGGATCTGAACAGTTCAAAAGAATTTCGGTAATCATTGTCAATCAACTGCTGCGTGTGCCCGAAAACAAGAATCGATCGCGGTGCAATTGTATAAGTGCTTCTCGCGTGAAGGGCCTCTCGGTCAGCCTCCCTCCTGCTTCCATCCAAGGTCCACGTACGCGCATTGATCTGAACTTGAGAAACCGCATTTATGAATTCCTGATTGAACCCGGGTACCCCACTTCGGTACTGTTTCTGACCAGATCTTGCCGCAAAAATTGGTGAGTCTGGCCTTTTGATCTCAACCAACACCGTAAAGCGCTGCCACGCTTCGGTGCTCATGAGAAACTCGCCGCGCTGGGTACCTCTTCCACTCAACGATACCCCGCCATAATTAGCTTGATTTTGAATCTGACCGAGGAACTGGTACCGTAATCCATATCCGAAAATCCACTGATGATCGTTGAAGAAACGCTCCCATTCTGGCTCATTCCAATCAAGCGCGTACAGATGCTCCCGGAAGGTTTCAAGAGCGCTCCGTCTGTTCCGCTGGATCTCTGCATCAGCTAAGTGGGCTGCAAGATCGGGCTGTAACTCAACCAACAATTTCCAAAATTCAGGGCCCTTTTTTTCCGCGATCAGCCCTTCAATTATCGATTTGTATTCTTGCGGAACGTGAACCAACTCCTCGGCCTTCCCCACTACCAGCTTCGCGCTCCTTCTTGCCCCACCAACAATTTCCGACGCTTCGTAGAGAACAGTTAGCCCTTGATACAATTTCCGCACGTGTTCAGTCCTCAATTCCAGCTTCAATAATTCACCGCCCTGGAGATCTGAGACTGTCTGTACATTCTCTACCTCGTGCCAGCCCGACGGTCCCTTTTTTTCTAAGACCACCCAACCGCGAATTCCCCACTCCCCATCTGGTCCTTTTGCCACTTGGCCGTGAAAGATTCTTCTGCTGTTCCGGTTTTCTTCGAGGATTATGGGGCCATCTAACTCAAATAGATTCTCTGAAACCTTACGCGATTGGATCTTCTTCATCGTTCCCTCGCATGCACTAGAAACCGCACAAGTCGTCTTATAGACTATGCCAAGTTGTCGTCTGTGTAACAGCCTTTTGTAAGTATGCGCTTTCTTCCCCCATCGGAAATCCGCGTCATCCGTGGTAAGGTTTTCCTTTTCGCATGCCCATCCATCCCACTCTCGCCCGTGAACTCCGCCAATCCAAACGCCTCCTGAAATTCTTCAACTCCCTGCCCGAATCCTCGCGCCACCAGATCGACCGCGAGGTCCGCGAAGTCAAAAAAGAAGACACGCGCCTGCGTCGCGCCCAGCACGCCGCCGAATATCTGATGGAAGCCATGGAAGCCGAACTCGACCCGCCGCCCCTGATGAAAGCCGCATTCCGCCGCAACGCCCAAGCGCGGCAGGGATGGGAACTCATGCCGCAATCGCTGCGCCGGCAATATCTGATCTTCATCTTCCGCGGTCGCTATCCTGAAACGCGCGCCCTCTACATCGAGCGGACCGTCCTGGACGCCGCCCAATACGCCGGCACTCGTCCAACCCATAAAACCAACATAGAATAGACCGGCCATGAAAACCGACTTTCTCCGATTCAACGGCGCTGTCGAGCGAGATCCCGCCATCGATGCGTGGATGAAACAACATTCAGGTGAATTGGGAGCCATGGCGCAGCAATGGTTTGAGGTGATGCGCCAATGCGGCGACGAAGTTCGTGAACTCCTTCATGACGGCGCTCCAACGGCCTGCCTGGGCGATGCGCCGTTCGGCTATGTCAATGTATTGACCTCGCATGTAAACGTGGGGTTCTTTCACGGCGATGCGCTGCCGGATCCAGCCCGCTTGTTGCAGGGCGCGGGCAAGTTCATGCGCCACGTGAAATTGAAACCCGGGACGGCCATCGACTCCGCGGCTTTAAGCAAGCTCATCGCCGCAGCATATTCAGATATCAAGGCGCGCGTCGAACACGGCTAGCTTAGAGCAGATATGGAAAAAGGCGTACACAACCAGCATTGAGGATCGCAGCCTTTACGGCTTCTCTGCCGCAACGGTTTGGATCTTGTCCAGCGGAATGAAGTCGGTGGGATAAACGCCGGTGTAGCACGACGTACAATAAGTCGTCTTCTCACCTTCGGCGCAGGCCCGGCGCAGGCCTTCCAGAGAGAGATACGCCAGCGAATCGGCTCCAATGTAGTCGCGGATTTGTTCCAGCGACTTGTTGGACGCAATCAGCTGGTCCTTGGAAGGCGTGTCCACTCCGTAATAACACGGAGAAACCGTTGGCGGGCACGAGATACGCACATGGACTTCTTTTGCGCCGGCGTCGCGCACCATGCGGACAATCTTTCGGCTGGTGGTTCCGCGAACAATGGAATCATCCACCAGGATAATCCGCTTACCGGTTAGCAGGCTGCGGATAGGATTCAGCTTGAGCTTTACGCCGAAGTCGCGCACGCGCTGCTCCGGCTCAATGAACGTGCGTCCCACGTAATGGTTGCGGATCAACCCAAAGCGAAACGGCAGCAGCGATTCTGACGAATATCCCAGCGCGGCCGCTACGCCGGAATCCGGCACCGGCACAACAAGATCGGCCTCTACCGGCGATTCCTTGGCCAACTGCCGCCCCATGGCTTCACGGCTGGCCTGCACAGAGCGCCCAAAAACGACGCTATCTGGCCGCGAGAAATAAACGTGCTCAAAGATGCAGGCCGATTGCTTCATCTCTGAAGCAAAGTAGCGCGAGAAAGTGCCCTCAGGCCCGACGACAACCATCTCGCCCGGCTTTACGTCGCGCTCATAAACCGCGCCAATCAGGTCGAACGCGCACGTCTCTGAGGCGAAAACAACTGTATCGCCCAGCGGGCCGCCGTTAGGTATGCGTCCCATGGAGAGCGGACGGAAGCCACGAGGATCGCGAATAGCAAAGACGCGGTCGCGCGTCATCATAACCAGGGAAAACGCGCCTTCAATCCGGCGCAACGCGTCGCATACGGCTTCCGGCAGCGTGTGTTCTTTGGATTGCGCAATCAGGTGCACGATGACTTCAGTATCGCTGGTGGTCTGAAAGATGGATCCCTGCGCTTCCAGCCGTGCGCGGATTTCATTCGCATTTACCAGGTTGCCGTTATGCGCCAAGGCAATCATGCCCTTGTTGCAGTCGACCATGATTGGCTGAGCGTTCAGCACAGCAGAATCGCCGCTGGTGGAGTAGCGCGTGTGTCCGATAGCCAGGTTGCCCGGGAGCTTCTTGAGGACATCCTCAGTAAAGATCTCCGCGACCTCTCCCATCGCCTTGTGCATGTAAAGACGTTCGCCGTTGGACGACACCACGCCGGCAGATTCCTGCCCGCGATGCTGCAACTGGTGCAGACCGAGGTATGCCATGGTGGAGGCTTCCAGGTGATTGTGTACCGCCATCACGCCGCATTCGTCTTTAAATTTGTCGCTTCGCTCCACACCGCTCAAGGTTCGTCTCCCCGGCTGAATGTTTTCAGCGCTTGTTGCTTGCAGCTCGGCGCGTGGTCGGCCTCGCTGCCTGGGTCTATCTGGCCAAGTACCAATTTCTAAGTACCAATTACTAAGTACCAACTACCGCCTTCTAGCTCTTTTGCAACACTTCCGGCACCAGATGCTCCGGCGCGTCCACGTGCAGCGCCTTCAGCAATGCCGTATCCCAGACCTGCCGCAGCTCAGACACCTTTCCTGAGACCGCTTGCCTGCCGTCAATCGATATCGCTAATTTTTCAGGAATCGTGCGTCCGATCCGGTCCGCCCGTACGCCCCATCTTACCGCTATTTGTTGGATGATTTCAGCCTTTTTCGGGTCGCAACTTATCAGCACTCGGGTAGCCGTTTCGCCAAACAAAATGCCTTCCATGAAGACACCATTGGAGTTAAGGTCAACCTCCACGCCGACGTAAGGTGTTGTGGCCCCGGGTTTTGGCTTGACAAAACAGGCTTCGGCCAGGGCCACCGCCAAGCCGCCTTCAGAACAGTCATGCGCAGACTCAATGGCGTGTCCGTGGATCAGCTCGCGCAGGCACTTCTGCAGAGCGGCTTCCTGTTTGAGATCCAGCGCCGGAGGCACGCCCCAAATCTGCCCCAGGACTTCCTTCGCGTACTCTGACGACCCAAACTCCGCTTCTGCGTTCCTCGTGTCGACCGCGCCGCTGAGCAACCACACATCCCGATCCGGCTGCCGGAACTGGAAAGTCATAGCATCTTCCACGTTTTCCAGCGTGCCCACAATTCCGATAACCGGCGTGGGATAAATGCCTTCGCCCAGCGTCTCGTTATACAGGCTCACGTTACCACCGGTAATCGGCGTTTCCAACGCGGTGCAGGCTTCGGTCAGGCCGTCCACCACCTGCGAGAACTGCCACATGATTTGCGGCTTTTCCGGATTGCCAAAGTTCAGGCAGTTTGTCGCCGCCACCGGCGTTGCTCCGGTACATGAAACGTTCCGTGCCGACTCTGCCACAGCATGCATCGCTCCCAGCTTGGGATCAAGCCAGCACCAGCGTCCATTGCCGTCCAGCGCCATGGCTAGCGCGCGCTTCGATCCTTTAATCCTCATCAGCCCCGCATCCGCGCCCGGCCCTTCCACGGTGTTCGATTGCACCATGGAATCGTACTGCTCAAATATCAAGCGCTTGGAGCAGATATTCGGCGCAGCCAGCACGCGCTTCAAGTTTTCCGTGAAATCGCTCGCCCTGCTCCACTCCACGCTCTCCGGCTTGGTGCGCGACACCGGCGCACTCCACGGCTCCATTGGGCGGTGATACAGCGGAGCGTCATCTGTCAACGCTGTGTTGGGAATATCGGCCACCAGTTGCCCATGCTCCAGCACGCGCAGCCTGCCTCCACTCGTCACGCGCCCCACGATCACGCCATCGAGTCCCCACTTTTCAAAAACTTTCAGCACTTCCTGCTCGCGTCCGCTTTCCGCCACCAGCAGCATTCGCTCCTGAGATTCGCTCAGCATGATCTCGTAGGCGTTCATGCCAGTTTCCCGTTGAGGCACCAAATCAAGCTCGATTTCAATTCCCACGCCGCCACGCGCGCCCATTTCGCAGGTTGAGCACGTCAGGCCAGCCGCGCCCATATCCTGTATGCCGACAACGGCCCCGGTGTGCATGGCTTCCACGCACGCTTCCAGTAGCAGCTTTTCCAGAAACGGATCGCCCACCTGCACGTTGGGCCGCTTCTGCTCGGAGCCTTCGCTGAATTCTTCGCTGGCCATGGTCGCGCCGTGGATGCCATCGCGCCCAGTCTTTGCGCCTACGTAAATCACGGGGTTTCCTTCCCCTGCGGCCTTGGCGTAAAAGATCTGGTCGCGCCGCACCAGCCCCAGCGCAAACGCATTCACCAGCGGATTGCCTGAGTAGCACGGTTCAAACTTCGTCTCGCCACCCAGATTGGCCACGCCGAAGCAATTTCCATAAGACGCTATCCCGCTGACCACGCCTTCCAGCACGGAGTGATTGCGATGGATCGTCGCCTGATCGGCGCTCGGGTGCCCCATCTCGAGCCGTTCTGCGGGCGTCTGAGCCCGCAGGCGAGATCCTGAGTGAACTCCGAGGCTTGCCGAGGAGGAGTCGAAGGACCTGTTCTCATCCAGAGGGACAGGCGATGACGTGATCGGCCCAAAGCGCAGCGAATCCATCACCGCAAAAGGCCGCGCGCCCATGGTAAAGATGTCGCGCAGGATTCCGCCCACGCCGGTCGCGGCGCCCTGAAACGGCTCAATAAAAGAAGGATGATTGTGCGACTCAATCTTGAAGGCGCAGGCCCATCCGTCACCAATATCGATAATGCCTGCATTCTCGCCCGGCCCCTGCACCACCAGCTTGCTGCGCGTGGGCAGCCGCTTCAAATGCACGCGTGACGATTTGTACGAGCAATGCTCGCTCCACATCACGCTGAAGATGCCCAACTCAGTCAGCGACGGCTCGCGGCCGAGCGAGGCTTTGATCTTCTCGTATTCCTGCGGCGTAATACCGTGGTCTTTGATCACTTCTGGAGTAATGGCGGAAGCTTGTGTTGTCGGCATGGGGTACTTCTATTTTCGCACGAGTTGGGCGCTGCCAACACCTCACGCCATCCGGACCTTTTTTGACCGTACCGAGCCCGGCTTGAACTTTAAAACAATCTCTGCATTCAGATTCAAGCGGTGCGCATAAGTAAGCAGCTTTTCGATGCTCATTTTAGAGATCTTGCCGTTCAGCAGATTGCTGATATTGGGTTGGTAGTCATCAAGAATCTCGACAAGTCTGGCTTGAGTATAGTTTTGCCGCCGAATCCGCTCCAGGAGAGCGGAAAGGATCTTCGCTTTGATCTTTAATGCTGAGGCCTCCGCCTCGGAAAACTTGAGATCGTCGAAGACATCGGCGCCCGTGATGTGACTTGGTCTATTGATTTTTTGGGACATCTCTTGCCCCTTTCATCTGCTGTTGGAGTCGCTGGCGTACTCGATTCAGCCTTTCTTTCGCAGTCTCCAGGTCGCGCCTGTCGGTCTTTCGGCTTTGCTTTTCAAAACAATGCAGCACGTAAATGACATTTGCGATCCTGGCAAGATAGATAACGCGATACCACTTCCGCTTGTCCTGCTCTTTCAACTCCCAGACACCCGGCCCAACAGATTCCATCCTGCGCGTGGCTGAAGCTGGCATTTCACCTTGCTGTAACTGCCAAAGTGAGAAGCCCATGTCCGCTCGGATCGAATCGGGAAAGTCTGTCAAAACTTCCCGCGAATTTCCTTCCCAGTGGATCTCCGCAGGTTTTTGTGTTGACGACTTCCTCACACAGCCAATGTATCAGAGATCCTCGCTATTTTATATAAAATATATTATAGCTTGAGGCGGCCGGTTTTGTTGCGCAAGAATTCGCTAAACTAGCTTTCAATGAAAAGTATCATCATCGGCACAGCCGGACACATTGATCACGGAAAAACCGCGCTGGTCAAAGCACTGACCGGCATTGATGCCGACCGCCTGGAAGAAGAGAAGCGCCGCGGGATTACCATCGATCTTGGCTTCGCTCACCTTGAACTAGCTGCACCCAGCGGAGAAAAAATACGTCTCGGATTCATCGACGTTCCAGGTCATGAGCGTTTTGTCCGCAACATGCTGGCTGGCGTGGGTGGAATTGACCTGGTTTTAATGGTCATCGCCGCCGACGAATCCATCAAGCCGCAGACCCGTGAGCACTTTGAAATCTGCCGCCTGCTTTCCATCCCTCGCGGCATCACTGTGATCACCAAAGCGGACATGGTGGATGAAGACACGCTCAGCGTCGCCCGAATGGATATAGAAGACTTCGTGCGCGGATCCTTTCTCGATGTCAACCGCTCGCCGGTCGTCGCCGTCAGCGCACTCAAAGATACTGGCCTGGACGAACTGAAGCGCCAAATCATCCGCCTCGCCGCCGAGGTCCCCGCGCGTGATACCGAAGCGCTTTTCCGTCTGCCTATTGATCGCGTTTTTACCATGAAAGGCTTTGGCGCAGTCGTCACCGGCACACTCATTGCCGGCAAAGTAAAAAAAGAAGAGGAAGTCGAGATTTTTCCTTCGCGCAAGCGGGCGCGCGTGCGCGGCGTGCAGGTCCACGGCAGCGTTGCGGACCAGGCCATTGCCGGCCAGCGCACCGCCTTGAATCTGGCCGGCGTCCAGATGGAAGATCTGGCTCGCGGCATGACTCTGGCTGCGCCTGGTGTCTTCGAGCCAACGCAAAAGTTTGAAGTCCAGATTTCGTTGCTCAAAGACGCCAAGCCGCTCAAGAACCGCGCGCGTGTTCATTTCCACGCCTTTACCTCAGAGACGATTGCTGAAGTCGCGTTGCGCGGCGTGACTGAACTCAAGCCCGGGGCTTCCGCCTTTGCGCAGCTTCGCACCGCTGAGCCTCTATTGCTGCTGCCCGGAGACCGCGCCATCCTGCGTCAGTTTTCTCCAGTCATCACCATCGGCGGCGCGGTTGTACTGGACGCGTTTCCTATGGCACGTCAGAAACAGGATGCAGTGCAACGGTTCCTTGAAACTATCTCACCCGGAACCCGGCAAGATGCTTTGCTGGCTCGCATTGCTCGTCGCGGACATGAAGCCCTCTCCCTCGCTGCGGCTGTGCGCGAGACTGGACTAAAACAGTCAGTCCTCCAGCCCGTGATTGCCACGCTGATACAGCAAAAGCAAATCATCCAGGTCGCCGAATTCCTGCTCTCCAGCGACGCCATGCAGAAGACCCGTGACAAGCTGGTCGCCGCACTCGAAGCTTTTCACAAAGCCAACCCGCTCGTCGGCGGCATCAGCAAAGAAGAACTGCGTGAAAAGCTCGATCTGCACCAGATCGTGCTTGAAGCGCTGCTGGCCCAGCTCACTCGTGACAAAAAAGCCGAGCTCGCAGGGGAACAAGTCCGTCTCGCGGGCCGTGGCGTGGAATTAAAAGACGAAGAAGCCAAAGCCAAGCAGCAAATAGAAAAAGCCTTTGCCGACGCCGGCCTGAAAGTCCCACTGATGAAAGAAGTTCTCGACAAACTTCCTGTGGACAAAGCGCGCGCCCAGAAATTGGTTACCCTCCTCCTGCGCGATCGCGTCCTCATCAAACTGGCGGACGATCTCGTCTTCCACCAGACCGCGCTGCAAGGCCTCCGCCAGCTCATGGCAGTGCAGAAAGCTAAGACTCCAAAAATAGACGTCGCGACCTTCAAAGATATGCTTGGCGTAACCCGCAAATACGCCATTCCGCTGCTCGAATATCTTGACCAGCAGCGCATTACCCGCCGCGTCGGAGACGAGCGGATCATCATTTAGAACGTGGCCAGGGCATACAGTAATGGAGGAGGACAGAATGAAAATTCTTCTCATTGGCGGCAGCGGATTCATCGGACAGTTCACCGCTAAGCAGCTTCAGCAAAGCGGCCATCAGGTCACAATTTTTCATCGCGGCAAAACGCCCGCTCCCGCAGGTACAGAGGAAATTCTAGGAAACCACAATTTTCTCCAAGACCACCAACCTGAATTCCGGCGGGAGAAATTCGATGTGGTCATTGATTTCGTTCTCAGTTCAGGCCGACAGGCTCAGCAACTCATGGATACTTTCCGCGGCATCGCTGGCCGCGTCGTCGCGCTCAGCAGCATGGACGTGTATCGCGCCTGGGGAGTGTTTTATAGTCGTGAACCTGGTGGCTTGCAGGAACTGCCGCTGAAAGAAGACTCTGAGCTCAGGTCAAACCGAAATCCCTATCCTCCTGAGGCGCTAAAGAAAGCGCAGACCATTTACGGCTGGCTTGATGACGAATATGACAAGATTCCCGTGGAACAGGCTGTACTCAGTGACTCCAAACTGCTCGGCACAGTTCTGCGGTTGCCGATGATCTATGGTCCGGGTGATCCGGTGCACCGCTTTCATTCGGTATTGAAGCGGATTGATGACGGCCGAAAGCACATCATCTTTGCCGACGATGTTGCGCCCTTGCGAACACCTCGCGGCTACGTGGAAGATGTTGGGGCTGCCATTGCGCTCGCTGCCACCTCTCCGCAGGCTGCTGGGCGCGTTTACAACGTCTGCGAATCAGAGTCTTTCGGTGAACTCGACTGGGCCCGCAAGATCGCCGCCGCTACAGGATGGCAAGGCGAATTCCTCGTCCTGCCCCATGACCGCACTCCCCAGCATCTGCTCTGGCCCGGCAACACCGCGCAGCACATAGTGGCTTCACCAGAGCGCATCCGCAAAGAGCTTGGCTATCGAGAGATGCTCCCGCGCGAGGAAGCCATCCGTCGCACGATTGAGTGGGAACGTGCGAACCCGCCGGCAGACACAGCGGCCCAATTCCACTATGACGCTGAAGACGATGCGCTGGCCCAGTTCAAAGCCACGGCGTAAAGCGATTCATCAGAAATCGGGACATCTGGTTTTCACAACGCAAACGCGGACTTGCGGCTAAATACCAAAGACTAAGTACCGCTCCTTTGCGCCCTTCGCGTCTTTTGCGGTAACTTCTAAACAATGCTTTCCATCCGCAAAGCCACCGCTCATGACGCACCGCTGATGCTTGACTTTATCCACCGCCTTGCGGAGTATGAGCGCGAACCGGATGCCGTGGTTGCGACTGAAGAAGACCTCATCCGCGACGGCTTCGGCTCAGAACCAAAGTATCGGTGTCTTATCGCTGAGTGGGACAGCGCTCCCGCAGGCTTCGCGCTTTTTCATTACAACTACTCCACATGGCGCGGCCATGCCGGGCTCTACCTGGAAGACCTTTTTGTGCTGGTCGAGATGCGCGGCAAAGGCATTGGCAAAGCGCTGCTCCAGCGTCTGGCCCAAATCGCCATTGAAGAACATTGCTACGGTTTGCGCTGGATGGTGCTGGAATGGAACGAGCCTGCGCTGAAATTCTACGAAAGCCTGGGCGCAGAACTCTTGGGCGAATGGGAAACCATGCTGCTGCGCGGCGAGCCGTTGCAGCGGCTCGCCGGTATCAGCGTCTAGCGGTTCGCTTGGGAATCGCGGGCCTTTAGGCAGACGTTCATCGCGGTAGCGATGAAACCTTTGGAGAAGCGCAATCAGTGACTTGCAACATCAAAATCATCGGCGCCGGGTTGGCAGGCTGTGAAGCCGCTTGGCAATGCGCGCAGCGCGGCGTTGCAGTCGAGCTTTATGAAATGCGCCCGGTAAAGTCCACACCCGCACACCAGACAGACAAGTTTGCCGAGCTGGTCTGCTCTAATTCCCTCAAGTCGGAAAGTGAGAACACCGCTCCCTGGCTGCTGAAGGAAGAAATGCGCCGCGTTGATTCTCTGCTGTTGCGCATTGCCAAAGAAACCAGCGTTCCCGCAGGACACGCTCTGGCTGTAGATCGTGAAGCTTTTGCCGCCAAAGTCACTGAAGCCATCTCAGCCGAGTCTCATATCAAGATCATCCGCCAGGAAGTAGCGCATATCAATGAAGCCGACGGTCTCACCATTGTCGCCACTGGGCCGCTCACTTCAGACGCGCTCTCCCTGGAGATTGCGCGCCTTTCCGGCAGCGACCATCTTTTCTTTTACGATTCCATCAGCCCTATCGTTGAAGCCGATTCCATTGATATGAGCAAGGTCTACATGGCGGCGCGTTACGGCAAAGGTACGGCGGACTACATCAATTGCCCATTCACAAAAGAAGAGTATGACCGCTTTATCGATGCGCTGACCTCGGCTGAGATGGTGGAAGGGCATGACTGGGAAAACCTGAATTACTTTGAAAGCTGCCTGCCCATTGAAGAGATTGCCCGCCGCGGACGTGACACTCTGCGCTTTGGTCCCATGAAGCCGGTTGGTCTCGATGACCCTCGAACCGGCAAATGGCCCTATGCCGTGGTGCAGCTGCGGCAGGAAAATCTCCGTGCCGATTCTTACAATCTTGTCGGATTCCAAAATCATTTGAAGTTCGGCGACCAGGCGCGCGTGCTTCGCCTCATTCCCGGCCTTGAAAATGCAAAGTTCCTGCGCTACGGACAGATCCATCGCAACACATACATCAATGCGCCCACGCTTCTTACGGAATTGCTCAACCTCAGGCACCATCCCAATGTCTTTTTCGCCGGACAGATTTCGGGTGTCGAGGGCTACACCGAATCGATCGCCATGGGAATGCTTGCCGGCATCCATGTAACACGCATGGCGCAGGGACTTCCAGCCATCGCACCGCCGCGCGAAACTGCCCTGGGCTCACTGGTGCATTACATCTGCCACGCTGAAAGTAAAAGTTTTCAGCCGGCCAACATCACGTTTGATCTGCTGCCGCAATTGGATGAAGCCACCCGTCGACGCATGCGCGACAAAAAGCTGCGTCATAAGTTGGTTTGTGACAAGGCGCTGGAAAGTCTAGCAGCTTGGCTGCAAGACACTACTGCGGCAGGCTTGCAGAGTTCTGCGGACACTTATGAAGCGTCTATCCGCGATTGATACGCATCTGCCGCAAGCCAGGACATGTTTTAGCTTCTCCGCTTTGATTTCTTCTTCGGCCCCAGCTCAACCTTCGTTCTGGGGCGATTCTTGATCCAAATCGGTGTGCCTACAAAGCCAAACTTCTGGCGGATCTGGTTCTGCAAAAAGCGCTCGTAGGAAAAGTGCAGTTTCACGTCTTTATCAGTAAAAAGAATGAACGTCGGCGGGGAAGCGTAAGCCTGCGTCATGTAAAAGATCTTTACCTGCTGCCGATGCGGCACCGACGCTCGGGTAAAGTCCACTGACTCCAGGAATTTGTTCATCTGGGAAGTGCCGATGCGCTTGCGCCTCTCCTTGGCCACCATCTCCAGGGCGCGGAAAATTTTGTCAATGTTCTTGCCCGCTGCCGCCGAGACGAAGACCATAGGCGCGTACTCCAGAAACTTCAAGGCGCGCCGCGCCTGCTTCTCATAAAGATCGCGATCGGCAGGCGGCCGGCCATCTTTGCGTCCAGGTCCCACCAGGTCCCATTTGTTCACAATCACAATCACTGACCTGCCACTCTCATGCGCATATCCGCCGATGGTGGCGTCCAGGCCGGTGACGCCTTCCACGGCGTCAATCACCAGCAGCGCGACGTCAGCAGCTTCAAGGTGTTTGCGCGCCATCACCACAGAGAGTTTCTCCGCCATCAGGTGGGTCTTGCCTTTGCGGCGGATTCCAGCAGTGTCAATAAACCGGTAGGTGTGGCCATCTTTTTCAATCAGCTCATCGATGGCATCACGCGTGGTGCCTGCAACAGGTGAAACGATAGCGCGCGAACTGCCAGTGAGTATGTTGAGCAACGTGGATTTGCCCACGTTGGGATGGCCGATGATCGCCACCTTTGTTTCTGCTTTCTCGTCTTCGGAAGTCTCGAGCCCGGAAGCTTCCGCTGAAGATTCTTCCGTCACATTTCCTGTTGGTACATCCTTTGCACCATGGCGATTTTGTTCGGGCTCATTTGGCGCCGTAACGACCGGCACAACCTCCATAATGGCGTCCATTAATTCCATGGTGCCCAGCCCATGTTCGGCGGCAATGGGAAAAACTTCACGGATGCCCAGCGTCCTGAAGTTCTGCGCGGCAGCTTCCAGCTTGGGCGAGTCGACTTTGTTCACTGCCAGAAAAAGCGGTTTACCCAGTCGCTGTAGCAGTCGGGCCAACTCCATGTCCGGTGACGCCAGCTCCGTGCGTGCGTCCACCACCATTACAACTGCATCGGATTCTTCCAGGGCCACCTTGGCCTGACGAAATATCTCCGCGGGAATCAGGGCTTTGTCGTCCGGAACAATCCCGCCGGTATCTACCATGCGCAGCAGACGGCCGTCCCAGTTGACCTCACTATAGAGACGGTCCCGCGTGATTCCCGGCTCGTCACCCACAATGGCACGGCGCGATCCTGTAAGCCGGTTAAAGAGCGTGGACTTACCGACGTTGGGCCGGCCCACGATGGCCACAAGGGGCGGTTTCAATTTATTTTTAGTCTCTGACAATACTGCTCCACGTCCGAATCAAATTTTGCTGCTAGAGTGCCAATTGCTAACCGATAATTGCCGTTCCCAGCTATTATAAAAACACGCTCGCCATGGCTTCTCCTTACCAGCCCGAAAGTGCCGCAGTTCCCGCTCGCCGCCTGCCCACGCTACATGAGTTCTTTGCCCCCGGAGGACTGCTCAGCAAGGCGCACCCCAATTACGAGTTCCGTCGCGGCCAGTTGCAGATGGCAGAAGCGGTGGAGCGCGCATTGACTGAGAAATGGCACCTGATCGTTGAGGCCGGAACTGGAACGGGTAAGACCCTGGCCTATCTTTTGCCGGTAATCCGCAGCGGCAAACGCGTGATCATTTCCACCGGCACCAAGAACCTGCAGGAACAGCTCTTCTTCAAGGATATCCCATTCCTTGAGCAGCATTTGGGCAAACTGCGCGTCTGCTATATGAAAGGACGCAACAACTACCTCTGCCGCCAGAAGCTTTACGATCTCACCAACCAGCCGGTGTTGAACGGGCTTCAGGAGATTGAGCAATACCGGCAGATCGCTGAATGGGAAGAGACCACCGAGAGCGGTGATCGCGCAGAGCTAAAGGGCCTGCCGGAAACCGCGCAGCTCTGGCAGAAGCTTGACGCGCGCACGGAGCGCTGCACCGGACAGAAATGCCAGCAGTGGGACCGCTGCTTTATCACGGAGATGCACCGCCGCGCCGCGGAGAGTGACATTATCATCGTGAATCACCATCTCTTTTTTGCCGATCTCTCGCTCCGCCAGTCGGGCGGGCCGGATGCAGGCGTTCTGCCGGATTTTTCCGCCGTGATCTTTGACGAAGCGCATGAATTGGAAGACGTGGCCGGAAGTTACTTTGGCGTGAGCGTCAGCAACCTCCGTTTTGAAGAGCTGGCGCGCGATATTGAAGCGACGCTGCAACAAAAGAAAGCCATTTCGCCGGGTGTGATCACTGCGTTGGCCAAACTGCGAGAGCGGTCGCGATTTTTCTTTGGCTTGCTGCCGCCAGGAGAAGGCCGCTCGGCGTTTACTAATCGCGATGGCTTTCTGGAAAAACACGGCGGTGACTATGACAGCGTAATGCAGTCTCTGGCCCGCGTCCTGGCGGAGCTTGAGCTGCTGCCGCAAAAGCCTGAAGAAGTTTTTGGTTTCTCGCGTCGCACGCAGGAGTTGCAGGTGCAACTCGCATTCATTCTGGAGTCAACAGACAAGAACACGGTCTTCTGGATTGAATATCGCGGTGAAGGCCGTCGCACGCGTGGGGGGCAGACGCATATTGTGTTGCAGGCTACACCGATTGACGTCTCGCAGATACTCAAGCAAACGCTGTTTGAAAATCTGGAAACCGCAGTCTTGACATCAGCCACTCTGGCTGTAGCAGGCAATCCAGATCGCGGAAACTTTGACTATGTCCGCCAGCGCGTGGGGCTGGAGCATGCGCGCGAGATGGTGGTGGCTTCCCACTTTGATTATGCGAAGCAGGCGATTCTGTACGTGCCTCCGGACATGCCTGATCCTCGCTCAACCCAGTTCGGACGTGCTGCCGCAGAGAAAATCCGCCGCCTGCTCGATATCACGCAGGGTCGCGCTTTCTGCCTCTTCACCAGCTACGCCCAGATGAATGACATCCATGATCGGCTGCTGGGCGAGCTTTCGTTTCCCATGTTGTTGCAGGGTTCGGCGCCCAAGAACGCGCTGCTGGAAGAATTTCGTCTTACGCCCAACGCCGTGCTGTTTGCTACGTCATCCTTTTGGCAGGGAGTTGATGTGCAGGGCGAGCAACTGAGCTGCGTGATCATTGACCGTCTGCCTTTCGCGGTGCCAAATGATCCGGTGGTCGCCGCGCGAATCAGCGCCATTAATTCCGCTGGTGGAAATGCATTTTTCGAATATCAGGTTCCAGCGGCTGTGATCTCGCTAAAGCAGGGTTTTGGCCGTCTGATCCGCTCGGTAAAAGATCGCGGTGTGCTCGCTCTGCTGGACAATCGCCTCCTGAAGCAGCGCTACGGCAAGACCTTTATTGATAGCCTTCCTGCTTATAAGAAGACAAAAGACCTGGCCGACGTGGAGGAATTCTTTTCCACCGCAAAACGCCGGCGCTGACTAAAGAAAATGTTCAGGACATCGATAAACAACCTGTAATAAAGCGTCAGTAATAAATTTGGACCGGCAAGGAAGCTGGTCCATGAAGAGCTACAGCTACATTCTCCAAGATCTTGGATATTTACTCTTTCACCACGCGCGGCCGCATTTCTTGGTATTCCTCGAGGACTTCAATCACGACTTTACGAACTGTGAACTCCTCATGAGTGGCATGTGAGGAGGTTGTAAGGCTGTTTAAAACCACCGTGCCGGCCTCAATATCGTCCGCCAGTTTGCGCAATGCAATCACGGTTTTGTTGTCATTGAGCCCAAAAGCGTGCTTTCCCGCTCGGTCGGCACACTCGGCTGCATTGATGTTTGTCCTGCCTCCGCTAATCATCCCGTTCGTCCCCTTAACTGCGAAAAAGAACGATCCGTCTTCGTTCTTTTGCTCAAAAACTTGTCATTATCGTGATGACGCAATGTTCGAGCCCATGAGTGCATCGCTCTCAGGCTAGCCGAAAGTTCTAATTGCTATTACGTAATAAACGCTGACAGGTTGCGCCATTTCTTTAACTGCTGCAGCGCGCCGTGTCGTTTTTCTTGTCAGCGGTAACTGAAAAGCAACTGTTAGCCGAAGGGTTGTAGGTTCGAGTCCTACCTGAGGAGCCAATCCCTTTGCTCATCCCTCCGCTCCGAAACCCTTACATTTTTCTCGCTTAGGTTGCCAACACGCTCCCTGCGCCTATTCGGCTCTGTCGCAAGTCGCGCTCGCAGCTCTTTGCGGTACAAGGTGGATGGCTTCTTCTGAATACGACGATCGTCGCTCACGGACGTTTACTCCGGTCGCTGTGTTCCCCCAACAAATCGTGTACTACGACACGATCAGCAGCAAGCGCCCACAACTGCAGAATGGCGAGCGACCTAAATTGGGAGGATCCGGCAGAAGGCCACAGCTTACATGCTACTGGAGCGGCTGGCCTGAGCCCACAATTCGATTTATTTCGAGGGTGGAAGGAAATCATCTTACGGAAGAAGATCAGTGGGCCAAAATGTGGCTGGTGGTGAAAACAGTGCTTAGCGTCTGGGGCTGGAAGTCGTATCGATTCAGCAGAGCAGGTCCAAAATCAACCCTTCCTTTCAAAACGCTCTTAACAGACTGCTATTACTTGAACATCTCTTGTACTTTTTCCTTGAACCACTCCCAGCCGGTAAGCTGCCGCGGCGGCTGGGCCGTCCAGCTCCGGAGCGATTCAACGCGGCGGAAATCTTTCGGGACGTCAAACAGCGTCAACTCCAGCGGCCCTTCTTTCAGTTCCACTACTTCTGAGCCCCAGGTGGAAGATAGAGTGCGTGTGCTTCCATCGGTCTGGGGCACTTCGCTGGTCAAAGTGGTGGTTATTTTTACCGGGAAGCCAGTTTCCACGCCGCTGCGGTGGACCTCAATCTTATCCATCTTGTTAAAGCATTTGTCATTCGAACCTGCCGAGACTTCTGCGGCCAGCACCACGCCATAGTTGTTCTTTTTCTGCTGGTGCCACTCCGGTAACACGGAGCCGTCGATATACCAGCCGTCGGTCTCACTCAAAGAAGGCTTGGAGCATGCGCCAGGGCCGGCAACTCGCTGTTCGCGGGTGATAATGTGGCGGGCAGTATGCCCAAAAATCTCTTTGCGATCACCGGTATCAGTGCTCTCAATCCATATTTTTAATGTTCCACCGGAATCCACCATGGGCCGCTTCACCGCGACCGTGGATCCGCGGGGATCAGTCTCATAGGTAATGTATTCATGCGCCGCAAGGTCAAGCATGAAGACCCGGTCACGCTCGCCACGTTGAATGATAGTAGCCATGGGCGAGCCGGAGCCGTCACGCATTTGTGATTGCCACTCGTTGCGCAAGCGGTCGGGAGCAAGGTACTCGGTACGGGTGTCAGTAAAGCCGGCCGTGATCTGCCTTGTCACGATCTTTACGCCATCAACGGACGGGTTAGGAGGCGTAAGCGTAGTGACGTACAGCAGCAGCGTCGCTAGCGGTATATTCATTTCCTTCTCTCGTCCCTGGGCAAGGCGTGCTTTGGGGACTTATTGTACTGCTAATCGGCACTGCGCAAAGCATTTTAATGTCGGCGCGGTTGCCGCCAAGTCCACAGCTATTAGCGATAGAGTAAACCTATTACCCGCTTGAATACTAGGGTTGAGAGGCAAAAGGGCCGATCCTAAGTAGTTGCCAACTTCTTCAGGACAGCTTCTTGAGAACCAGGGCCAGTGCATCCATTGCCAAGTGAGTTGCATGGACAGAGGCGTTTGGGAGTCCGCCCAAAGCTTCCAGCAGGTTCTCACGTCGCAGCGCGGAAGCCTCAGCCAGAGACTTTCCCAGAATCATCTCCGTCAGGCAAGAGCCCGCAGCAATAGAGGCCACGCAGCCGCGCGTGCGATACCGTACCTGGTCGATGCGTCCATCAGCCAGCTTCACTGATAGATTCATAATGTCGCCGCAGACGGGGTGCTCCAGCCGCACCTCTGCGTCCGGCGAAGGCAGTTCGCCGATGTTGCGCGGATGCTCGAAATGGTCGAGGACTTTCTCCGAGTAGGACATTCCTTATAATCCCTAATGATGCCAGAAAGACGCATTCCACAGCGAGTCGTGTCGCTTCAGCCGAGCGTTACTGTCACATTGCGTGATTTGGGCGTGCTGGACCGCCTGGTGGCCTGCACCAAATACTGTGTCGATGTCTGCCCCGAGGTCATGGAGACAGGCTGCATCATTGTGGAAGATTCCTGGTCTGCAAAAGCAGATCAGATCATGGCGGCCAACCCTGACCTGGTGATTGCTTCTGTACCTTACCGGCTGGAATCCGTGGCGGAGATACTCAAAAGCGGCGTGCCTTTTCTGGGGCTGGCGCCCAGGTCTCTGGAAGACATCTACAGAGACATCATAATGATTTCGCGGATGGTTTCTTCAGAAGAGCCAGTGGCATCCGATAGCCGCGGGCTGGCGCTGGTTGCAAGAATGGAAAAGGACGTCCAATCAGTGCGGGAGAAAACCACCGGCCTTACGAAGCCTTTGGTTTACTGTGAAGAATGGGGCAAGCCATTGATCCTGTCGCAAACATGGGTTGCGGAACTGGTGGAAGCTGCCGGGGGACGCTTCTTTGGGCAGCCCGGCAAGCAGGTTACGGAAGAAGAAGTTGCCGCGGCTGATCCAGATGTGATCGTTGCCGCGTGGTGCGGCGCGGGAGACCGCGTGCCGCTGGAAAAGATTATTCCCAAACGGGGATGGGAGCTCACCAAAGCAGCAAAGAACGGGCGCGTGTACTGCATCAACGATGAATTTTTGAATACGCCCGCGAGCACGTTGATTCAAGGCTTGCACGCGCTGGCCGCGGCGATACGTCCGGAGATGTTTGGTAGGGCCAAAGGCTTACGACAGATCGAAGCAAAATCCTTGAAACACAGAGGAAATGAGGATTAAGGATCGGATATTTGATAAAGGCACTGCTCTCCTCTGCTCCTCCGTTCCTCTGCGTTTCAAAGGTTTTGATCAAAGGCGATAGA
Source organism: Candidatus Angelobacter sp. (assembly GCA_049688735.1). Taxonomy (GTDB): domain Bacteria; phylum Acidobacteriota; class Terriglobia; order Terriglobales; family Acidobacteriaceae; genus Angelobacter. The sequence continues at coordinate 7,397 of JBAVLE010000076.1, read as the reverse complement.
AGCGGAATGGTTCAACAAGGGCTACGTGCGCCCACGCGCCGAAGCCCGCCGCATCAGGCACAGGCGAATGACAACGTTCGAGAGAATCTCAAGCGGTTTTGGAGTGGAGCGACAGAAAAAAATGAAACAGGTTGTGGCGGCATTGATAATCTGTGAAGAAAAAATCCTGATTTGCCAGCGCACAGAAGCCCAGGCAATGCCCCTCAAGTGGGAGTTTCCCGGCGGCAAGGTGGAGCGCGACGAAGACCTGAAAGATGCTCTGCATCGCGAACTGGATGAAGAACTAGGCATTGATGCGGTGATTGGCCGCAAAATTGCCGCAATCCAGCACAGTTACGCCAATGGAGCATTGCTGGAACTTAATTTTTATCGCGTTGATCAGTTTAAGAATGAAATCGAAAACCGCATCTTTCACGAAGTGCGCTGGGTGGATCGTAAACTGCTTCCTACCTATGACTTCCTTGAAGCTGATGTGCGTTTAGTGAAAGACATCAGCCTCGGCAGGCTGCTCTAGCCCTGTCCTGTGAGTTGCATCCAGATAAAGACCACCGTCAGTCCGATCATGATTACGCTGGTACTCCAGGCAATAATGTTGCCTAAGCGTGAGTTCGTGTACGTCCCCATCAAGTCGGTCTTGTTTACCAGCTTGAGCATAAAGATCAGCACAAACGGGAGCAGCATCCCGTTGACGACCTGGGAATAAAGAATCAGCTTGATCAGGGGAAGCCTGGGAATCAATACCAGAGCGGCAGCCCCAGCGATGAGGAGTGTGTAAATCCAGTAAAATGTCGGCGCTTCATCAAACTTCTTGTTGATGCCTGATTCCACGCCCAGGCCCTCGCAGATGTTGTACGCAGTAGCCAGAGGCAGAATGGCCGCAGAGAGCATTGCCGCATTAATGAGTCCGACGGCAAACAGCATGGCGGCGAACCGTCCTGCCAATGGTTTCAAGGCTACAGCTGCTTGTGCGGCATCATCAATATTGTGATTTCCGTTCACATACAGCGTCGCCGCGCAGGCAACCACAATGAAAAATGCGATCACGTCCGTGACGATGCACCCGAGAATCACGTCCCAGCGAGAGAGCGCATACTGCCGCTTAGTGATTCCTTTTTCGACGACGGAAGCCTGCAGATAAAACTGCATCCACGGCGTAATTGTGGTGCCCACTAATCCCACTAACAGGACAATATAATCGGACTGGCGGCTAACATGGGGAACAAACGTATCCTTTACAGCCTGCAGCCAGTGCGGATGAGCCAGGATCGCGGAAACCGGGTACGTGAAGTAGATCAGCGAAAACATAATGAGGATGCGCTCCACCGGTTTATACGATCCACGCACCACCACAAACCAGACCACCGCTGCTCCCACGGGAACGCAGAGATATTTGGAAACTCCAAAAATGCTCATGCCGGAAGCCAGGCCGGCAAACTCCGACATAATATTGCCGAAATCGGCCAATCCAAGAACGACCATCACAAAGAATGTTGCGCGCAGTCCAAACTCTTCTCGAATGAGATCGGCCAGGCCCTTGCCTGTCACCGCACCCATGCGCGCCGCCATCTCCTGCACCACAACCAGCGCGACCGTTATAGGAATGAGGGTCCAAAGCAGCACATAACCCAGTCTTGCGCCGGCCTGGGAATACATAAGAATCCCGCCCGGATCGTTGTCAACGTTGGCCGTGATGAAGCCGGGACCAAAGACGGCGAGAAAAGCGATCAGCCGGTATTTCAATACGCCAAAGCCGGCTACCCGGCGGGGCATACTGAGATCGCGTTTAAATATTTTCAGCTTCATGGTCTATGGATGCTCTTGCGATTGTTGAAAATGTTTGACTGGTGCGCGTCGCCAACGAACAACTGAAGACTACTGGAACACCAGGAGTACGCTAAGCACGATCATTACGCTTGCCGTGCCCCATGCCACCCAGTTGAAGAACCTGGAGTTTACATTTTTTCCCATCAAGCTTGTCTTATTGATGAGAAGCAGCATGAAGATCAGCACAAAAGGCAGCAGCACGCCATTGAAAACCTGCGAAAGCACCGGCATCTTTAGCAAAGGGAAACGCGGCAGCAGGATCACAGCCGCACCTGCTGCTACCAGTGCGGTGTATAGCCAATAAAAAACAGAGGCTTCGCTGAACTTTTTATCCAGTCCGGACTCAAACCCCAGGCCTTCACACACCGTGTAAGCCGTTGAGAGCGGCAGAATGGATGCCGCAAACAGCGAGGCATTGAACAATCCAGCACCAAAGAGGATTCGCGCCCATCTGCCCGCCAGCGGACCGAGAGCCTGCGCCGCATCGGCCGCACTGCCAATGATGCGGTGCCCGGATTTGTAGAGTGTGGCGGCACACGCCAGAATGATGAAGCCTGCCACCAGTGGAGCAAAAATGGATCCCACCAAGACATCGATGCGAGTCTTGCCATAATCGCGCATAGTCACGCCCTTCTCCACCACGGAGGCCTGTAGGTAAAACTGCATCCACGGCGCAATGGTGGCCCCGATGATCCCGGTAACCATGTACACGTAGCCGGGCACGCGAAACAAGGCAGCTTCCGTGGGCGGCCGGACTGTGCTCACGGCGGCGGCAGGCCAGTTGGGTCGCGAAAGCACTCCGGCAATGATGTAAGCAATGTAAAAAAAAGACGCCGTTAAAAAGACTTTTTCCACGCTCTTATAGTTGCCCTTAACTACAACCAGCCAAACGATGGCTGCGGCAATTGGCACGCTGATGAACTTGGAGACGTGAAACAGCTCCATGGAACTGGCGACACCGGCAAACTCCGCCATCACATTGGTGAAGTTCGTCGCCACCAGCAATAACATCATCACAAACGTGATGCGCAGGCCATATTCCTCGCGGATAAGGTCGCTCAGCCCCTTGCCGGTGCACGCGCCCATGCGCGCGGACATCTCCTGTATCACGATGAGCGCCAGCGTCATGGGAATGATGGTCCAGAGAAGGGAATAGCCAAACTGCGCGCCGGCGAACGAGTAGGTGTAGATGCCCCCGGCATCATTGTCAACGTTCGCGGTAATAAATCCCGGGCCGATTACTGCCAGCAGCAGCAGGGTCTGGGTCTTCCAGCGCTTGGGCCATTTCATTGGACACGGACATACAGGAATTCACTACTGCTTTGCAGAATAAATGAGAGTTCAAGCAAAGGACAACCTTGGCAATGAATATTGGATAAATATTTTGTAGAGGCGCGGTTCAACGTCGGCGTTGCGCTTCTTTAAGGCTTCTGAGTTCCTGAAGGCCAATAAATGTGCCAGCTTTTTTCCTGCGCGATTTTTTCCAGATCAGGGTTGGGGTTAACGACAAAAGGATGCCGCGCAAGCTCAAGCATGGCTGCGTCATGAATGGAATTGCCAAAGCAGACGTCTACCTGCTTCTGGACCACTTCTGCGATGGCTACGGCTTTGCCCGGACCGCTGGGTACGCGAATCAACCGGTCAGTGATTCGCCCATCTTCAATCTGGACGCTGGCGGCCAGCACGCGTCGCCGCGGTATGCCAAAACGCTTTACGCCTTCGCGTACTACCCAGTCATTGGTTGAAGAAACGGCCCAGACCTCGCAACCAGTGGACTCCAGCTCGCGCGTGAGGCGCAGCATCTCCGGAAAGATGCGCTTTTCCACCATGCTCGAAAAGAACTCTTCCGCTGCCTCCTGCAGCATCTGCACGGGGTTGCCGGCGTTTAGAGTAACCATCTCGCCGCACATGGTAGTTTCATCCACCTTGCCCTGCTTATAGTCCGCATAGCGGGCTGCGGCGCGCTCGGCCACCTGGTGCGGGAACATGCCGCGGTCAATCTGCCAGTAGAAAAAGTCTGCGCCGGAATCGCCGCTCCACAATGTGCCGTCGCAATCAAATACGGCGACATGGGGATGCAATGCCAGGACGGAGTCAGCGAATCGTTGGCCCAGAGAAGAGGTCTCAGTCCTCAAATGGCTATACCTGCGCGAAGTTTTTCAAAATCTTCCGGCGTGTCCACGTTGGCTACGACGAGCGGATCGTTCACAGGAAGGTAACGTATGTGGGCCTGGTTGGCATGCTCCACGTCGCGAGCGGTGCTGTGCATAGGCGCACGCAGGAACCGTTCAATCATTTCACGTCCGATGACAAATGGATGGCCATGCTTGCCGCCGAACTCCGGCACCACCGCCCAGATGTTGTCATCGCTTGAGAGAAATGCCGCCTTGATCTGCTCGATTGTTTCCATTTCCGCTGCTGGGCGATCGACCAGAGTAACGATGGCCGCATCGCGTCCGCGAGTGAGAACATCCTGCAGACCCACCTGAAGGGAGCTGAACTGGCCTTGCTGTGGATTTGGATTCACCGCCAGAAACGCTGCTTGAGAGTCGGCAATCGGCGCCAGGCTACGCGCGTTGGCCCCGGCCACAACGATGACCAGCTCCGTTACCGGTTGCAAAGCGCGAATGGCTGAGGAGAGAAATGTGCCCCCACGCCAAGGCAGCAGCGCCTTGTCGCGGCCCATGCGTGACGATGCTCCGGCAGCCAGAATGACGCCCGCAAATGAGGGTGAAAGGGCCATGGGTGAAACTATATCTTAATTGGTTATGGGAAATTGTTCACCGCAAAGGGCGCGAAGGACGCCAAGTCAAAGAAGATTTGGACCGAGATCCCTTAGGCGATCTTTGCGTCCGTTGCGGTGAACCTTACAACTGCTTCAGGATTTCCGCTGCTTTGGCGCTTTTCATGTGCGGCAGGGGCGTGGTGGAATTGCGGCGGATGGCGATCAGCTCGGCTACAATCGCGATGGCAATTTCTTCCGGCGTGACGGCACCAATATCGATGCCAACAGGCGCATAGACGCGAGCCAGCTTCTCAGCGGCGATGCCTTCTTTTTCCAGCTCTTTATAGATGGCGATGGTCTTACGCTGCGAGCCAATCATGCCGATATAACGTGCCGGCGTTTCAGCGGCCCAGCGCAGCACCCGCATGTCGTCACGGTGGCCACGGGTCACAATCACGATGTAGGAAGCATCGTTCGGGGCAAGTTGCGCGGTGACGCGCTCATATTCGTCGGCGTAGATATCTCGGGCATCGGGGAAACGCTCGCGGTTGGCATAGCTCTCACGGTCGTCGGTCACGACCACGTCAAAACCGGCCATTCGCGCGACTTTATATAAGCTCCAGGCCACGTGTCCCGCGCCGAAGATGTAGAGCGTAGAGACAGCCAGAACAGGCTCGACAAAAACTTCCAGCGTGCCGCCGCAGACCAGGCCGGTATCGTACTTGGGATTGTTATTCAAATCGAAGTGTAGTGTTTGCGGCTTCTCAGTCTTCATGGACTCGCGGGCTGCTTCCCAGACCTCGGCTTCGACGCAGCCGCCGCCAATGGTACCCACGATGGTTCCGTCATCGCGTACCAGCATCTTGGCCGATTCAAACGAGGGAATGGACCCGCGCACATTTATGATCGTCGCCAGCGCTCCCCGACGGCCTTCTCGCCGGAGCCGGGTTATCTCTTCATAGATGTCCACAAAGGATATTGTAGCGTGAAGGGCAAGGGCGAAAACATGCCACTGATAACACTAATCTGAAATGAAGTGCGACCAGTGATAGCCCGCCCGTTGGTTTCTCCCGCAGATCAGTGTCATTCTTGTTCATCGGTGGTAAGGTTTTTCTTCAGAGTGTATCCTCGCTTGTTTGCCTATTGTGCAAGGAGAGTCCCTGATGAAAGCTGTCCGTTTCCATGAATTCGGCGGTCCTGAAGTTTTTAAATATGAAGATGTGCCGGACATCAAGCCGCGCAAAGACCAGGTGCTGGTACGGGTAAAGGCATGCGCGCTGAACCATCTGGATTTGTTTATCCGCAAGGGGCTGCCGGGGGTAAAACTGCCGCACATCAATGGCAGTGATGTTTCCGGCGACATTGCTGAGGTGGGCGAATACATCACGGACCTGAAGGCAGGCCAGCGCGTGCTGCTTGCGCCGATGACATTTTGCGGCGTCTGCCCAAAATGCACCGAAGGGCAGCAGAATTTTTGCTCGCAGTTCAGCGTGCTTGGGTATTTGAATGACGGCGGCAACTGCGAATACATTGCCGTGCCGCGCGTGAGTGTCCTGCCGATTCCCGAAGAACTTACCTATGACGAAGCCGCGGCCATGCCGTTGGTCTCAGTTACCGCGTGGCATATGCTGGTGAGCCGATGCGGCATTAAGCCCGGCGATACTGTGTTGGTGCTTGGTGGCGGATCTGGCATCGGGAGCATCGCCATACAGATCTGCAAGATGTTTGGCGCTACGTGTATTGCCACCGCAGGCGACGAGAACAAGCTCGACCAGTGCAAGGACCTGGGTGCAGACCACGTGATCAACCACTACAAACAAAAGATCGGCGACGAAGTAAAAAAAATCACGAACCGCCAGATGTGTGACATCGTATTTGAGCATGTGGGAAAAGCCACGTGGCAGGAGAGCATGAAGTCGCTCAAACCGGGCGGAAAGCTGGTGACCTGCGGCGCTACTACGGGACCTGAAGCCAGCTTTGATATCAGATTTTTATTTGCGCGCCAGCTTTCATTTCTGGGCTCGTTCATGGGAACGATGGGAGACTTTCATGAGGTGATGAAACATATTTTTGCAGGCAAGATCAAGCCTGTCGTCGACAAAAGCTTTCCTTTGCGCGAAGCCGCGGCGGCGCATGAGCGTCTGGAAAAGAGCGAGCAGTTTGGGAAAGTGATTTTGAATCCGTGACAATCCTGACTGATTCTGAAATCGCATGAATGGCTCCCCGATCTCTGGCTTCTCCACGCTTGACCTTCTGCGGATGCTTAGCGGTGTCTTGATTGCTGCTGCCGGTCTGGTAGCGTGCCTGCTTTATTTTGTTCGGTTAAAGCGTCGAGATAACTCACTCTTATATTTCGGGCTGGCCGCAACGCTCTATGGCATCCGGGTATTCATAGAAGGCGCCACTAGTTATATGGACCACCAGTGGGACCGCTTGCCGCTGGTGATTTCTTTGCTCGTGCCCATACCTCTTATTTTGTTCTTCAGGCTGATAACAGCATCACCTTTTTGGAAGCGGGTGTCTTACTATCTCGTCGGGCTATTCGGCGCCTTTGCGGTATTTGGTCTTGGACGGGTTCTGCTGCATCGCGATCTCCGGTTAGTCGCAATGCTCAATAATAGTATTGCCCTGCTTGCCATCCCTCTGTTGTTGGCCATGCTTTTCATTCCATTCCGCTCTGCCAGCCGCGATCAAACAATTTTGCGAGCAGGCATATTAATCTTTGCGTTATTCGCCGCTTATAACAATCTCGTGGGCATCAAGGCTATTCATGGTAGTTCCGACCTGGAGTTTATTGGCTTCATTTTCTTCCTCGGCAGCGTCGGTTATGTTGCTGCCAGCCGTACCC
>JBAVLE010000075.1:0-2769 GCA_049688735.1 Candidatus Angelobacter sp. | reverse complement strand
AAATGACCCACCGGTTTCCCTGCCAAGACGCTTACGCGTCGAACCGGTGGATCAATTTTTTGTACGTTCGCTGCCAGGTACTGCAGCTACTTACATTAGAAGCAGCTTCTCGGAAAAGGTTGTCTTTATCTTTGTCGCTTCGCTCCAAACCGCTCCAGAGCAAATGCTCCGAGCCAGAGCATCTACGCCCCTGATACTGGCAGCTCGCCGCGCAAGCCGGGCTCGCTGCTAATGAACCTAGTTAAGAGTTTCTGTCGCTTCGCTCCAAACCGCTCCAGAGCAAATGCTCCGAGCCGGAGCATCTACGCCCCTGATACTGGCAGCTCGCCGCGCAAGCCGGGCTCGCTGCTAATGAACCTATGGTCGATCAGTTACTGCTTGCAGGCGGCGGCTTGAGTGAGTGCAGGAACGCGACGAATTCGGGCTTCTTGCGCATGCCAGCAAATTCGTTATCATGCAAAGCCCCCTTGATGGGATAGCCCTCTTCATTGGCCTTGCTGAGATAGAAACGGCAATGCGCCAGATCACCATGCTGGCCATACATCTGCGCCATTACATAATGGAAGTGACCGAGATCATTCGATCCCACCAGGCGGATGGAAATGGCTGCTGCCGACGACTGGCGCTGGAAAATATCCGGATCGATTTGAATGGCGCGCTGATATTCACGCGATGCACGATCAAAATCTTTTTGGGAAAAGTACGCGCCGCCCAGATTGCTGTGGAAGCTGGCGCTATCATCATTGAGCTTGATGGCCTTTTTGTATTCCCTAACGGCCGCGCCGTATTTCCTTACGTTGTAATAAAGCGCTCCAAGATTGTTATAGGCCTCAGCGTATTGCTTATTTTCTTTGATTGCGTGTTGAAATTCCTTTTTTGCTTCAGAATCACGACGCAATTGCAACAGGCACATGCCAACCTTGTTATGCAGGATGGCGCTGTCCGCCGTCTTCATGGCCGCCCGGTAATAATCAATGGAATCAAGATAAGCTTTTTGGGCGCGCAACTCGTCACCTTGCTGTTCCAATTCAACCGGATCTGCATTTTCCGGCGGAGGTGGCACGCGTACCTGGGAGGGAGATTCTGTGCTGGAAGGTTGCTGGGCCGGTGAAGGCAAGGAAAGCAATAATATTCCGATGATCGTTACACCTAAGACAGTTAGCAAGCTGTAGAAGCGACCCATGGGGGCCTCCTTATTGCGGCCTGTCCTTGCCCGGACTGGGGGTGGCCGCAGGCTTGATTTCTTTATTATCGTCCTTATCGTCTTTGCCACCACCAAAAATCTTGCCCCAGAAGCCTTTTTTCTTCTTGTCCTGATCCTGGGCCTGGGACGAATTCTGGGGCGCCGCGGCAGCCTGCCCCTGGGCTGAGTTGCCGCCTACTACATTAGACGCCGGAGGGGTAGGAGTTGGCTTGGGTTCGATGCCAAAAATTCTCTGGAAAACGTTGCCATGGGCCGTCTGCTCACAGGTCTGTGTGGGCTGGGTACCGTCAATAAAGGCTGTATTATAGTCGTCTGGACATGACGGAGTGGCGATCTGGTTGGTAGCCTTATCCAGGGTCAATTCGACCACGCCCTGGGGCGGAGCGAACGGTTTTGTGTCTGAATAGTTCGGCAGATCGACCGCGCGCTTCATAAACTCGGTCCAGATGGGCAGAGCGATGGTCGCACCGCTCAGGTGGATATCACTGTAATCATCGTAACCCACCCACACGACGCAGAGCAGGTTTGAGGTGAAGCCGGCAAACCAGCCATCATGCGAGGTGCCGGTTTTCCCCGCGGCCGGGGCGGTAAACTTACGCGCTCGGACTCCAGATGGACCCGCTGCGGTGCCGTTGTTAATGACCCCCTGCATCATGTCAGTGATTACGTAAGCGACGCGTGGATCAAGCACCTGGGTTTTCTGCGGCTGAAAGTTGTCAATGACATCACCATTGGCATCTCGCACGGAGCGAACCATGATGGGCGTAATGCGCTGGCCGTCATTGCTGAAGATGGTGTAAGCGGAAGCCATATCCATAGGCGTGGCGTCATACGATCCCAGGGCCATGGCGGGCGTGGCGCGGACGGACGTAATCCCGGCCAGCTTTGCCAGGGTTGCTACCTTGTCATAGCCCACCATTTCCGCAACTTTCACCGTCGCATTGTTGAGCGAATGTGCCAGGGCAAACTGGGCGGTCACCTGTCCGAAATATTCTTCTTTATAGTTTCGGGGAGTGTAAACGTCATCGCCGTTGATGAAGGCGGTGGGGGAATCGTCCACCATGCTGGCTGGAGTGAAAACGGGTTGTTCATTGGTCACAGCATTGTTAATGGCCGTTGCAAAGACAAAAGGCTTAAAGATGGAGCCCGTTGGACGTTTGGCCACAGCGTGATTTAACTGGCTAAACCCATAATTGCGTCCGCCAACCAGCGCCAGAACCTCGCCGGTATGAGGATCGAGCGCGACCAATGCCACCTGCGGAATGGGGCCTGGCATTACCTTGGTCTCAAACTTGTTCTTGCCGACCTTCACCCTTTTGGTGCGCTGCTTCTTGATCTGGGCATCGACTTCTTTCAATCCGAGATCGACAGCCTGAGCGGCTGCCTGCTGCAATGAAGGATCAAGGGTTGTGTAGATGCGATAGCCTTCCGCGTTGAGATCTTCTTCACTGTATTTGTTTACAAGTTGGTCCTTAATAAGATCAACGAAATAAGGCGCGTCACTGGCTTCAACGTTCTGCGGCGCCAGCTTGAGCGGAGTGGCTTTTGCAGCGTCAGCCTGGGCG
>JBAVLE010000074.1:0-14657 GCA_049688735.1 Candidatus Angelobacter sp. | reverse complement strand
TCCTACTGCTTTGCCCCGGCCTTCCTGATGTAGATATTGCCATTGAAATTTTTGAACTGAATTTCCTGGCCCCCGCCGTTAATGGTCCCACGTACGTTCTTGTCGATATTAACTTTGTACTTTCCGCCTTTTCCGCGATTGTCTTCCACGGTCTGCTGCGGAGAGGTGGGTTGCACTTTGACGTCGAAGTCGCTGTATACCTCGCCGTTGTCAGTACGCAGGCTGACGTTGGCTTTCAGGTCGGCAGGAAATGTCACATCGATATCGCCGTTAAGAGAGCTGAACGCCATAGGCTTCTGCGGATCAATACGGTTAAAGGTTGCCACTACATGGCCGTTCAGCGCATGCGCTACCACGCTGCCCCCGATGTTTTTCAGGTCAACTTCGCCGTTTACGTCATCGATATCAAGTTCACCATCGACGCCGCTTACTAGAATGTTGCCGTCATTCACGGTGTGCAAAGAAACCGAGGTGTGCGTTGGGACTGTGATTGTGAGATCAATCGTCCTCTGATAGGAGTCTGTGCTGATCCGTACATTGTTGTTTTCCGCCTCAATGTTCAGCCCGGTGGAAGTCATGGGAACACGCTTCATGCCTTCAGCTCGGCCGCTGCTGTGGGACTCTTCGCCGCCCCGCGATTTGGCTTCGACCACCACCTCTTTTACGTCCGCGCCCTTTACGGTAATGCTGCCGCTCACCAGGTGAGCACGGAGCGTGACCGGCCGCGCCGGGTCGGAAAGAGGAACGGTAACACGGTTGTCATTCTGCGCCCACACTGGCTGCGCCAATGCGAACAAGGCCACTGCTGCGATCGATATGATGGATTTATGAGACTTAAAGTAATAGTTCATATATTTAGTTTTCCTTGTTTACTCATGGCGCTCAAGAATACGTATGTCGCCATTTAAATTTTCCGCCTTGATTTCCGGCCCGCCGGAGCCGACGCGGCCTCCGGTAAAGCGGTCTGACCTGAAGACAAACTTGTTGCCATGCTTCTCAGTGCTTACGGGTTGGGCCGGCAATGAGGTCATTTCGAAATCGCTATAGACTGCCCCGTTCATAGTTTTAAACCGGAAGTCGCCGGATAATCCGCGCACAAAGTAAAGCTCCACATTGCCGTTAATGGTGGCGAAATCAGACTTCTCGCGCGGATTTTCACGGAATGAAACCTTCACCGGACCATTGACAGTTTTCGCCACACCAGAGCCGGCGACATTTTTCATATCAATGCCGCCATTCACGTTGTGTACGGAAAAATCTCCGGTTACATCCTGCACGGTGACATGGCCTGAGTTGACGGTCTTGAGCTTGACTTCAATGTTCCGCGGTACCTGGAGTTGGAAATCCATCTTCACCTTGTAGCCGCTATCGCCATGCCAGTTGCTGCATCCATCGTTGCCGTTTTCACACTTACAGCGGAACGGCCCGTTCACGTAGAGCTTTAAGAAATCGGGCTGATCGGTGATGTCAAGCGTCACTTCTTTTTTGGCGGCGTCCATGTGGTCTTTTGACTCCGCAGAGATCGTCTTGTTGACGACCAGTTGGACTTGGTCGCTCTGCCCCCCTGTGACCTCGATCGACCCAAAAATGTTGTCGATCTCCAGAATCTTGTGCGTGGCGGTGAGATTAAAAGTCTTGTGGATTGTCTCCTTCTCCTCCAGACGCATGCCTGAATCGGAGTCATCATCGTCGCCGGCTGCATGCAGCGGGCTGGCAATCGTGGACAAGAACAGTAAACCAACGGAATACATCAAGATGAATGTAAGAAATTTTTGCTTCATCACAATTTCCCTCCAACTCTTCTTAGCTATGGCGATCTTCGCTACGCTTCGGCAAAAGCTAGTTCAACTGCTGGATTCCCCAATCCACGCGTTTCTTCACCGTAGGATTGACGTTCGGGTCCTGCTGAAATTTTCTGAATTGCGGAACCGCGCTCTTGTCATGCAAGTCCACCAGCAGATCGATTAACGCCACCTGCACCATGGGAGATTGCGTATTCTGTAGCACGTCAACCAATTCGCGGCGCACTTCAGGCCGGTCAGCATAGCGGCTTAGCGCGTCCAGGGCAGCCAGACGCACGTCCACGTTATTGTCAAAGCGCACGGTGTGCATTAAAGCGCCCATCACTTTCGGGTCTGGCTCAGGCAGGCGGGTCGTCCAGCTCACGCCTTCCAACCGCTGGCTGGCAGACTGTTGCTGCAACATGGAAAGAGCTACGGTTTGCCGTGTAGCGCCAAGTTCCTGCCGCAGTTCATTGACCAGCGCTTGCGTCGCCGGGTCTGGGCCGCGGTCCGCATGTTTGCCGATGAAATATCCGCAGGCCAGGAAGAGGCACGCCCAGACAATCCCTGCGGCGGGCAGTTGTCTCCAGTTGCCAAGCCCCCACAACATTGGGACGGGAGCCTTCGTCTTCTCCGCCGCGAGACTGCTCTTTTCCCAGCGGCCTTCCTGATAACTCTCAAGCATCCCTTTAAAGCGCGCTTCCACCGTGGGACTCGGCTGCTCATCCGGCAGCAGCGCCAGCTTCTTCCACAACGCAACTTCCTCGCCGCACACCGTACACTCCGCTAAATGCTTTTCCACAGTCGCTGCACGGTCAGCGCTAAGACTGTCCCGCAGATAATCCGGTAAAAGTTCGCCAATTTCTTCGCAGTTCATTGCACACTCCCGGGGGCAGGCCATCTTCCCTGCGGTCCCTTGCCGCGTAAAGCTTTTCCGCTTTCAAGCTGTTGGAATACTTCTTTCAGGTCTTGCAGCGCGCGATGGACCCTGGTTTTCACCGTCGCAACTTCGCATCCCACCAGTTGAGCAATCTCTTCATACTTAAGGTCTTGGAAGCGGCTCAGGACCAGAACTTCGCGCTTGTCTTCCGATATCTGCATCAGCGCGCTGTGCAGCAGCAGCGCTTCCTGACTCTGTTGGGCCGTATCCACCGGGGCAACAGCAGGAGACATCTCAGGTTCCAGGCTCGTCTCTGGGCGGCGCTTCCTTAGCAGATCGACCCGCGCGTTCCGGGCGATCTGGTACATCCACGCGCGAAATGGCGTTTCCGTCCGGTAGCTGTGCCGATACTTCAATATCCTGAAGAAGACTTCCTGCACCAGATCTTCACTCGCGGTCCTGTCGCCCGTCAGCTTCAAGTAAAAATTGAACAAAGGCACGTGATAGCGCTCAAATAACACGCCCAGCATCTCGCCAACGCCGCTGCGCACCTGCGCCATAAGCTCTTCGTCGGACATCGAATTGGCCATCGGTGGCGGCAGGCGGTTATTTGTCCTTTCAAGGGTGATTACTGAGGGCAGCCGAAAAGGTTCCGATCTATTTCTGTCGCTTCGCTCCCACCCGCCGGAGATTCTCTTCCTCGTTGATCATTTATGCGCCTGAAGCACGCCGCTCGGCGCGCGGGTCGGCCTCGCGGTAGTTTCCCGCCTAAGAGCCTTTACATACTGTCGCCTCTCCATTTCTAATATCCGGTTAAGCTCATACAAGGAGAGACGAATGGTGACTCGTGCAGCGTTGATTTTACTGTGTTTGGGCCTTGCCGCTGGGGCGCAAAGCAAGCCGAAGACTCCGGCAGGAACTGCCCCCAAGACCGGCACCAAGACGGCCAGCAAAGCCGCGCCCACCAAGGGTTCCCCCACAGCCATCATCCATACTTCTGCCGGCGATTTGAAGTGCACGCTTTTCCCGGACAAGGCGCCTAAAGCAGTAGCTAATTTTGTGGGACTGGCCAAGGGCACCAAGCCGTGGAAGGACCCTGCGACCGGCAATACAGTGCACAAGCCTCTCTATGATGGAACGATCTTTCACCGCACCATCCCTGAATTTATGATTCAGGGAGGCGATCCCTCCGGTACCGGAAGCGGCGACGTGGGCTTTGAATTTGAGGACGAGTTGCATCCCGACCTGCTTTTCGACAAGCCGGGTAGGCTGGCCATGGCGAACCGCGGGCCAAATACCAACAGTTCACAGTTTTTTATTACGGAAAAGGAAGTTCCCTTCCTCAATCCTTGCCTGGATCCCAATGGATGCGCGGGCGGCCGCCGCGCACCGAACAGCGGCTATACCATCTTTGGTCAGTGCGACGATCCCAGCGTGGAATTGGTGAAAAAAATCGCCCGCATGCCTTGTGGTGGCGGTGTGGCATGCAATGGTAGCAACAGCCGTCCAGCGAATCCGGTAAAGATCACTCACATTGAGATTCAGGGAGCGGGCGTGGCATCAAAACCAGCAGCCAAGAAGTCGACGGGAACAAAAGCTACGTCAGCACCTAAGAAATAAGCAAAATACTTCAACCACACGCAGAAGACTTCATTGAGAGGAATAATCTATGGCACGCCAGCCAGGCACATACGCGATTTTTGATACCACTGAAGGCGAAATTGTTTGCCGCCTATTTGAAAAAGAAGCGCCCATCACGATAAAGAACTTTACCGATCTTGCCGAAGGCAAGCGCAGTTGGAAAGACAGCGTAAGCGGCAAAGGTGGTGATGGCCCACTTTACAGCGGCACAGTCTTTCACCGCGTGATTCCAGACTTTATGATTCAGGGCGGCGATCCCAGTGGTACCGGCATGGGCGGCCCGGGATATAAGTTCGGAGATGAGACGAAAGGATCGCCTTATAAATTCGATAAAGCCGGCAAGCTGGCCATGGCCAATGCCGGTCCCGGCACAAATGGCAGCCAATTTTTCATCACCGTTGCCGCCACACCGTGGCTCACCGGTAATCACACCATTTTTGGTGAAGTTGTGGAAGGCCAGGATGTGGCAGACAAGATTTCCAAGGTGAAGAAGGGCGCGCAGGATAAACCCGTGACGCCGGTAGTGATTAACTCAATCACCATTGAGCGCACTTAGTAGCGTCAAGCATGGATCCGGTCAAGATCGTCATCTTTCTCGTAGCATTTTTACTGCTGCTCTTTCTTGGCCGGAAGTTATCTTCCCGTGGCGAGTCAATCCCGGTTCCTGCTCCGATCGGCACAGACGGTCCAGTAGAAGACGAGAAACAGGCAAGGCACCCTGCCGTAATTGGGGCCGAACTTCCTTTTCCCATCTCTCTCCCTGATCTCATCCGCGATCCAGATGGCAGGTATAACAGGCCGGAATTTCATAACTATTATTTTGAAAAAACCGATCTGCTCAGTGGCCCAGACGATCCGGCAACGTTTTACGATTATTTCTTTCTCGAGGCCAGAGACGTAGAAAATGATCACCGAATCCACTACAAATATTTTGTCGCGACGCCGTTAGGACTGCAGAAGGCGCTGGCAAGCAACCATCTTCCTGCCCTTTACTTGAAAGAACATGCATTTATCGTTGCCCGGTGGGACCTGCCTTTGATCCTGGAAACAGTGATTGCTCACATTATCAAGTTCTATTCGGAAGAATTCGACAAAGAAGCAAATGCGTTTCCCGACGCGGATTCGTGGGAATAATCCAGCACAAAAAAAGCCGACGCATTGCGCGCCGGCTCTTCGTTTCTAATACCGACTAAACGCCGATCACCTTTACCAACTCAGTCACAGAATCCGCGCTCTTCTGCAGCGCCGCTTGCTCGTCTGGGGTGAGTTTGATTTCAATGATTTGCTCCAGGCCGTTTGAACCCAGCTTGCAAGGCACTCCGACAAAAAGTCCCTTAATGCCGTACTCGCCTTCAAGATGAACGGCACAGGGCAGGATCTTCTTCTTGTCCTTCAGGATGGCTTCCACCATCTCTGTTGCTGCCGCTGACGGAGCGTAATAAGCGCTACCGGTTTTCAAATATTTCACGATCTCGGCGCCGCCATCGCGCGTGCGCTGGATAATGGCATCAAGCCTGTCCTTGGGAATCAGTTCCGTGATTGGGATACCGGCGACGGTGGAGTATCGAGCGAGCGGGACCATGGTGTCACCGTGTCCGCCCAGCACAAACGCGGTCACGTTCTCAACGCTTACGTTCAATTCCTGTGCGATAAAAGTACGGAAGCGCGCGGAGTCGAGAACACCGGCCATGCCAATGACGCGATTACGGGAAAACTTGCTCAGCTTGAATGCCGCTTGGGCCATCGCGTCCAGCGGGTTGGAAACCACAATCAGAATGCAGTTGGGCGAGTTCGCGACAACTTTGGAGATCACGTCCTGCATGATCTTATAGTTCGTGTTGAGCAAGTCGTCCCGGCTCATGCCGGGCTTGCGCGCGATTCCAGCAGTGATCACCACAATGTCAGAGTTCGCGGTGTCAGCATAATCATTAGTTCCCAAAACGTACGAATCGCGTTTCTCGATAGGCATGGCTTCCAGCAGATCCAGACCTTTGCCCTGAGGAACGCCTTCAAGCACGTCGATCAAAACCACATTGGCCAGCTCTTTTGAGGCCACCCAGTGAGCGCACGTTGCACCCACGTTTCCTCCACCTACAATCGTTACTTTTTTGCGCATTCCTTTTCCTTCCTGAATTTTGTGTAATCTATACTGTTGTTTTCTTGCGCCGGTCAACCATGTTTTCAACCATGTGCCTGGCAAACTCGCTGGTCTTAACCTTGGTGGAACCCGGCATGAGACGCTCAAAATCATAGGTGACAAACTTCTGCTGGATCGTGGCTTCCAACGAGGTTTCAATCATGCGCGCCGCTTCTGACCATCCAAGGTAATCGAACATCATTACGCCAGAAAGAATCACCGATCCGGGATTGATCACGTCTTTGTCCGCATATTTGGGGGCCGTGCCATGCGTGGCTTCAAAGACAGCGTGCTGGTCGCCGACGTTGGCTCCGGGCGCGATGCCGAGGCCCCCCACCTGCGCTGCGCAGGCATCTGAAATGTAGTCGCCATTCAGGTTCGGCGTGGCCAGAATGTCATACTCAGCCGGGCGGATAATTACCTGCTGGAAAATCGAGTCGGCAATGCGGTCATTAATCATGATCTTTTTCTTCCACTCACCATTGCCATGCGACTTGCCCAGCGATTCCAGCACCTGCTTCACTTCCGCCTCAACTTCTTGTTTGAAGCTTGCCGGAGCAAAGTCCATCCCCGGCTCAACCATGGCTGCATTCTGTTCCACGCTTAGGTTAGGATTCTTATCTTTGTTATCCAGAATCCAGCTCTCACGCTCGGTAACGATCACGTCGCGGAATTCATCACGAGCAACTTCATAACCCCATTCGCGGAAAGCGCCTTCAGTGAATTTTTGGATGTTGCCTTTGTGCACCAGCGTCACGGAACGCCGCTTGTTCTTAACCGCGTGCTGGATGGCCATGCGCACCAGTCGCTTGGTGCCGAAGATGGAAATTGGCTTGATGCCGATGCCGGAATCTTCACGGATGTGTTTCTTGGTTCCGGCCAGCATGGTGTTATTGAGGTAGTCGATCAGCTTTTTTGCTTCAGGCGTTCCCTGCTTCCATTCGATGCCGGCATATACGTCCTCAGTATTTTCACGGAAAATGATGACGTTGAGTTGGTCAGGATGTTTCACAGGCGAGGGCACGCCGGAGTAATAGCGCACCGGCCGTATGCAGGCGTAAAGGTCCATGATCTGCCGCAAAGCCACGTTCAGTGAGCGAATGCCGCCACCAACCGGCGTGGTGAGCGGGCCTTTGATGGAGACATGCAGGTCACGAGCGGCATCAACCGAACCTTGCGGCAGCCAGTCCTTGAATTTGGTGAATGCTTTTTCTCCGGCAAAGATTTCATACCAGTGAATCTTGCGCTTGCCGCCGTAGGCTTTTTCTACCGCGCCATCGAACACTCGTACGGATGCGGCCCAGATATCGCGGCCCGTGCCGTCGCCTTCGATATAAGGAATGATTGGATTATCCGGAACCTGCAGCTTACCGCCGCCGTAAGTAATGGGGCTGCCTCCTGCCGGCAGTGGGACCCCGTTATAAGATGAAGCCATACTTCCTCCCCGAAATACATTCACCGTGCAAACTTCTTACGTTACCATCGCAGCGGAGATGGCGCAAACGCTGTGACACGGGTCACAGCGGGATTGCCGCCGTGGCACGAAACGGAAAGTCTAAATCTCACCACGGCGATACGCAGGCGCGCAGAAATAGCAGCGGATGCCCCCAACGGGAACTATAATCCCATCGATAAATTCGACTGAAAGTGAGCCATGCCTTCATGCGCCATCGATACGTGCACGCCTTGTTGTTTCTGTTGTGCTGCAGCATGCCGTTGTGTCTGGCTGCACCAGCGTTTGCTGCCGACAATCCCTATCTCTATAAAGTCACGCTGGTGCAGGCTGCGCCGGGGAAGCTGCTGGACCTGATTGATCTCTACAAGGCACGCGCCGCTGAGCTGAAACAGGCCGGGGATGAGTCGCCGCTCTGGATGCGCCACAGCCAGGGGGACCACTGGGACCTGATGGTGCTCTTCCCTGTCGGCAGCTATGCGGAGTACTACCAGCCAGCGCGCATTGCCAAGCGCCAGCACGCGCAGCAGGCCGCAAAGCTCGATGAAAAGTTCAAAGGGCAGATCGCATGGCAGGAAGATTTATTTGCTTACGGGCCGCCGCTGGCTGATCTTAGGAAAGCTTTTGCCGGCGGAGCGTTCTTTCACGTGGAGATGTTTGTGGCCCTTCCGGGCAAGTTTGCTGACTTATATAAAGAGCGTGAGATGGAAAATGCGTACTCGAAAGCCCTTAAGCAGCCGGAAAACTTCATCTTTGTTCGCGACCAGGGAGCGGCGTGGGACATCTTCACCATTGGCGTGTTTCGAGACCTAAAGCACTATGCGGAAAGTGCAGACGCCTTACCGAAAGATCAGGAAGCCGCTGCCAAAGCCGCAGGATTTGACGCTCCAAGCCAGATAGGCCCGTACCTACGGCGTTTTATCCGAGAGCACCATGACACGCTGGCGGTCGGTATAAAGGACGTCCTGTAACGCAGCAGGCTGGTGTGGTAGACCGAAACAGATGGAAAGCTGGCTTAAATCGGCAATTGCTGCCGCCACGGTTTAATCTCTCGGTTTTCGGTGTTGGTCAAAAAAGGTCCTGGTCTAAGCCGCTTTATGGCGCGGCCCGTGAAAGGTTGACTAATTGGTAGCTCGGGTCGTGAGCTTGCCCATGGCATGCACATGAATATGCACGGTATCGTTCACGCGGAGAATAAACGTACTGGGATTCTTCATGCCCCATTCCTGATACTTAACGCTGAAGCTGCCATCGGCAGAGCCAGAACCATCTTGCAGTTGGACTTCAAGAGGCATTGTCATCGGCTTTGATTTGCCATGCATCGTCAGAATTCCTTCTACTTCGACATTTGACTTACCTTCATTTGCGACTGTTCCCTTAACATGTTGCGGTGTGAAGATGATGTCAGAGTATTTCGGGCTTTCTAGAATATCTTTGTGCATTCTCTTGTCGCGACCATCACTTCCGCTCTCGCCACTGGCCGAGTCCACAATCAGCTCGCCTGCGGCGACGCCCGTACTACTGTCAAATTGTATGCTGCCCCGCTTCAAACGAAATTCGCCATGGACGGTGTGCAACGTAGAATCCACCGTGAAATTAACTTTGGTCTGGGCAGGATCGAGAGTAAAAGTTTCTTGCTGTGCCTGCGCTATACTCGCAGCGGCCAGCACCAGAATGAATAACGCAATTGGACGAAAAGCACGAACTATTAAACTCATTCCACATCCTCTGTTTGCAAACAATTGTATGCTGCGCGAATGAAGCAACAGTCCCCGCAAAGCTTCTCTGGCGCAACCAGTGGCTTTAAGCACTTGGGAATTATCTGTCTTTTCCGCCAGCAACTTTTTTCTACCGGTAATTTACGAATAGTTTACAAGTTCCTTACTTTACTTTTTTGCTGCAGGACAGATAATCAGCATCACACACCAGAGATCAACTCACCGCAGCTAATTCCAGGGTCGGCGACATGAACCCCTGATTTCCTTTCACTATCCGCCGAGAGCAGCTCGACCGCGCCGGCATTTCCATGGAGGAAACACATTTTGCCAAACAACAAATTGGATGGAAATGTAATGCGAATCTCGCTGGCTGTTGCGATTTTCTGTCTATTGCTGGTTGGGGCGCGAATGCGCGGCCAGGAAAAAGCGGACATGACAGTCCACGTGAAGGTGGTAAACGTGCCCGCCACCGTTCGCGATAAGCATGGCAAGATTGTAACCAACCTGACCAAGGATGATTTTGTCCTGGAAGAAGACGGACGCCCACAGACTTTGCACTATTTTTCACAGGAGAACAGTCTGCCGCTTACGCTCGGTTTGCTGGTTGATACAAGCATGAGCCAGCGGCGGGTGTTGGGACAGGAGCGCACCGCGAGTTCCAGCTTTATCGATCAGATGCTGCGTCCGGAAAAAGACAAGGCGTTTCTCATCCACTTTGATCGTGAAGTGGAACTGGATCAGGATTTAACTTCGTCTAGAGAGAAACTGCGCTCTGCTCTGGATAGCTTGCAGGCGCCACAATTCACGCAAACAGGCAGAGGCAATTCATCTGGTCAAGGTGGTTATCCCGGCCGCCATGGCGGTCATCACGACGGAAGCACCCACGGAGGCGGCACTCTGCTATATGACGCAGTCTTTCTCGCTTCTGACGAACTCATGAAAAAGCAGACCGGACGAAAAGCTTTGATTGTTCTTTCTGATGGAGATGATCGCGGCAGTAAAGAGACGTTGAGCACTGCTATTGAAACTGCACAACGTGCAGACACAATCATTTACTCAATCCTATTTAAGGATGACGAAGATCGATCCTTTGGCGGCGGCTGTGGAGGAATAGGAATGGGCGGACATCATGGCGGTCCGGGCGGCGGCCGTGGCCGATATCCACAGGGACCGCGCGTAGATGGAAAAAAGATATTGGAGCAGATGTCGCGCGAGACAGGCGGAAGGATATTTGAAGTTTCGAGCAAGCAGACAGTCGAAAAAATCTACGCTCAGATTGAAGAAGACTTGCGGAATCAATACAGCCTGGGATACACCCCGGACAGAACCAATCCCGGCGAAGGCTTTCATAAAATCAGCGTTAAAACAAAGCAGAAGGACCTGGTGGTCCAGGCCAGGGAGGAATATTACTGGGGACAGTAAGTAACTTAGGACCAGATCAGTAACAAGCGTGCATGTACCAATGAGTTACTGCCCCCGCAGAAACCAACTCTGGAATTGCATCAAAGCATTAGACAATGAACCTGGCCATAATCATTTGATGCGATCTACCCTAAAATTCGCGTTACCGTTTTTGTGCCTTCTGGGCGCAATCGCCGGCCCAACTGCCAAGGCCGAAACCAATGACGATTACGGCCAAACAGTATTGGTTTCACCCGAGCAGGGCGAGGCTCTGGCTGCATTTGCTTTGCAGTCAGAAAAACGAATGCGTCCCAAACCGGATTGCTCCCACCTGGTGCATTTGCTTTATGCGCGCGCTGGACTCATCTATCCCTACGAGGACTCCCGGGTTTTGTATCGTGGCGTCAGTGATTTTCAGCGAGTAAAAACACCGCAGGCAGGCGACCTGGTAGTGTGGCTGGGCCATGTGGGTATTGTGCTTTCCACTGAAGAAAAGACATTTATCAGTTCAGTGCATTCGGGAATCCTCACCGAATCATGGAAGGCTCCACATTGGGCTCGTCGCGGCCGACCACGTTTTTACCGCTATCGCCTTGGGCCTGAAACCGACATGAATTTGCTATCCAAGGTCATGGGTGGCGATAGCGGCGGGCAGGTTGAGACCCGGAACAGCGCCGGCCCTGACATCAACGTTCCTCTTCCCTCGTCGGCGGCTCCATCGACTGTCGGTAGTGAACCAGACAGCGTGCGAAAACAACCCAGTGACTTGTCACGGCTGGCCACCGGAAGCGCAAATGAAAGCAGCCAAGATTCAGCTTCAATCATTGCGACTATCACTCAACACCAAATGCCCAGTAGAAGTCAGATTGCCGTAGCCATTATGGAAGACAGCAAGGCTCATGCACGTCGCTTAATCGACGGCGAGCTACTTGATGTTACGCGTCCATTCACAGTTTTCAGCCGGTTGGAAGTCGAAAAAATCAAAGCCAAGCATGAGAGCGGGTGGGTAACTCTCCGAGTGAGTGAAACGATGTCTCAGGAAGATGGGCGCATTTTGCCGGCGAGAACCAGGGAACTCGAACTCTCAATGGTCCACAGGAAAGATGGCGTTTGGGTTATCTCAGATCCACGGGAACGAACCTATCTGGCTCAGGAGCAGGCGCTGGAAGTATTTGAGCATCAGGCGGAATTATTTTTGCGGCAGCCTGCCAACAGCAGCAGCGCGCGCATTGTAGTGAAATCTCTCGATCACCTTTACAATCAACAATCAGACACTCCGCAGCGCGCTGCCATCAAGTAAGCCGCGCAAGCTACCGTTCAAGAAAGTTCTAAGCGGCTGAAGCGGAATAGAGGTTTTTATCCAGCCACTCTGCCACTGGTGTCTGCAAGGCAAAGTGAAGTTTGATCTCCTCACCATCAAGAATGCGCCATTTAGCCGATTGAGAGTAGGATTTCCTGTGCTCGTCGACCGCGCGGAATTCCACAGAGTGGTCCTGGATACGGTATTCATTGCAAGAACCACCGTTCTGCGACGCTATTCTGAGGCTGCGCAGTCCTGAAAGCACTATCCACTGATCCCGCAAAATGACCTCCTAAATAGGCTCGATTTAAGGCTATTTCGATGCATGCACATGAATAGCTCTCGACCTTATCAATGTCTGATGTAAGACTTAGTGAGAAGGTGTTGTACGCTAATCCAAAACGGCAAAACTAATCGAGCCAAGACCCTGATTGCACGGTTTCGGGGACAATTCTGAGGGAATCCGGTGTCACTGACGTTGGCTGCTGAGCGACAAAGGGAATTGCGAGTACCCGGCATTGATCTGCTCCGCGGTCTATGCATTGTTGCTGTGGTGCTGCACCACATCAATCTGCGTATTCACTTCCGTGACAGCAGCCTGGGCCAGCTACTCGGCCCGCCGGCGAATCGCGCGCTGTTTTGGAATGGATATTACGGCGTCAGAATGTTCTTTGTGATCTCAGGATTCCTGATCACCTCATGGTCGCTCAAGCGATGGGCAGCCTCAACCAGCTTAATGTGGGCCAGTTTTACAAGATGCGTTTTGCCCGCATTATGCCATGCCTGATCGGCCTGCTCCTGGTGCTGGTTTTACTCGACCGGGGCGGTGTTCCGCGCTTTGTGGTGAACACGCGGCATACTTCGCTGATACGCGCCACGTTGCAGCAGTAGCGTTCCATGTGAACTGGCTGGAAGCCAAAACCGGGTACCTGCCTGCTTCCTGGGACGTGCTCTGGTCGCTCTCAGTAGAAGAGGTTTTTTATCTTCTGTTTCCGATTCTGTGCACGTTCTTAAGAAAGCAGTCACTCCTGATCGGAATGCTCGTCTGTTTTGTCCTGATCGGCCCTTTTGCGCGGGTACACACCCAGAATGAGCTCTGGGCGGATTATGGCTATCTTTCCTGCATGGATGGAATTGCATTTGGTTGTTTGGCAGCGATGTGTGCAGCAAAAATTAACTTGAGCAATAAAGCAAATGTGGCATTCAGGATTAGCGGCGCTCTCCTTTGCCTGCTGATTACCGTATTTCGCGGTACTGCTGCCCGGTTGGCATTCTATAAAGCCGGTCTTGATGTTACGCTCCTGGAGATTGGGAGTGCTCTGCTTTTGATCGCGATACAGCAGAGTTCTGAAAATGATGCTGGCAATACGCAAATTTCTAATAAGCCGATCAGGGCATTTAGTTTCAAAGGCCTCAGTGAATCTGTGTATGGCTCAACAGCTTTTCTGCGCTGGTTCGGACGGAATAGCTACGAGGTTTACCTCACCCACATGTTCGCAGTATGGTCGATGGTGCGCCTCTTTTTCCATTTCCATCAGGACATTCCCATGGCCCCACTCTGGTTTGGCGGCGCGCTAGTTCTTGCGGGAGGGCTGGGATATCTGGTAGCCCGTTTTTATTCAGAACCTCTCAATCATCGGCTGCGAACAAAGTGGCTGGGGACGGGGCCGGCAAGGACCGCAGCCTCAGCAGACTGATCCCATCGGGCAGATTTGTTTCCCCCTCCAACTCCGCAATGTGACAAAAGTTGCATGATTATCTGGCGTCCTTTAGTAATCGCAATCCAGAAACTTACATTGCAGTGCTGGGTTTCATAGAGCGGAACCATTCTCAGAACTTGACCATGTACCGGGCAGGCTCGAGTATGGGCCGTGAAGCCCTGACACCAAACATCCTTAGAGGAGAACACCTGCAAATGAAGAAAGTCCTGATTCCGCTCTTTGTTATAGCCTTGATGATCTACATCGCGCCTTCAGCCCATGCCGACAACTGGACATATCTTGGCCAAGCCCACGTTGACGGCCAGCACGATCATGACAATATTGAAATTGGTAAGGCCGCAGGCCGTTACCGCTTCCTGCAAATTCGCATCAAGAATGCACCCATAGAGTTCGACCGCATCGTGGTCCACTACGGCAACGGTGAGCCGGAAGTTTTGCAGGTGCGGGAGGTGATCCGTCGGGGCGGCCACAGCCGGCCTATCGCTCTGCAAGGTGATCGTTTTGTGAAGAGCTTTGAGCTGTGGTACGGCAAAGCCAGCTCAAAGCTCTTCACAAAACGATCACCTTGCAGAGCGATAGGCCGGCTGTGGCCGCCCCGACGGATCACCTCCCGCACCTGCAAAAC
>JBAVLE010000073.1:0-9208 GCA_049688735.1 Candidatus Angelobacter sp. | reverse complement strand
GACACAGTTGTGATCCTAGGTAGCACCGTGCTGCTCTCCGTCTGTGCCAGGACGGAGCCAACCATCAGATGAAGAATAAGGAATAGACGCATTCTCATGGTTTTCTCCTCGGAGCGCCTTGAACTGCTGCACTCCGCAACTTGTTTTGCCGGTCCGTCCGTTCGCGAACAGCGGCCACATAAGCCACCACATCCCTGTTCGAGTAATCAAGACCACGGGTTTCGATGACTTGCTCGCCGGCATAATAAGCGGCTGCAACTAGCCGCAGATCTCCGTGGAACTTATTCATGAGCCGGGCCAGATGACGGATGCCCCCACAAACGTTCTGCTGGATGTCGCAGGGGGCTGTCACTCCCAGTCCCGCGGCAGTGGCAGGCATGAGCTGCATCAAACCCGCTGCGCCTTTATACGAGATGGCGCACGGCTGCCAACCTGACTCCTGTTCGATCAGAGCACGCACGAAATCAACCGGGACGCGATAATGCAGCGCGTACGTTGTCACGTAGTATTCCGCTTCCTGGCGTGATGCGGGTGCCGAACGAGACCAGCTAGTGCAACTGGCAAGCAGCACCATCATGAAACAAGCAATCTTCATGAACCTGCCCGCACTTCTGCTCGGTACTGCTGAGCGTCATAGATGAGACTCGCGAACCCGTCCCGCAGCAAGAGCTTCTTCCGGTCAGCCTCGGTCTTGGCTAACAAGGGCAGGAGGATGTCCCGCATTTCTGGTGTGATTTGCTGCTTGCCCAGGACCCTAAGCGCTTGCGCAAGGTCGAGCATTTCAGAAATGGAGGGCGGTTTCTCCAGGCTCCAACCACGCAGAGCCTTGGCCAGCCCCGCCATGCCCTCATGGAATTCCGCGCTGGCCTCGGGGATTCTCAATTGCAGGATCTTGGCTTCCTGCTCTGGGGTAGGATGGTCAATTCGCAAATAGAAGCTTCTTCTCCGCAGGGGATCGCCAATTCTTCTTTCCTCGTTCGAGGTCAGCACAACAAAGGGGATGGTCTGTGCTTTTACGAGACCCAACTTTGGAATGCTCATCTGCCAAACGCTGAGCAGCTCAAGCAGCATGGCCTCAAATGCCTGGTCAACTTTGTCGAGTTCGTCGATCAGCAATACACAGCGCCTGGGGCGCAGGAGCGCACTGAGCAGGGGACCAGCGCTGAAGAACTTCATACCATGCAGTTCTTCCTTTATCGTCTCCCACTCAACATGTCCCGATTTTGCCCGCAGCTCCACGTACAGCCGTTGCAGCGATTCGTCGAACTTCCCGATGGCTTTCTCCTCGTTGATTCCCTCGAAACATTGCAGGCGTTCAACTTCAGCGCTTGTGGCTTTAGCGACTGCGTAGGCAAGTTCAGTCTTGCCGCTGCCTGGCGGTCCCTCCAAAAGGATGGGTTTATTGAGTTTCGCGGCCAGGTGAACGATGGTCGCGGTGATCTCATCGGTGATGTAGCCAGTTCCTCGTAACCCCGCCTGAACGTCTTCAACGGACGAAAACATCAGTTCTTCTCCTGCACAGTCGCCTTCGCCGGCTTCTGCAGCGAGAAGAAGGTAGGCCCACTTAAACTTTCAGTCAAATTTCCATCGGAACAGTCCTTTTTTGACCGAATTTCTACTCTCGGTTACAACGCTGATCATTGCTACTGAATGGAGGCAGCACATGAAAGCTGTCGTTGAGGTCTCGTCCAGCCCTGAGACGATTGCAGTCCCACGTCCCGCAGATAGGTTTGAGAGGCAAGTAGTCTCAAGTAAACCAAATGGGGTTCCGCTAGAAATAGCGGAACCATACATCGATGGCGCTGAGGCTGCCGCATTCATCAAGTTGAATCGCAAGACGCTTCTTCGCTTAGCACGAGAAGGATCAATTCCAGCCCATCCGTTAATAGGAAGGAGACGCCGCATATGGCGCTTCCTTGTTTCTGAGCTAGACGATTGGGCGCGCAGTAGGGTAAATTCGGATTGCGACCGGTGCCAGAATTCAAGGAGCAGATGAATGCTGGCACGCTACAAAAATGGCTGTTTACAGAAAATCAAACGAAACGACGGGCTCGAGAGATGGCAATTTCGCTGGCAAACACATTGTCCCGACGGGGTGATGCGTGAGCGCAAGCGGACCATCGGCCCCGTGAAGGACTATCCCGAAGGCAGTAAGAAGCTGCAGGATTTGTTGGCTGGACTGCGGCTCAACATTAACACCGATGGCCCGACAGAATTGACTTCAGTGACCATGGCGGCGGCGGTTGAGCACTACAAAGAACACGAACTGGCTGACTGCGGCGATGGTGGAAAGGCCTATTCAACTCGCCAGAAGAAGACCCTGGTGTTGAATCAATGGATTCTCCCGAACTGGGGGAAATTGGACTTGCGAGCCATCAAAACCGTTGCTGTAGAGAAATGGCTGAAGACCCTGGTGACCACAAGATTTCTTGAGTCCAAGCCCCTGGCCGGAGGCACTAAGGAGAAGATTCGC
The DNA here is from genome assembly GCA_049688735.1 of Candidatus Angelobacter sp. Lineage (GTDB taxonomy): Bacteria > Acidobacteriota > Terriglobia > Terriglobales > Acidobacteriaceae > Angelobacter. Next base: position 6,735 of record JBAVLE010000073.1, on the reverse strand, counting down.
GATGCGATGAGCAGCGTATTCAATCACGCGATACGTTGGGAGTTCACGGACAGGAATCCCATTACCGGCCCGATCAAGGGTTCGGGGGTCCGTGTCTCGGCCAAGCGTGAACGAACTCCCGATATCCTGGAAGTGGAAGAGATGCGGCTGCTTTTGGGGGCACTTGGACTTCGAGAGAGAGCGATGGTATTCCTGGACATGGCTCTCGGTCTTCGTCGTGGCGAATTGGCTGGCCTTAAGTGGGAAGACGTCAATTTTGAGAAGCTCTACCTCAATGTAACCCGATCTGTTGTTGATCAGCAGATTGGCAACACAAAAACTGAGGTTTCAAGGAAACCCGTCCCGATCGACGACTACCTCGCTAAAGATCTGCTGTCTTGGCGTGAGCAAACGCCATACCGGAATCCGTCCGACTGGGTGTTTGCCACTGACAGCCTGCGGGCTGGCGCAAACCGGGGCAAACAGCCTCTCTGGCTGAGCACCATTATGCGTTACTACATCCAACCCAAAACCCTGGAACTGGGAATCACGAAGAGGGTCTCCTGGCACACATTCCGTCACACCTTTTCTACTCTGCTGAAGGGCAACGGTGAGGACGTGAAAGTCGTCCAGGAACTTTTGCGGCACGCTTCTGCAAAGATGACTCTCGACACCTATTCTCAAGCACTTACCCCGGCCAAGCGGGCAGCGCAGAGCAAAGTGGTGAGCATGATTCGCCCAAAATCAACTTGTACCGTCGATGTACCGCGAGTTTTGGATCGAATCGGTGTAAGTCGCTGAAAAGATTTGGCGTCCCCGACGGGATTTGAACCCGTGTTACCGCCGTGAAAGGGCGATGTCCTAGGCCGGGCTAGACGACGGGGACGCGTGCAGGCGGGAGTGAATCCGCAATAGAATTCAGCGTGATTAAGTTCAGATCAAGCTTTGCTTGGAATGCAGTTAACTTGACCCGACGGTAACCTAGCTGAACTGCCATTTGATAGTAGCAGCGGCAGAAAGCATGTGTCAAAAAGACGAACGGCACAAAGCGTGCGGCTGTTCGTCTTAATGCGGGTACGGCTGATGGATGCCCGATCACAGGCGTCGACGACCATAAAGAATTAAAACTTGATAAAGTAATGTCATGAGTTTCAGCTGGGTAGATCGTAATGGACGGGCCGCGTGACGTCGCGAACAGCAGTTGTTCTAGGCGCCTCAGGACTGGTTGGCGGCTTTTGCCTGCGCGCTCTGGTGGACGATCCAGATTATACCCGTGTCCTCACATTCGGGCGCAGGGAACTGCCATCACTTACGCGAGCCAAAGTTGCGCAAAGGGTGGCCGATCTGGCGACTCTTTCAGCAGAAGATTTTCAAGGCGCACAGGATGTGTTCTGCGCGTTGGGAACCACAATTCGGAAAGCTGGATCACAGGAAGCATTCCGCCATGTTGATATGGAGTTGCCGTTGCGTGCTGCCGAACAAGCACTTCTGGCGGGTGCGGAACAATTTATTGTAGTGTCGTCCGTGGGCGCTGATCCTGCCAGTAAAAATTTCTATCTTCGTACCAAGGGCGAGATGGAACGCGAACTGGCCAAGCTGCCCTTTAAGGCGCTGCATATTCTCCGTCCGAGCCTGCTGATCGGCAAACGCGCAGAGTTCAGGCTAGGCGAGGCGATTGGGATGAAGATTGCTCCCGTGCTGGATCTCCTCACCTTTGGGCCATTGAGGAAATATCATTCCATGCAGGCTGAAATGGCCGGTAAAGCAATGGCGGCAGCGGCAAAATCCGGTAAGACTGGCACGCTGATTTATGATTTCGATCCCATTATAACTCTGGCCGCTTGAGCATCGCGGTAATGGAACCCCACCCTGAGTGGATAATTATGTTGGGATTTTTGCCAAATCCGAATTGGAACCGCACATCACCACGCCAACCCTTTCTCCTGGATGAGGTTTATAGACCCCGGAAAGCAGCGCGGCAAAAGCCGTTGCGCCTCCGGGTTCCGCGACGAGGCGCAGTTGCTGCCATAGGACGCGCTGGGCTTCAAGAATCTGTTCATCGCTCACCAGTAATGACTGGTGTACAAATTTTTGCGCAGTGGGAAACATCAATTCGCCTACACGACGAGCGCCAAGCGAGTCGGCAGCAACGCCTCCTACTTCAACATCGACAACCTGATTGGCTGCCAAAGCTTTATGTAAGGTTGGCGCGCGCTTCGGTTCCACGCCGATGACGCGTACACGCTCTTGATACCACGCCGCAACGCCGCCAATTAGTCCGCCGCCGCCCACGGCGATGAGCACGGAATCCAGGCCGCGCACCTGCTCTTCAAGTTCCATGCCCAGCGTGCCCTGGCCTGCGAGCACTCGCGCGTCGTCATAGGCATGGATCGCTACCGCGCGTGTCTCCAATGCGCGTTGCTGGCTTTCAGCCAGCGCTTCAGAGTAGCTGTTGCCTGTAATGGTGATGGCAGCGCCGTATTGCCGCAGTCGCTCAACTTTATTCTTGGGCGTAATTACCGGAACAAATATTTCCGCTCGATGTCCAAGCTTGTGGGCTGCGTAGGCCACAGCGGCGCCGTGGTTTCCGCCGGAAGCTGCAATTACGCCGGCGTCGCCGATATCTGAACTGAGAATGCAGTTGAACGCGCCGCGCGGTTTGAATGAACCGGTATGCTGAAGGCATTCGAGCTTGAAGAAAACTCGCGCGTCAATGCCAAAGGCTTTTTCCTCCAGCGCCATTACCGGGGTTCGGCGGACATGGGCGGCAATTCGCCGGCCTGAATCCTGAATTTCAGTGCGAGAGATCATTTGGATTTGCGCGATTTGGTTTGACTGCTCAACGTGGCTACGGGCGGTTTTGGCTGATCATCTACCAGTAGGCGGAAGATGTCGGGACGCGAATAGTGGCCAACAGCGTCAAAGTCAAATTTGGCCTTGGGCAGCAGACCGCGATCCAGTTCGGCAAGCAGGATCGTTTCATCTTCAAAATTCGGTCCCGCCAAAAACTTGCCAAATGGATCCACAATGCAGCTTCCGCCTCGGGAAAGAACGGTATCGGGCTTTTCTCCGAATGCCGTAGCGTAGTTCTTGGGGAAGTCACTGCGGCGGTTGAACTGGTTGCATCCCAGCACAAAGCAGCGTCCTTCCGCAGCAATGTGCTGCATGCTGGCAGACCATGTTGGGCGATGGTCTGCCGTGGGCGCGCAATAAATCTCAATTCCCTGAGAATACATAAACGTGCGCAGCAGCGGCATGTAATTCTCCCAGCAGATTACCGCACCCAACTTGCCGAGTGGAGTGTCAAAGACTGGCAGAGTTGATCCGTCGCCATACCCCCAGATCAGCCGCTCAGAGGCAGTAGGCATCACCTTGCGGTGCTTGCCCAGGAAAGTTCCATCGGGCGCGAAGAAAAGCACGCAACAATAGAGCGTTCCGCGCTCGCGCTCAATCACTCCCATTACCAAATAGACAGAGTTGCTGCCCGCCACTTTGCTTAACGCATCAACCGTTGGGCCGGGAACTTCCACGGCGCTTTCAAAGTAGCGCTTGAAGTCTTCACGGCCAGCGTCAGAGCGCGAGCCGACCACTGCGCCAAAGTCGAGGCCACGGGGATAGCCTGAGATAAAAGCTTCCGGAAAGAGCACAAGTTTCGCGCCACGCTTCGCAGCGTCGTGCGTGAGATCCAGCGCTTTGGCCAGCGTTCTCTTGCAGTCGAACGCAACCGATGCTGCCTGAACCACGGCAACGGCCACGCCACCACTACCTGACTCTTGTTTCCCAGAGCGCTTCATGAGAGCGGAAAAACTATAACAGCAAACTTCGTTTTACCGTAACCAACTCACGCCCACTTCTGAGCTGCTGCTTGCATCCTTAAATATAGGCATTGTTGGAAAGTCTAATGGAAGCACCGTGGTTTAGGTCTAAAAACCTATTTTTATGAGGTACTTACGACAATTTTGTTCGACAAATCGGTACGATCGTAAGAAAATAACAGACTGTGCTTCCGGAGCTCGGGTAAGTGTCTTTTAAGCCAGGTCGGTTGAGGCCGGGCGTCGCAGGTGTTTGCGGCGCGATCGTACTTGTCTGTTTGCTCTGCGGCATTACCTTTGCCCAAAGCGTGCCGCCTGAAACTTCCCAGCCCATTGATGCCACCGGAGGTTTCCTTCAGCGAGAAGGAGCACAGCCAAAATTTGAAGGCGCCAGCAAACTCTCCCCTGGTGCGCGCGCGGCAATGAGAGAAGGACGCATTTTCAGCGTTCCCCATTTCTCAGGATCATTTGAGTCGCAGGGCCAGCAATATCCCTTTACGATAGTGGGCGGAAAGCCGCAATCAAACACGGCAACCAAGGTTCCGGTACAAATCATCCCTATTTCACTGTTCTTCGAAGAATTTGTGGATGAGGATGGCAAGCCAATCGTCCTTGATCCAGCGGCGATTGTTCCGCGTGTACAAGCGTCTCCTAATTTCCACGATGCTCAATATGCCACCGGAGCCACGCAATTTGCCGATGCGGTGCAGCGGGCGCAATTCAATGCTGTCGCCGGTAGGGATTGGCATACGCTGCTCGGCGCTCCACAAATTTTGAAGCCGCTGAGGATCGCTGTTCCGCGAGGAGATGCCAAGGTCTACCGCAATCCCAGCACCGGCGTGGTGTATGCAATTGTGGACACTGATTTTTTCCTTTCACAACTGAATACCATCATTCAGATGGCCAATCTGTCGTCGGATTCTCTGGCCATCGCTCTAACATCGAATGTCTTTCTCGCGCCACAGAAAGACATCAAGAAATGCTGCGTGCTCGGCTTCCACACATCGTTCGATGTAGGAGAGATGGCGCAGCTCAAGTTTGTCCAGACCTTTATATGGGCCAGTTGGGTAGAGCAGGGCATTTTAGGCCCTGGATTGGCTGACGTTACCCCAATGAGCCATGAAATTTCTGAATGGATGAATAATCCGTTCGGCAGTAATGCGGTACCCGCATGGCAGGTTCCCAACTCGACTGCCTGCCAGAGCAATCTTGAGACAGGCGACCCATTGGCCCTGATGCCGAACGCGGGTTACCCAGTGCTGATCGATGGATTTACCTACCATCCGCAGAACCAGGTAATGATGCAATGGTTTCAGCGTAGCGCGACATCTGACGCGTTTGAAGGCGCTTTTAGCTTTCCCGACCAGAGCATCATGACCGCTCCTTCCCAGGCGTGTCCGGCCCGCTAATTACTGAATCCATAGCCTGCGCGACTCCATACAATTTCGTGACGTGAGTTTCATTCGACTCGGTGAGATGTCTCATGTAGCACTTGATTGCTATTTCCATTCCGGTTGCGTACTAAAACGGTTCCTAGGATTGTTCTATGCCGAATCACCAATCTTTATTCTCATGAATACGCCATCCTGAACCGAGCACGATGCTCTGCTTCTTTACCATGCTTCGGATGCGAGGCGAAGGATCTGCTCCGCTGCTCTTCAGGGCAGCCGATCATCCAAGCAGCCTTAGATAGCCCTAGGGTGTAGCAGAGCCGATCCTTCGGCTTCGCGAAATCTAGTCGAAAACACTTTGCAGTTTGCGTGGCTCGCCTCAGGATGGCACGTCGCGGGGGTGAGACGGATCGCTAGCCACCACGTGGGTAGTGGATACATCAACTCGGTTGCGCACTAAAGAAAGACAAGCTGGATTCCGATAGCTGACAGTTGGGCTGTGCGCGGTCCCGGGATGATAACTTACTGCGCGTGCGCAGCATGCCACCATCCCGCGGGGAAAAACCGTCGCACTTCGAGCAATGGGCTCCCTTGGAGGACGGGAGCACTTCTCTGGGTAGAACGCAGACAGGTGGAAAGTTTGCAAAATAATTTTTTGTGTTGCTCTGCTTTTGAGATTTGTGTTGCCATGACATACGACCCTGACGGCAGGAGCTGTGCTTTACAATCGCGGTGGAATCTTCAGGAGCCAGCTTGAACGCCCTTACCGCCTTTGGACTGTTCGCCGTTACGGCGATGCTCATTTTTTATGCGCTGGAGAAGCGTAGTCCCTGGTTCATCTTTGCCTTTGCTTTTGCCTGTGTTCTGGCTTCCGTCTATGGCTTTCTGCAAGGCGCGTGGCCGTTTGGAGCGGTGGAAGCTGTGTGGTCCTTGGTGGCGCTCAGGCGCTGGTGGCTGGCTCGGCCAGGGGAACGATGAAATCAGTTGGCTTTCGAATCGCGAGACAGTATTGTGTGTTCCTATTAGAATGATCAACGACAAAACGAGGTGAAAGAATGCGGAAACAGCTAGCGATCTTGTTCGTGGCAGCGTGTTTATGCGCAGGCTCAATGAAAGCTTTTGCGCCGGCACAATATCAAGTGAAGCAGAAATTCGTTCTAGGCGGCGATGGCGGCTGGGATTATTTGACTTTTGATGCGACAGGGAAGCGGCTCTTCATTTCTCGTGGCACGCACGTCATGGTGGTGGATCCTTACAAGGGTTCCGTGGTCGGCGACATTCCTGATACGACCGGAGTCCACGGAATTGCCCTGGCGCAGGATCTAGGCAAGGGATTCACCAGCAATGGCCGTGAAAACAGCGTAACAGTTTTTGATTTAAAGACATTGAAGCAAACGGATAAGATCAAGATTGACGGCGAAAATCCTGATGCCATTCTCTATGATCCATCCTCCAAGCGCGTTTTTACGTTTAATGGCCGGAGCAAAAATGCCACTGTTATTGATGCCACCAATGACAAGGTTGTGGCAACTATTCCGCTTGATGGGAAGCCG
>JBAVLE010000072.1:0-5404 GCA_049688735.1 Candidatus Angelobacter sp. | reverse complement strand
CAGTTGCGCTTGCCGCAAGACTTACGCTCGGCCCGGTGACCGTGCTGGTAGTTGGAGCAGAAACCTGGACTACGGGTGCGTTAGTCGGGGGTACAGTTCCACCGTTGCCATTAAAAAATTCACGCATATCAGGCGCGGTATTAGCAGCAGCCGGGAAGTTTGCCGTGGTCCCCAGAGCTTCTAGCACGGTGCGCAGGACGCTTGGGTGATGGTAGGTGGTGGTTGACTTAAAGCCAGCTTTAATTTGCTGGCCGATCATGGCTACCACAATGTGTCCGCCGCAACCGGTCAACACCGTTGCGCTGCAACGATTGTCAGTGCTCAGGTCGGCTTCATCGGACCAGATAATCAGCACGCCGTCGCCACCCGGTTGGAACGGAGCGGTGGCAAGCAGCGGACCAACCGTGTTTTTCAGGAATTGGTCGGCGGTAGAGAGGCAGGCGGGCAGGTTAGCGCCGCAATTGTGCATGTCATTGTTGCCGTCTGGGGTGATGAAGGCAAAATTTGGCAGCGTGCCATTGGCGATGTCTTTAGCCAGTTCCGTGGTGGAAACATGGTTTTTGATCAAACTGCTGTTGGCCATGTCAGTGTAATAAGGCAGAGCAGTGTGGCGCTTCATATAAGCGCCGGAGTAAAGCCCGGTATAGCCGGCAAAGGGCAGAGACTGCGCGTAAGACTTAAATGTCATGCCATTGGTCAGCAGGTGGCGCTCGATGTTATCGACATTGAAGACCGCCAGCGTGTCGTTGTTGTGCGTGAGGAACTGGCCTGAAGTGAGAATCAAGTAATTTTCTAATGAGCCATGTTCATTGGAGTAAAACTGTGTGGCCAATCCGCCCTTGTTGATCAAGCTGTTCAGGTAGGGCATGGAAGCGCTGCCGACAATGTGTTCATAACTGCGGTTTTCTTCCGCCACAATGTACACGTGGTTGGAGCGGGGAACTTGAGCGAATGCGGTCACGCCGAAAAACAGCGCCAGCGCCATGGACATCGTTCCTGCGATGGAGGTTCTCTTTGATCGATTCATCATGGCGAGCACTATGCGGCAAACGAGCGTGGCAAGAAATCGGTGAGGACGCTTAGGGCCCCTGAGAGCCTTGCCCGACACAAACCAAGCAGAGTAGCTGGATTCAGAGGGATTTCAGACCTTAAGCCGTTCTAATTAAAGAAGAATATTGGGACAAAGCGCATAGTACTAAGAGGTACTAAGGTGAGCAATTATTTTGGGTCAAGTGAGAGAGAAAATTAAGGCAGAGACTCTGGATTTCCAAAAGCAGAGACTCTGGATTGCCAAAAAAATCTTAGAGGGGCCTTATTGCGGACAATCACCCACTGAACCGGCTAATTGATTTCCAGACCCATGATCCGGCCCGCTGCGTCCAGTTCCAGAGTTCCTTTGCCCTGAAGCACAGAATCACCATTCATGCCGGGAACAGTGACAAAAACTCTCTCTTCAATCAGAGTAGCGGAGTGCGTGCGATTGAGGTATTCCAGAGACCTGCGGTTGCGGCAGGGGTCAGGCAGGGTAAAAGCCAAGTCGGCAAGCTCGCCGGTTTCCGTGACGGAAAGGGCAACTTCCACGGAATGGCTGCCTTCAACGGCGCGCTCGTCGTCAGTAGGATCGAGCGTGGGCTTGAAAGAAACGTAATAGTGGAAACGCTCTTTTTCCGGGTTGTAAACGCCACGCGCGACTCGAAGCGACATAAAAGGAACGGAATTTTTTATCATATTAAGAACAATTGGGCCACTCATGACGACTCTTGCGGGGTAACCCGAAGCTGGTGTCGGATTAATGCGCATCTCAGCAATAGCCGGGGACGAAGGGTAAACTGTGGTTCTGTTGTCGGGTGGCGTTATGAAAAAAGCTCTGTTGCTGATTTTCGTAGGCTTGATTGCATGCTCTGGACACAAGATCGCAGGGGCTCAGACTCTCTCAATTCCTCATCCTGATGATCCGTCCAAAAAGGTTGAATATTTTCTGGAAAAGCCGAAAGGCGACGGACCGTGGCCCACGATCATCTTGCTGCATGGCCACCAGGAATGGCCAAGGGAGGGCGGAAAGGACTTCGTCAAATGGGGAGTGCTGGAGGAGATTGCCAGCCGCGGATATCTGGCAGTGGCGATTTCCCAGCCGGGGTACGGCGGTTCAACAGGGCCTGCGGATTTCTGTGGCACGTTTACGCAGCATGCCGTGACTGGGGTGATCGCAAAGCTCCATGCTGATGGATATGTCAAGGACAACAGAATTCTGATTCAAGGCGTCAGTCGTGGGGCTTTGGTGGCAGGCATGGTAGCTGCTCACGATGCGTCGATCCGGGGGATTGTTTTAATTTCGGGTCTATATGACTTGCCGGCATATGCGGGCCACGCTAAATCTCCGATGGCCATCTCGATTGTAGATTCAATGAAGGCTGAAACCGGCGGCACGGCTGAAGCCTTGAAGACGCGATCACTGCTTTACTATGCGCAGAATATCAAGGCGGATACCTTAATTCTGAAGGGCGCCAAGGACGACCGGACTGATCCCGATCAGGCGCGGCGGGTGGCCGAGATTATTAATGCTCATGGCGGGCACGCGCGGGCAATTGTTTATCAGGAGTATGGCCACCAGATTCCGGTTGAGGCGAGAAACAAGGATGTCGATCCGTTTATTGATCGGGTGCTGAACCGTTACGAAGGAACTCCCTGACGCTGCATGGCGTGAATGAACATTCTCGGGGTGCTTCGACTTGCTCTCGCATCGCGCAGCTCAGCTCGAGCGCCGCTCAGCATGACACAGGTTTCACAGTGTCGCCGAGGCATTGGCTATTCTCACAAAGCAAATCGCATTGCCGGACATTTAGAATCCTTCCAATGAAAGTCTTCCTCACTGGCGCAACGGGCTTTGTCGGCAAGCACATGCTGGAGCGACTGTTGGCGGAGGGCCATGCCGTGAGGGCGGCGCTGCGCGGGCTGCCGGGCCAAAAAGCACGTATAGTCACCCATATTCAACACGTTGGACGCAAAGACGATTTCGAGTGGGTCCATGGGGATATAGTCGAGGGCACTCGGCTGGACGAAGGCATGAAGGGCTGTGACGCGGTGATCCATCTTGTGGGCATCATCGTGGAGAAGGGCACAAATACCTTTGAGCGCGTGCATCACCTGGGTACGCGCAATGTGGTGGAAGCGGCGAAGCGGACGGGCGTCAAGCGTCTTTTGCAGATCTCGGCACTCGGCGTTCGCGCAGACGGCATTGCCTCATACCAGACCACCAAGTGGAAAGGTGAAGAAGAAGTCCGGCAAAGCGGGATACCGTTCTGTATCCTGCGACCGTCACTGATCTTTGGCGAAGGCGACGGGTTTGTAACGCAGATGATGGCGACGATGCGCTCGGCTCCGCTCATTCGTCCCGTGCCAGGCGATGGCACTCCAAAATTCCGGCCTATTGCCGTTGAAGACGTGACGACTTGCCTTGCGCGCGCGCTGACCTATGAGGCCGCGACAAATCAGACCATCGAACTAGGCGGAGCCGACGAGTTGACGCTGAACGAAGTGCTGACAGAGATAGCGCGGTGCGCAGGGGTGCGCAAACCCGCCGTGCATATCCCAATGTCGCTGATGTTTGCCGGGGCGACTGTCGCGCAAAAGTTGCTGAAGAATCCCCCAGTCACTCTGGACCAGTTGCGCATGTTGAAAGAGGGGTCCACGTGCGATATCGAGCCGATGAAGCGCATTTTCGGCCTCAACCCGCGAGGGTTCAAAGGATGCGGACGTAGCCCAGAGTTAGCTAAGCATTAAGCTGATTACCGGGTACCCCCTAGGGCTCAATTCAGCGACTCTGGCCTTTGAGCGGGGTTAAAATAGAGGTAGCAGATCTGGACCCTCTGGCCGAGTGAAATCTGCTCTGGCGTGATCCCGTAAGTGATTGATTTTACAAATTTTTACAGTCATGAGCAGTCGAAATCCAGCTGCTCTGCATCTAACCGGAATATACGCCACCAAATTTAGAGGAGTGTATGGTCATGAAGAGAAATCTTTGGGTGGTCCTGATTGCCATGACATTGGCGGCAGTCGGTTGCTCGCACGTGGGCAGTCGCACGGACGCGCAGGTCGCCTCCGATGTGCAGAACAAGATCAACGGGGACGGCAGTATCCCGGACAAGCAACTCAACATTAACGCCAATAACGGAGTGGTGACGCTCACAGGAACCGTGGCCAACGATGCCGCGCGCAATGCGGCCGCCAATGATGCGGCCCAGATTGAAGGCGTGAAAACGGTAGTGAACAATCTTGAAGTTGCGCCAGCTTCAGCGGCGAACCAGACAACGCAGCCGCAGGAAGAGGCAAGCAATAATCCTCCTCCTCCGGTAAAAGAAGAGCGGCGTCCTTCACCCAGCACGCGTTATCGCAGTTCACGGTCCACCTCCAGCAAGTCCGCCAGCAGCAACAGCGGCGATACCGGCTTGCGCACCACGGTGCCATCAAGCAGCACTAGCGAAAACACCAGCAGCAGCGGAAATTCGAGCAGCAGTTATGATTCATCACAATCCACTGCTCCGCCAGCTCCTACACCGGTGCCACCTCCGCAGAAAGTTACTGTGCCCTCTGGAACTCAAATCAGCGTGCGCCTGAATGATGAAGTGGATTCAGAAAAAGCGCAGGTGGGCGACGTATTTCACGGATCCATCTCTGCGCCGGTCACGGTTGGCGAAGAAACGGTTATTCCGACCACAGCCGATGTTGAAGGCCGCGTGGTGGAAGTGAAATCGGCCGGCCGATTCGCGGGGCAATCCCTGTTGACACTGGAACTCACCAAGCTGACGATGAGCGGCAAAACTTATACTTTGCAGACCAGCCAGTGGACGAAGTCCGGCAATGGCCGTGGCAAATCAACGGCGGCCAAGGTTGGCGGAGGCGCAGCGGTAGGCGCGGTGCTGGGCGGAATCTTTGGCGGCGGCAAAGGCGCAGCCATTGGCGCAGCAGCCGGCGCAGGCGCGGGAACGGGCGTTTCCGCGGCTACCAAGGGCCAGCAGATCATCCTGCATCCGGAAGCGGTGATTGCGTTCCAGTTGCAGGGGCCAATCACGGTGACACCGGGAGCAAGCCGGTCTGCGATGAATCAATAAGTCAGTTCAGCTAATAAAATCGACGCCGCCTGAAGAGGGCGGCGTTTTTGTTGTTGGCGTTGAGTTCTCAAACGAACATCGATTTGTTACAGTTCCGTAGGGATCGAAAAGCAAACACAAGATCCCTCCGTCCTACTCACGCGCTGATGAAATCGCGCGTTCGCTTTACGGCCGTTGATTGGATGACGAACAACGGCCCCCGACAGTCTCGAGTAAACTCGATTTGCTAATGACCGAAGAGCTCGAGACGAAGGAGGCCGCATATGAAGTATATAGGCTGTGACTTTCATCCGAGC
>JBAVLE010000071.1:0-3284 GCA_049688735.1 Candidatus Angelobacter sp. | reverse complement strand
ACAGGAAGCCGAAGCGAACAATCCAGCCAAAGCGCATTGAAACCGCCATTGCCAGCGTCCGCGATAAGATAGAGAGCATGTCGACCGCGCCTCTTACATCCACCGCAAGCAGGGTTTTCAAGGCCAGCCGCTGGACACGCGGCAATCTACTCTTTCCCACCCGCATTGAAGTTGGTCCGGAGCGTGTGTTGCGAATTAAGCCCCGGCTCTTTGGCAGTTCAGAGGAAAGCATTCCCATTACCAAGGTGGCTTCCGTTTTGATCAGCACGGGAATGCTCTGGTCCGACATCCGGATTGATTCGACCGGAGGAAGCAATCCCATCCTGAGCCACGGCCACAGCAAGGCAGACGCGGTGGCAATCCGCAACATAATCGAGCATTATCAGCAGGGTCTCCCGCAAAGATAGCTGGGATCAAACGTTCTCTTATCAGCTCGCAACCCTACAGGATTATCCAAGGACAATTCGGCCTTTTGGCCGTCTAAAAGCCTGGAACCAGAGTGGCTTCGCCGCCGTATTACTGTTGAGCAATTAAGGATTGTTAGGCATATCTGTAAATGAGAATGGCGTTGGACACGATCGGGCAGGTGCTGAGCATACTTTGGGCGCACAAGCTGCGCTCATTCCTCACCATGTTCGGCATTGCCTGGGGCGTGGGATCGTTGCTGTTTCTTGTGGGCGTGGGTGAAGGGTTCCGCTCAGGGCAGCGCAAGAACATGGCGACCATCGGGGAAGACGTTATCTTTGTCTGGGGCGGGCAGATTCCGGTAGTTCCGGGGCAGAACCAAGACCAGCGCAGCTATTACCTGACCTACAAGGACTATCTCGACATTAAGAATGAAGCAACGCTGGTGGGTGAGGTCGCGCCGGTAGTGGGCCGAGGCGATATCCGCGCCGTGAGCGATTTTGCCACGGCCAGCGGGTTCGTAAGCGGAAGCAATCCGAATTTCAATCACATCCGTTTTTTGCCGCAGGGTGAAGGGCGCTGGCTGAACGAGTCTGACGAAGAGCAGAAACGCCAGGTGTGCGTGCTGGGCTTCCAGATGATGCGCAATTTGTTTCCCGGCAGGCCGGCTATCGGCAGCACCATTTTACTGAATGGGATTCGCTTTGAAGTAATTGGCGTGCTAGCCAACATCGGGCGGCAGGAAAATAACCTGAACAACGTCCGTGTCTATATCCCTTTCTCCACCATGCACCAGTATTTCCCGATGAAGAGTGAGCACACGCCGGATGACATCGGCAACCTGATTTTGAAGCCCGTAAGCCGGGACAAGCACGCGGGCGCGGTAGAGCAGGTACACAAGATCATTGCGCGCAATCACGGCTTTGATGCCAGCAACAAAGATGCCTTCCAGGGATGGGACACCGTGCAGACGCAGGATACAGTCGGCAAGATTTTTGACGGCATGGATATTTTCCTGGGCGGCGTTGGCATGGTGACGCTGGTACTGGGTGCAATCGGGATTGTGAACATCATGCTGGTTTCGGTGACCGAGCGCACGCGCGAAATAGGATTGATGAAAGCGCTGGGCGCAACGAACCGGCGGATACTGATGCAGTTTTTTCTGGAGGGCGCGTTTCTTACCGCGCTGAGCGGCGGCACGGGGATTGCAATTACCGCCGGAGTGATGGCCATCCTGGCAAAGTTGCCCACGCCTCCAGGATTTGACTTGCCGCATATTGTTCCGGCATCAGCGGCAGTGGCGGTGGGGGCGCTGTCGATTGCGGGAATTATTGCCGGACTGTATCCGGCACGGAAGGCTTCATTGTTGCAGCCGGTAGAAGCGCTGAGAAGGGAATAAGCAGATGGTCCACGATTTACTGGGGCAGGCATATTCATCAATCAAGCACAACCGGCGGCGCACCGCGCTGACGATGCTGGGCATGGCGTGGGGAATCGCGACGGTAGTGATCCTGCTTGCATATGGCGCAGGTTTTGGACGGGCGATTACCGCGATCTTTTCCAACTTTGGCATGCAGATGATGGGAGTCTTTCCCGGACGGACCTCCTTGCAGGCGGGCGGGCAAAAAGCTGGCGTGCAGGTGCGCTTCACCATTGACGATGTGCAGCACTTGCAGGAGCAGATTCCGGTAGTGAAGCACATTTCACCGGAAGCGTCATTCGACGCGAACGTGCAGCACGAAAATCGCACGCAGAAATTCAACGTTGGCGGATTTACGCCGGCCATTGTGCCTGTGCGCGCCATTACGGTGGAAGAAGGGCGCTTTTATAACGACGCTGACGAGATGCAGCGGTCGCGCGTGGCCGTGCTGGGATCAGACGCCAAAGACAAACTTTTTTCCGGCCAGCCCGCGCTGGGTGAAAGCGTGCGCATTGCCGGAATCAGCTTTGAAGTGATCGGCGTGCTTGAGGCCAAGATGCAGGAAGAAGGGAATGACAATGTAAATGCAATCGTCTATATCCCTTTTTCAACTATGGGAGACATCCGCGACACGCGCTACCTTGATGGAATCTGGCTGGATTATGAAGGCATGGAATATGAGAAAGTCGAGGGCAACATTCGGAGCGTGCTGGGCTCGTTCCACGGCTTCAACGGCAAAGACCCGCGCGCGGTGTTTGTGTGGAACACCATGAAGAACCTGAACAACTGGCAGATCATCACCATGGCCCTGCAGGTTTTACTGACGATTATCGGCACGCTCACGCTGGGCATTGGCGGCGTAGGGCTGATGAACATTATGCTGGTTTCCGTGACGCAACGCACACGCGAAATTGGGGTGGAAAAGGCGTTGGGCGCGCGCCGGCGCGACATACTCACACAGTTCCTGGCTGAAGCCATGGCCATTACATTTGCGGGTGGCCTGCTAGGCGTGGCCGTGGCTTACGTGATTTCGTGGATCATCGGAACGATTCCGGTCTACAGCGTAATGGCCAAAAACGCCGACGCGGGCGACATCCATCTTGCTATTTCGCCTATACACCTGCTGGTTTCCACGGCGATTTTGATCGTGGTGGGACTCATTAGCGGCATGTTGCCTGCGATTAAGGCATCTCGTTTGGATCCGATTGAGGCGCTGCGTTACGAATAAGCCGTGCGGCTCAAGCGGTTTTATAGACAGGGTGGACTTTAAAAAGCAGGCACAAGGTCCCTCCGTCCTACTCGCGCGCTGGTAAAAGCGCTCGCTCGTTTACAGGCCGTTGATTGGATGACGAACAACGGCCCCCGACAGTCTCGAGTAAACTCGATTTGCTAATGACCGAAGAGCTCGAGACGAAGGAGGCCGCATATGAAGTATATAGGCTGTGACTTTCATCCGAGC
>JBAVLE010000070.1:0-5166 GCA_049688735.1 Candidatus Angelobacter sp. | reverse complement strand
GCAATGTTGAGCGGCGAGGCCGGGCTCGCCCGCCGAGCGCCTGTATCATGAGCCTGGCTACCGTAGCCACATCAAGACTTTGAAGGGGGGATGGCCGAACCGACAGAGGCTTAGTCTGAGGCTTTACTCGCGGATAATGCTTTGCGCTTCGCTTCCAGCCCGTTCGAATCGTCTGGTTCTGTTGTCGCGCTGAGTTCCGGCTTTTCCGGATCATCAAACTCCAGCGTCAAATTTCTGGTCGTGGTCTCGATGGGGCTTAGCTCGGCAATCTCGTCTGTAACCGGAGCGCCCAGTTCAACAAACTTTCTTGCCGATACCATCACGCGGCTCTCCAGCGATCCCACCGCTTTGTTGTAAGACTCAACCGCGCGGTCAAGCCCTTTGCCCACATTGTCAATGTGCCCTCCCAGCAACCGCAGCCGGTCATGCAGTTCCTTGCCCAGCGTGCTGATCTCGCGAGCATTCCGGGCCAGCTTTTCCTGGTTCCATCCGTAGGCAACCGCCTTCAGCAGCGCGATGAGCGTAGTCGGGGAGGCAAGAATAACTTTTTGCGCTACTCCACTCTCAATCAAGGCTGGGTCTTGTTCCAAACTGGCACTGAAGAAAGCTTCGCCGGGCAAGAACATCACTACAAACTCAGGGCTGGACTCAAACTGTTCCCAATATCCTTTGGAACTTAGTTGGTTCATGTGCGACCGGACCTGTCTTGCATGGTCCTGGAGCTTTCGCTTGCGGGATTCGTCGTCTGTGGATTCAACTGCTTCCAGATATGCCAGTAATGGAGTTTTGACATCCACTACTATGTTTTTTCCTCCCGCAAGCTTCACAATCAGGTCAGGGCGCAACCTACCTGTGCTTGCCGTGATTGTCTCCTGCTCCACAAAATCGCAATAGGGCAGCATCCCCGCCATTTCTACTACGCGACGCAACTGAATTTCTCCCCACTGGCCTCGAACCGTAGGGGTGCGCAATGCTTTCACCAGATTGCCGGTTTCGCTTTGCAGCTTTTCCTGTGTGGTAATCAGTGATCGCACCTGATTGGTAAGATCGCCGTAAGCTCGATCGCGAACGCTTTCCATCTGCCTTATCTGGTCATCCACCTTCTTGAGCGACTCCCCAATCGGGGCCACCAGGTTTTCCACCGCCTGCTGCCGCAGTTCCAGGTCACCTTTGGCTTCGCTTTGAAATTTTTGCAGTGTCGATTGGGCAAGATGAAGGAACGCTTGGTTATTGCTCTTGAGCGCCTCAGCGGAAAGGGCTTGAAAGCTCTCGCGCAGTTCCTGCGTCATCTGGTTTAGGATGGCTAGCTTGTCATCATTGGCTTTACGTTCCAGAGCGACTGTGGTTTCCAGTTTCACCTTGGCGGCATTCAATTGCCCGTTCAAGTCGGTGAATTTTTGCGCTTCCTGGCGCGCCTTGGCCAATTCCTGCTGTAACGCCGCCAAGCGCGCGTTCAATACCGCCGCGTTCGGACGCACCAGCAGCCATGCAATCGCGAACCCAAACCCTGCGCCTACCGTTATTAGCAGAACATTGGCCATGCCCATCATGAGCTCACTCCGACCCTCCAGGTAATCCTGCAACGCCAAAAATCACCAAGACCCTACTTTGTATTTCTTGTCTTTCCCGCGTCTCCGTGGTGAAATTTCGGGTTTCCGATTTTCCATCATCCATTCACCCCGGCAACTTTCTTTTCCGCTTGCAGCTCCAGCGGCTTCACCGGCAAAAAAACGCGCTGCTCCGTCGCCGGACACAGATTCTGATAATCGCACCAGCGGCAATGCGAACCCGGCTTCGGATTGAACTCGCCCCGGCTGATGCCTTCAGCAACATCTTCTATCTTCTGCCGGGCGGAATCGATCTGCTTCTGTGTTCGGCTGGAAACTGCCAGGCTATTGTCCTGCACGTTCACCAGCACCAACTCTCGCGGTGAGAGGTTCATCTGCGCCACAGCCATGGCATAAATCGATAGCTGCACGCTCTCATCGGCAAACTTGCGTTCTTTCGGCGCACCGGTCTTGTAGTCGATCACTCGCACCACGCCTTCTTCCAGCAGGTCAATGCGGTCAATGCGGCCTTTTATTTCACGCTCTCCGAGCTTAAAGCTGAATTTATGCTCGGTGGCAATCACGTTGGCGGAGCCACGCGGACTGGCCAGCAGCAGCGTGCGCAACTGGTCTACTCCGCGATCCTCATACATCTTGCGCTGCACCGGATCATCGATATAGCCCTTGCCGAATTCAACCTTGAATGCCTCAATCGCCTCTTCAATACTTAGCTCTTTGGCGTGTGCCGCCGGATCGTAATAATTCTTGAGCACCGTGTGGATGGCAAAGCCATATTGCATGGCTGCGGCTGCCTCACCAGGAATTTTCCAGTCGCGCTCCAGCTTAAACTTCATCGGACACGTCGAATAGCTCTGCACCGCGTTCGCACTGAGCGCCATCTGCGTGCCAAAAGCTGGCGGCAACAGCATCCAGCGTCCCAGCGGAGAAGGATCGAGCGGCAGCGTCGCCGGAGTCATGCGGTCAACGTTCCTTGCGGTCAGTGCAGCGGTCAGCCGCCGGTCGCCCATCAAGGGACGCAAGAATCCCGGGGGCGTGGGATCTTTCTTTCCTTTCCCAGGACGCGACCCAACACTCAGCCGGTCACGCGCCCGCGTGATGGCCACGTAAAAGAGCCTGCGCTCTTCCTGGTCGTGCACCAGCTTGCCTTCGCCCATGGCAATAGAGCTGCGCAGCGCCGGAGGAAACTCAAATAGTCCCTCCTTGAAATACGTTGGAAATGCCCCCGATGTCACCCGCAACAGCCAGACATGCGAAAATTCCAGCCCTTTGGCGGCATGCACGCTCATCAACTGCACCGCGCCGGGATTGCGGCGCTCCAGTTCCTTCATCTGTTCTTCTGTGAATAATGGAACGATTCCCCGGCCCTTCTGGTAATAATCCAAATATTGCAGGAACTCCGGCAACGAGGTGTTCTTGACGAAGGCCTTCTTCTCCCACGCTGCGGCAAAGCGCAAGATTGCCTGCACCACCGCATCCTGCTCCTGCAAGCCAAACTGGCGGACAAGATACGTGAGCGCGCCTTCCGCGCCTAACTCCTGCTCCCGGATGAACGCACGCGCCTCCTTGATTGCCTCCAGCACCGGCGCAGCCGACTCCAGCGTTTGCAGCACAGCTCTAAAGCTCTTTTGCCCGGCAGCTGTGCTCAGTTTGTTCCGCAACTCATCGGCAGCCACATTGAACTTTGGCAGCGCGCACGCACGAAAGAGACTATCGGCGTCATTGTCATTGCCCACGGCCCCGGCCAGTGCCAGCACGTCCCGCGCCATGGCCGTTTCCAGCACGTTAAGCCCAATCACAATGAATGGAATATCCCGCGCAGCCAGCTCCGCCATTAGATCTTCCCGCTGCATGTGCTGGCGATACAACACTGCCATCGAACAATCACCCGGACGGCGGTTCCGTCGCAACTGCTCAATCTCTTCGCCGATCAGGGCCGCTTCGCTTTCATGACAATCGCTCAAGACAATCTCTACTGGCTCGTCAAAAACCAGGCGGCCTTCCTGCTGGTCGCGGCGGTCGCGCCCTGATTCAAGCTGCTCACGCTGGAACTTCACCCGCTCGCCCAGCGACTGCACCGGAGGATTCTCATTGATAGCCGCAAAGGCCACGCGCAGAATATTTCCGCGCGACCGCTGGTTTTCATCCAGCACCACGCCCTCAGTCTGGGGAAAGCGCTTCTGGAATTCTTCAAAGGCCGCGCTGGAAGCTCCGCGAAAGCGATAGATGGCCTGATCGGGATCGCCGACGGCAAAAATGTTCTGCTCGCCCCCGGCGAGAAGCTGCGCCAGAATGATGTTGCTGGAATTGCAGTCCTGAAATTCGTCGATCAGGATAAAGCGCGCCTTGCGCCGCTCACGCTCCAGCAATGCCGGGTTTGACTCCAGCAGCCGCACGGCGTTGCGGATCATCATGCCAAAGGTGCCCAGGTTGTCGCGCTCCAGCAGCCGCATGGAGTTCGTATACACGCGCGCAATCTCCTGCCAACGCTCGACGATTTCCTGCGCGCCCATCTCTTCCACTTCTTTTGAGCGGCAGTTGCGCGGCAGATCGCTGCCGGGACTCAAACAATCGACATACTGCTGGAATTGTTCAGGCCCTACCAGCTCCTCATGGCAGCGATCAAAGAAATTTTTCAGGTCTTCAAGAAACTGTCCCAGGTCAGCGGGCTTGATAAATCGCTTTAGGCCCAACTGGTCAATGCGCTGCCGAAGGAACACGTACACGTCTTCCGGAAGCAACAAATTGAAATCCTGGCCTGCGCGCTTCAGAACGCCAAGGCAATAGGCATGAAACGTTCCGGCAAAGATGGAGGTCTTTCGCCGTAGGCGCTTTTCGACGCGAGCCTTCAGCTCGTCGGCAGCATTATCAGTAAACGTGATGGCCAGAATCTCATCCGGCTTGGCATGTCCCTGCTCAATCAACCATGCGATGCGCTCCACCAGCACCGTGGTCTTGCCCGTGCCTGCGCCTGCAAGCACCAGCATGGGGCCAACCGCATGCTCTATGGCCTGTCTCTGCTTCGAATTAGGAGTAAAAGTCGTCACCGTAAAGCGAGTTGGTTCTATTATGCGAATCCAAGGCGAAGCCAGCAATGGCTAAATGCACTTAGGCTGAGGAAAAGTAGGTTTTTTTGTTCTGTTGGAAGCGACTTGAACTACTCAAAATGGGTCAGGTTGATTCCAGTTCCGCCATCGCCACGGCCACTGCTGCAATTGCAGCAGTCTCCGCTCGCAAAATGGTGTGTCCCAGCGATGCTGGCTTCCATCCCGCAGCATTAAAAAGCTCTAACTCCGTCTCCGACCATCCGCCTTCCGGCCCAAACGCCAAAGCCAACGGAGGCTTGCAATCGGCAAGAACATTTTTGAGCGAAAGGTGCTCTTCCACTTCTGAAAGCACGATGCGGCTTCCCTGCTCTTGCGCAATCGCTTTCTTCAGCGCCACGGGATCTGCAATCTCCGGCGGGGCAATCCGTCGCGCCTGTTGTGATGCTTCACGGGCGATCTTGCGCCAGCGCTCCACGCGCTTAGCTGCCGCTTTGGCCAGATGCTCTTCTGTGCGTTGAGCAATCATGGGAACCACATGGCTTACGCCCAGTTCG
>JBAVLE010000069.1:0-26727 GCA_049688735.1 Candidatus Angelobacter sp. | reverse complement strand
GAACCGTCTTGCGCATGGTTGGTGGGATGGTAAGAAATCGCGTATTGGTTACGGATGGTCTGGCCGATGTCGCCGAAAATTTCACGCAGCTGGCCATCGAAAATAGGTTCATACCATTTTCCACCGGTCATCTTGGAAAACGTCTTCATCTGGTTATCGGCCTGAAGGAAGGTCATGTTGCAGCTGAATTCGGTAATGGGGCACAGGTACCTCATCAAACCGTGCGTTTCGGCATAATTCACCAGGGCCTTGCCGGTACTGACGGTGTAGATGGCAATGTCCTTTGAAGCCTGGACTTTCTTCAGCGTCTGGTCCAGGGTGTGCTTGCTGAAGCTGTCACGCCCGCTGCTGATAAGAATGATGTACTTACGGCCTTCGATATTTTCCAGCCGGTCAATCGTGTCATAAAGCGAATCAAAAAGGTTCGTCTCCTGGCTCATGGCCATGCCCGGCTGCAAACTGCCGACTGCACCCATAATCGCCCGCTTGTCCTGGGTGAAGTCCTCAAGGATATGCGCCTTAAGATCATAGGAGATCATGGCAATCCAGTCGTCTTTTTTCAGCGTCTGGGCAAACACGTATGCCGATTTAATGGAATCTATCTGGAAGCTATAGAAATACTGGTTATTGGAAAACTCCACCAGCATCACGGCTGTGATCGGGGCCTGAATCTGGTTGAAGCTGGTTATGGTCTGTGGGACGTTGTCTTCAAGGACCCGGAAATATTCCTTTTTCAGTCCTGGGATAAAAGCGCCGTCCTTGGAAAGCACTCCCACGTCCACGGTAACTAACTGAGAAGCCACGCGCATGGAAAAGTTATCCAGCCCGTCAACTTTCTTGGGAGTCTTGGGAGCGTCGTCTTTAGGCGGCGGTTCATCTTTTTTCTTGGGGACAGCGATTGGGCCAATGTCGCCCTGGGGGCCTCCCGCTTCAGCAGGTGCATTGGCGCTGGGGGTCGGAGTAGGCGTGGGACTGGCCTGGTCCTGTCCGGTTTGGGCCTGGGCCGGCGAGCCAACCAGCCCCAAGCCTGCCATCAATAAAAGTGTTGCAAGCGAACGCAAGCAGGCGTTCGCCTTAGAAATGCGATGAGGTCGGAATGCGTGTATTAAGAGCATTTCACACTGCCTTTTTATGGGTTTCTACTCTAGTATAGATGCACGAACTCAGCTTTTTAGAAGCCATTTTTCCCGCGCTGCAGGGCGGGTTCGTAAGATTGTATTGCAGCACTGGTTTGTAGCATGAAAAAAACCGCTTTACTGCTGAACGCTCTCTTCGTTTTTCTGAGCCTGGGCCATGCCCAGACATCTGCCGCAACCCTGCCCAGCCAGCAAGATCCAGCCCCGACCAAGATTATGAAGGTGGATGACGTGCGTCCGGGCATGAAGGGCGTTGGCTACACCGTTTTCCAGGGTACCAAGCCGGAAGCCATGGGAGTAGAAGTGCTTGGCGTGCTTCGCAACCTGAATGGCCCCAAGAGTGACGTGGTGCTGGTGAAGCTGGTGGGGGAGAAGCCCGAGTTTACCGGCGTAGTCGCGGGAATGAGCGGCAGCCCGGTTTATATCGACGGCAAGCTGCTGGGCGCAATTGCCTATCGCATCGGCCAGTTTTCCAAAGAACCAATCGCCGGCGTGACTCCCATTGAGCAGATGCTGGAGATCAATGAGTTTGACCAGAGCATTCCGCAGTCTGGGGCAGCCGCCGTGGCGCGTGTTTCAGGCGCGTCAAGGACGAGCACACCCGGCAAAGACGAGAGCAATCCAATCCAGAGCTATGCGCAATATCTAACGCCGATTGAGGCTCCGTTTGTGTTTAACGGCTTCAATGAAGCAGCCATCAAGCAGTTTGCGCCCGCTTTGTCTGCCGTAGGCATTACGCCAGTGATGGGTGTTGGCTCGGCCAGCAAAGAGAAACAACCCGAACCTCTGGTGCCCGGCTCAGCGGTGAGTGCCATTATGGTCCGCGGCGATATGGACGTGGCAGCAACCTGCACCGTAACTTACATGGATAAAGACCACCTGCTGGCCTGCGGACATCCTCTCATGCAGTTTGGCATGGTTGATATGCCGATGACGAAAGCCAATGTGGTGGCGACGCTTTCTTCTCCACTGAATGCTTTTAAGATCATCAACACCACTGAAGCCGTCGGCGCGTTTGTGCAGGACCGCCATACCGGGATTCTGGGCCGCTTTGATCGCGACCCGAAAATGATTCCGGTAACGCTGAGCATTCACGGCCCCAGCGGCCCGCGTGAGTATCACTACGAAGTCCTGAACAATCCCAAGCTGACGCCCGTGATGATGATGACCACCGTTTACAACGCATTGATGGGCATGAACCAGTACGGTGAAGAAACGACTTACCGCATGAATGGCCGCATCCACGTGAATGGATTTTCCGACGTGCGCCTGACCAACATGTTCTCCCCCGTAGACGCAAACCCCACGGCGTACGCGGTGGCGATGTCCCTGGGCGATCACTTTGGACGCATCTATGACAATCCTTTTGAAGCGCCTACCGTCAGCGGCGTAAATCTTGAATTTGATCTGGAGCCGGAACGCCGCGCTGCCGTGCTGGAAAGCGCGCGCACTGACGTTACGGAAGCGCGTCCCGGCGACGAGATCACGATTGAAGCCGTTCTGCGCCCGTATCGTGGCGACCGCATTGTGCGGCGCATCCCTGTTCGCGTTCCAACCTCGGTGCCCAAGGGTTCATTGCGCATTTTAGTGAGTGACGCGGAAACCCTGGATCGCGCACGGCGCTCAACCCCCGCGATGGGCAGGCGTATGGACCTGCATTCGACCATTGAAGTGCTCAACAAAGAACACTTGAATGACCATCTCTATGTCTCATTGCTTGAGGCCAACCCGCAAGCTACCGTAGAAGACAAGGTGATGCCCGCTGTGCCTCTTTCCGTGATGAACGTGATGGAAGGCATGCGTGCAACGCAGGAGATGGTGGTATTCAATGAGTCGGCGGTGAATGAAGCGTCAACGCCGGTTGGCTACGTGGTGAGCGGCGCACAGATCATCAGCGTCAGCATTAAGTAAATTTGTTGGAATTCCGAGCGTAGCGAGGGAAGCCTATTATCTGCCATGGTCTAAAAGGACGCTTATTAGCGTCTCCGATCCTATAGGTGTTCCTGCAGCATCGACCGTAAGCCTGTGAATTGGTCACTGCCTAAAAATCTTGAAAGCTCATAGCGATCCCTCTCTGCGCTCGGGATTTCAGAAAAGCAGCCCAATTTCAGAAAAAACAGCCTACTGTTACCCTTATTAGTGATGAAAAAAAATCTTCTTCTCGCATTCATTGTTATTGCTCTTGTAAGTCTGGCCGTTACTGAAGGGACACGTCAATGGAAAGAAACCGGCTACGACGAATTTGAAAAAGGGACTGCCCGCGGCATCGCCATCAGCAGCACAGGGCAAATTGAGCTAGCACCTGCGTTTAAGTCCATCTACACCAGCCCGTCATCTTTTATTTGGAGTATCGCCGCGGACAAAGATGGCGTGGTTTATGCCGCCACCGGTGCCCCGGCGAGGGTTTATCGCGTTACGCCCGATGGCAAATCAACAGTTATCTTTGAGCCCAAGGAATTGCAGGTACAGTCCATTGCGCTGGGCCAAGACAAAGCTGTTTACGCGGCTACCTCCCCCGACGGCAAGGTATATCGAATTACACGCAAACCGGGTGGCGTAGCCACAGCGCCTGAGTATGCGGTTGAGACTTTCTTCGACCCAAAAACCAAGTACATCTGGGACATGGCATTCGACGCGCAAGGCCGTTTGTACATCGCCACAGGAGATAACGGCGAAATTTTTCGCGTAGAGAAGAACGGGCAGGGCGCGGTATTCTTTAAGTCCGATGAAGCTCATATGCGCGTGCTGGCGTTTGATCCAAAAGGCAACCTGATTGCCGGTTCTGACGGAAGCGGTCTGGTATATCGCATCACACCCGCCGGGGATGGATTTGTACTCTACAGCGCTGCGAAAAAAGAAATCACCGCTTTGGCGGTGGATGCTGCTGGAAATATCTATGCTGCCGGAACGGGTGAGAAGCATGCGGGCACTCAACAGAATGCACCGAGCACGGCACCGGCTCCTCCTTCAGCGCCAGGCGTTCCGGCGGCAGCCGCGCCGTTCAGTGGCAATGTGAGCCTTTCGGGGTCAGACGTTTACAGCATTGCTCCTGACGGCTCTCCGAGGAGGATATGGTCGTCGCATGAGGACATCGTCTACGCGCTGGCTTTTGATTCAGCCGGCCGTTTGATTGCAGGCACGGGAAACAAAGGCCGTGTCTACGCGATTGAAAAGAACGGAGACTATACCGACCTGCTGCGGGCCACAGCCAACCAGGTAAGCGCATTCAGCAAAGCGCCGAACGGCGGGCTTTATTGTTCCACCAGCAACCTGGGCAAGATATTTGTGATTAGCGATGCTACTGAACCCGAAGGGACGTTTGAAAGCGACGTAAAAGACGCGCAAATCTTCTCTCGCTGGGGACGCGCCGAGGTGCGCGGTCGTGGCAACTTTGAGCTATTCGCGCGCAGCGGCAACGTCGATAATCCAGATCGCAACTGGAGCCCATGGGCACGCATTGACCTGGCCAAAGACGCGCGAACGGATGTGCCGCCAGCAAGATTTATCCAGTGGCGCGCTGTGTTAAAGCCGGCGAATCCGCCAACGCAGATCGATGAAGTGGCGATCAACTACCTTTCTAAAAACGTTGCGCCAGTGGTGGATGACGTAGTAGTGCAGGTGGGCGCGCGTTTTCAGCCACAGCCCAAAATGTCCGGACCAGAGACAATTGCCGTCAACCTGGGGCCTCCGCCACAGCAGTTTGGCAATGGGCACATGGAAAATCCGCCGACGGCGAATAAAGACCGCGATTCCATTGCCGTCCGCTGGGCCGCGCACGATGACAATGATGACAATCTGGTTTATTCGGTTTACTACCGCGGCGACAACGAGCGCGATTGGAAGCTGCTGAAATCCGGCCTCACTGACAAATTTTATTCTTTCGAGTCAGGATTGCTGCCCGATGGCGGGTACACCGTAAAGGTCGTCGCCAGCGACTCGCCATCCCACAGCCCGGAAGATGCGCTTTCCGACGAGAAAGAGAGCCAGCGCTTTGAAGTGGATAACACGGCCCCACGCATAGAAAATCTGGCAGCTCGCGTGGAAGGCCAGGACCTGCACATCACTTTCCATGCTGCCGATGACGGCTCTGCGGTAAAACGGGCTGAGTATTCCATTGATGCAGGCGATTGGCAGTATGTGGAACCAGTGGGCGCGCTCTCAGATTCAAAGTCTGAGAACTATGATTTCAGCGTAGTGCTGAGCAACGCTCCTCCTGCGCCGGAAGAGCCGGTGGAGCAGAAGCAGAAGCGCAAGAAAGGCAAGCCCGCTCCGGTTGCAACACCTGCTCCGGCGGCAGAGCATGTGGTAGTGGTGCGTGTCTATGACCGTGCGGAGAATGTTGCGACGGCGAAGGTTGTAACGAAGTAATTCTCTGAAATCCCGAGCGGCGCGAGGGATCGCTATAGTTATTACCGTCTTGAGGAGCACGATACTCATGCAAGAGATTTCAGGTCGGAATCTATGCTCCCGAAGTGCATCGTTGTGATAGGGCTCCCTTGCTGCGCTCGGGATCTTAGAATAATCCTGCTTGTGGCTCTTCTGCTCTCCTGCCTGATGGCTTCAGCGCAGGGCCAGACTCCTGCAGCGAACACTGACACCGTCCGCCTGAACCGCATCATCGGCGAGTACTGGCATTATCCGTTGATCGGAACTTTCTACGCGCGATATCTTGCCGGCGAGCCGGTCGATCTGCCTGACATTTCAGAGAAGAAAGCAAATTCTGACGCAGAATTTGAACGCCATATTTTGGCCGAGTTGCGCAGCGTAAATCCAAACCATCTCTCCCATGCTGACACTCTGAACTTGGCCGTATTGCGGTGGCAGGCGGAGCTTGATATCGGCTTTGCCAAATTCCATTGGTTTGACATCGAGATCACGGCCCACGCCTCGCCGCTGCCGGTAGTGCAAGCGATCTTTGAGCGGCAGCAGTTCCACGGACCATCTGATCTTGATCGCTATCTGAATCTGCTCCAGCAATTGAAGGTCTTCATCGCCCAGACCAGGGAGTTGACAGAGGGCGAGGCACAGCGCGGTATTGTGCTGCCCAAGCCCGGGATCGCTCCTGCGCAAGCTTTCCTTTCGTCATTCATCAAGGAGCCGGAGAAGAGCCCGTTTTATGTCGCGCCGGAACGGCTGGCGGCCATTGATCCTGCCGCATCGGTGTCGTTTCGGGAAAAGGTCAGGGTCACCATTGAATCGGAAATCAATCCTGCATTGCGATCCCTGGCGGAGTACGTTGGCGGCGAGTATGGGAAGAAAGCCCGAGAAAAAGTGGGATTGGGGCAGTATCCGGGCGGAGAGGAATGCTATCGATTTCTCATCCATGCATACACCACGCTGGATATGTCTCCGGCAAAAATCCATCAACTCGGTCTTCAGGCCGTGCAGCATGATGAAGAGCAGATGGCGATTCTGCGAAAGAAAATGGGGTACAAAGGTACTGCCGCGGAGTTCCGCCAGTTTCTGCTGACCGATCCGCAATTTGTTGCCAAGACGCCGGAAGAATTCCGCGACCGCCTCGTGTCTTACGTCGAGCGCATTGAGCCCAAGGTCCCTCTATTTTTCCTGCACGTTCCCAAAGCCGGATACACGACGGAGAGGCTCGCGCCAGCGCTCGAGTCTGCCTACACCTTCGGATTGTATGTTCCGCCTTCAGGGGGGCAAGCGACCGGAATTTACTATTTCAACGGATCACACCTGGAGGGCAGGCCCCTCTTCAAGGCTGGACCACTCATCACGCACGAACTTATACCCGGCCACCATTTTCAACTGAACCTTGCCGCGGAAAATCAATCCATGCCGGCGTTTCGGCGGTATGCTCCGTTCCCCGCCTATGGCGAAGGCTGGGCCGACTACGCTTCACAACTTGCGTCTGAGATGGGCGCTTATACAAGCGACTATGATCGCTATGCCTTGCTGGCCCAGAATGTCCACCAGTCTTTACGCCTGGTGGTGGATACCGGATTGCATTCTCTGGGCTGGACACTTGAGCAAGCTAGAGAGTATATGCGCGAGCATGAACTCGAGTCAGAGGTTCAGATTGACACTGAGGCATCGCGCTACTCGATGGGAACGCCTGCGCAGGCCCTGGCCTACAAATTAGGCAGCAATGAGATGCTGCGGCTGCGCGCGAAAGCAGAAAAAGCGATGGGTAAGAATTTCGATATCCGCGAATTCCACGAATGGATCCTGGGCAATGGTCCGCTGCCGCTTGAGATTCTGGAGCAACACGTGGACTGGTGCATTGAACAGGACAAAAGAAAACGGTCCAACACCACAATTACAAAACCCGCATCAGGTATGAATAAATTGCAATGACAAAATGTCCGGAGTCGGACATTCGCGGCGATCGTTTTCATTCATGCTTTCCGCCAGTGCCCCAGGTAAAAGGCAGCTTCCTGATCTCAAAAATCTTTTTGATCACGTAATCAGGCTTTTCCTCCGGGCTGGTTGGCTTCTGCAACTTAAACTCACCGTGGAGAAGGCGGGCTGTGTGCATTCCCAGTTCCTTGCCCGCGCGTATCTCGCGGGCGGGACGGTCGCCGACAACGAGAATCTCCGTGGGCATCAATTTTGTTCTCTTCTGAATTTTGCGGAAGGCTGCTTCTTTGGTCAGCACGTTATTGCGGTCGGCAAAATAAATTTTCTCAACCGAGGGCTCTCGGTCCAGACCCAGCGCTTTCACTTTTGCGTGCTGGATCTTGGGTTCGCCAAAACTGACAATGAAATTTCTGACGCCGCGTTTGGCTAGAAAGCGCAGCAGCGGCAACGATCCGGGAAATAGTGTGAGTTTGCCAACGGGACAATTGAAATAAGCTTCACGGGCGATGCGGCTGATTTCCTCAGGGTCTTCCGCGCCAAAGTGGCGACTAACTTCCGCATCGATGTACCGAAGCATTGGGTCGGTGCGGAAGGCGCGCATGCGAGCACGATAGACCGCCTCAGCATCTGCCCTGAGTCCGGCTTCCACCATGGCTTGCGCGGCGTAACGGTGAGTCACGGGCACACGCTGGCCAAGGCAGTCATAAAGCGTGTCGTCGAGGTCAAAGATCACGCAACGGATGACCTGCTTGATGGCGCGGCGCGCCTGCGGCTTTCTATTACGCGGTGACAAAACAGAATTTCTTTTCTTTGTTCTCTGATGAGGCAGCGGCATCACCTCGAATCGTGCATTGTGGTCGTTTTGTTTGCGTGATCGTGCATAAGATCCATCGCCTATCGCGATGAACGTCTGCCTAAAGGCCCGCGATTCGCAAGCGAACCGCTAGACACTGATACGGTGAGTGGGGCAGTTATTAGCTGACCCACTACCGGATACTGCGATATCCATTCTAATCACTGCTACAATCCAGTTATGGAGGCAAAGCTGCTGCACATCCCATGGATGGTGACTGTGCTCTACAGCAGCATTCCGCTTTTTTGGTTTGCTATCCATCCATTTGCCGATTTCTGGCGCAGGATGCACCGCTCACCATACTGGCTGTTGCTGCCGATCTGGGGGGCGATCATTTTTGCTCTGGCCTGGGCTACGTGGCCATGGCACTCCATGCGTCTTTATTCTTTGCCGTGGATGTGGGCGCCGGCAGCGCTTCTGATGGTTTTTGGTCTCAAGACATACACCGGCATACGCTCTGGTTTTGGCACGCGCAAGTTGAGCGGTGAAGCCGAGCTGCGTCCACAGGAACACGCGCAGGAACTGGTAACAACAGGATTGCACGCCCGCATGCGCCATCCTATTTATCTTGCTCATTTGGTAAACATGACTGGATGGGCGCTGGGCAGCGGTTTACTCATCAGCTTTGTTCTGTTGGCAATCAGCGCGCTCGGCACCTTTCCGCTAATGATCTGGATTGAAGAACACGAACTGGAAAAAAGATTTGGACATCACTATCGCGAGTACAAGGAACGCGTTCCCCTGGTCCCGTTGCCATTTCAGAGGATGTCGGCATGAAGCGCCGAATGTGGCCTGAGAGGGCAGCGTGAGATTTGAGTTGTTTGTTGCCGCGCGATATCTCCGTGCCAAGCGCCGGCAGGCGGTGATTGGCGTTATCACTGTCATTTCAGTGATCGGCGTCACGGCAGGCGTGGCTTCACTGGTGATCGCTCTCTCGATCAATGCCGGATTCCAAAAAGATCTTCAGGACCAGTTGCTTGGGTCCCAGTCGCACATCAATCTAGTGCGCGTGCAGAATGACGGCATTGAGAATTGGCGAGAGCTGATGGCGCGCTTGTCCAAACAGCCGCACGTTACGGGTGTGGCTCCGGCCATGTATGGGCAGGTCATGGCGTCACGGGCAGCACGGGCGAGTGGCGCATTGGTAAAGGGCGTGATCCCGAAATATGAAAATCGGGTGAGCGAACTATTGAAATCCATAAAACTTGGCTCTGCCGCCGCACTGGAACCTTGTGCGGACTCGGATGAGGCTTGCAAAAGTGGCAAAACAATCCCGCCGATAGTGCTGGGGAAGGACTTAGCTGAGACAATTGGGGCAACGGTGGGCTCAACCATCATGATTATCAGCCCGCAAGGGGAACTGTCGCCTATTGGAATGATGCCTAAGTACCAGCAATTTAAGGTTGTTGGTATTTTCCGCTCAGGCTTCTACAACTATGACAGCGCCTGGGCTTTTATTCGACTATCCGATTCTCAACGGCTTTTCAGCCTCCCGGACACTGTGATTTCCGTCATAGAGTTCAAGATCGACGATTTATATAAAGCGGAAGAGGTGGGGAGCGCTCTGGAGAAAGCTGCCGGACCGGGCTTTGTAGCGAAAAACTGGATGGACGAAAATCGGGCGCTCTTTCGGGCGCTGCGACTGGAGCGGGTTGTGACATTCCTGACCATTGGGTTGATTGTTTTTGTCGCGGCGTTGAACATTTTGATTTCCCTGATCATGATGGTTATGGAGAAAACCAAGGACGTGGCCGTGCTGATTTCAATGGGCGCAAAGCGGCGGCAGATCCGGGGTATTTTTATGTTTCAAGGAGTGTTAATCGGCGTGATCGGGACGGTCGCTGGACTAGTCCTGGGCTACGGCATAGCGATAGCAGGGGCAAAGTATCATTTTGTGGCCTTGTCAGCGGAAGTTTATTCCATTGACTACCTCCCTTTTGCACCCCGAGTGATTGATGGCCTCTTGATTGCAGCGGTGGCTCTATTGATCTCTTTTGTTGCTACTTTGTATCCCTCCTGGTCTGCGGCGCGAGTTTTGCCTGCGGAGGCATTACGCTATGAGTGAAAACCCTCATTGCTTTCACCGTCATGATAAGCGGAAGATGTTGAAAGGTTTGGAGTTGCTGTTAGAAAGAATTAAGAAGTTTAATGAAATCTCAAGGTGTTTCGAACTTGAAATTTTAGAGATTAACTTTAGTCACATGGGTTCATATAGGCAGGCTGGGTCAGCGCAGGGGAAAGGCACTGAAAATGCTTAGGAATGGTGATGATTGCACCATTGGGGCGGGCCGGTGCATCCAATAGATCAAGCTGATTCGGCGCCTGAAATTGTTCGTGTGAGCGGACTTAAAAAGGTTTATAAGTCAGGTCAGACAGATTTAGTGCTCTTTGAAAACTTGTCCTTCCAGGTGAGGAAGGGGGAAATGCTGGCGATTGTGGGTGAGTCAGGCGCGGGCAAGAGCAGTTTGTTGCACATCCTTGGTGCTCTTGATCGTGCTTCTGCAGGTGACGTATACTGCGCCCAAGTCCCCGTAGCGAAGCTTACAGACGATGCAGCGGCTGATTTTCGTAATCGGACCATCGGTTTTGTCTGGCAGTTTCACTACCTGTTGCCGGAATTTACGGCGCAGGAGAATGTTGCAATGCCGCTCTTAATGCAAGGGACCGCGTACCGTAAGGCCATGGAGAAAGCCGGCGGATGGTTGCGGGAAGTTGGATTAGAGAGCCGCAGTCATCATCGTGCCGGAGAGCTTTCCGGCGGTGAGCAACAACGGGTGGCCCTGGCCAGGGCATTGGTGACGGGCCCAGGAATCCTGATGGCGGACGAGCCAACAGGCGACCTGGATAACCGAACCGCGGAGATGGTATTCGCTTTGGTGCAGAGACTTCATCAAGAGTATCGGCTCACTTCCCTTATCGTCACCCACAACCTTGATTTTGCACGTCGCTGTGATCGCGTGTTGCGGTTGCATCATGGCATGGCGGAGGAAGTATCACCTGCGTCGCTGAATTAGCGCAGGGTGAGGGACAGGTTTTAGATTTTTCTGCCGATTTGGCAGTTGGTAGGTTTGTCCCGCTCAGCATTTTTATCCCCTCGTGACGGAGGGCGCTGGCAGGACCGAAAGGCTTTCTTTCTGGTGGGTGCGCAGTTCGCAGCCAGAAAGATAGAGAGATGTTTCCGGCAGAGGTGACTGGGAGCATCTGGGTGAGGGGAATATGTTCGAGCGGTACACAGAGAAAGCCAGGCGCGTAATCTTCTTTGCAAGATACGAGGCCAGCCAGTTCGGATCTCCGTACATAGAGACGGAGCACCTGCTGCTGGGCCTGTTGCGCGAAGACAAAGCGTTGACCAATCGCTTTCTGCGCTCTCATGCGTCAGTAGAGTCCATCCGCAAGCAGATCGAAGGGCACACCACGATTCGGGAGAAGGTTTCCACTTCAGTGGACCTGCCTTTGAGCAACGAATGCAAACGGGTATTGGCCTATGCGGCGGAAGAGGCGGAACGCCTCAGCCACAAGCACATTGGCACGGAGCACCTGCTACTGGGATTGCTGCGTGAAGAAAAGTGCTTTGCGGCTGAGATTCTGCATGAGCGTGGACTGCGCCTGAGCGCTATCCGCGAAGAGCTGGCACGCAGCACGCAGGAAAAAGCCCAGCCTCAGCGTGGCGGTTCCAATCGCGAATCTTCCCTGCTGGCGGAATTTTCCCGCGACCTGACCCAGGCCGCCATGGACAGCCAGCTTGATCCGCTCGTGGGCCGTGAAGGCGAAGTCGAGCGTGTAATACAGATTTTGTGCCGCCGCACCAAGAACAATCCGGTGCTGATCGGCGAACCCGGAGTGGGCAAGACTGCAATCGTAGAAGGCTTGGCCCAGCGCATCGCCGATGGCGATGTCCCGTCATTCCTGGCAGACAAACGCATTCTCGGGCTCGATCTCTCGTTGATCGTTGCCGGAACCAAATATCGCGGACAGTTTGAAGAGCGCCTGAAGACCATCATGAAAGAACTGATGGAGAGCCAGAACTGCATCATCTTTATCGATGAGTTGCACACGCTGGTTGGCGCCGGCTCAGCGGAGGGTTCGCTGGACGCCGCAAACATCCTGAAGCCCGCGCTTTCACGCGGAGAGATTCAGTGCATCGGCGCAACCACGCCGGGCGAATATCGTAAGTCAATCGAGAAAGACCGCTCGCTGGAACGTCGCTTCCAGGCCGTGAAGGTCCCACCGCCAGGAGAAGAGCAGGCGGTCAAGATCATCTACGGCATTAAAGAACGTTATGAGAAGTTCCACGCCGTAAGCTATACGGACGAAGCAATCCAGTTCGCGGTGTATCACTCAAATCGATATATTCCAGACCGTTTCCTTCCAGACAAGGCTATCGACCTGATGGACGAGGCGGGAGCACGCGTAAAGCTGCGCCAGACTTCGCTTCCTGAAGAAATTACGGAGGTTCAGAAGCGGATTAAATTTATCGTTCACCGGATGGAAAATGCCATTGCGAACCATGAGTTCGAAAAGGCGCGGTTCTACTCCGACGAAGAGCGCAAGGAGCGCGAGAACCTGCGCGCCCTGCGCGAAAAATATCACCTGGACGAGTCTTCCACGGGCGTTGTGGCCCGTGAAGACATTGAGGAAGTGGTAAGCCGCTGGACTGGCGTGCCCGTGACCTCCATCAAGGAAGAAGAGACCCAGAAGCTACTGCGTGTGGAAGAAGAGCTGCACAAGCGCGTGATTTCTCAGGACAAGGCAATCAGCGCCCTCGCCCGGTCGATCCGCCGCTCACGCGCTGGCTTGAAATCACCGCACCGCCCCATCGGCTCGTTCCTGTTCCTGGGACCTACCGGCGTGGGCAAGACGGAAGTGGCACGCACCTTGGCGCACTTCCTCTTTGGCAGCGAGAAATCGCTGATCCGCTTTGATATGTCTGAGTTCATGGAGAAACATTCGGTCAGCAAGCTGATCGGATCGCCTCCGGGATACGTGGGATACGAAGAAGGCGGCCAACTCACCGAGCGCGTGAAGCGGTCACCGTACTCAGTCGTTCTGCTGGACGAAATCGAGAAAGCGCATCCGGATGTGTTCAACATTCTGTTGCAAGTGCTTGAAGACGGACAGCTCACGGATGGTTTAGGCAACACGGTAGATTTCAAGAATGTAATCATCGTGATGACCTCAAACATTGGCGCGCGGCACCTGATGAAGCGCAAAGGGCTCGGCTTCCAGATCGACAAGGAAGAAGCAGTCTCAGACAAGGTTGAAGAGATGGTCAAACAGGAAGTAAAGAAGACCTTCAACCCTGAGTTCCTGAACCGTTTGGATGAAGTGATTCTGTTCCAGGCCCTGACTGATGCCGACCTGATCCAGATTCTTGAACTGCTGGTACAGCAGCTCAACGGCAACTTGGCACAGCGGCACATCACGATCACGGTGACCGAAGAAGCCAAGAAGTGGATTCTGGACAAGACGTTAGTGGACCGCAGCTACGGTGCGCGTCCATTACGCAGGGCCTTGCAGCGGTACATTGAAGATCCGCTGTCTGAGGCGCTGATCCAGGGGACCATTACTACGCGTCCGGCGTTCATTGAGGTTTATCTGGAAGGCGATCGGCTGTTCTATCGCCCGGTGGGCGATGGCGCAGAAAAGAGCGATGGAGTGCTGCTGTACAGCAACTAACCGCAAGTTAAAAATTAAACCAGAACCCGCCAGCGAACCTGGCGGGTTTTGCTTTTGAGACAGCATGAACCTGTACGCGTTTCAAAACAACGCGGCTAAGAATTTTGACACTCTGACCGTGAGAACGGCTAGTAGGACGCGGCAACTGGTGTTGGCGTAGGCGTTGGCGTGATATTCAGCCCGGGGGACAACGGCGTTGCTGTTGGTGTCGGCGTCGCAGTTGCAGTGGGGTTGGGAGTTGGGCTCGGATTAATGAGGGTCGGCCCCTTCGGGGTCGCGGTAGGAGTTGGGCTGGGAGCGGGAGCAAAGTCCGGCGTGGGTGAGACGGTGGGAGTTGGCGTGGGTGAAGAGCTTTGCCCAAAAGCGCCGCGCGGTGCAACGATCCAGCCTGCAATCGCCAGGAACAACAAGCAGGAGGCCGCGCTCACAGCAAGAACACGGAGCGGCTTGGCCCAAAGAAATCGCACAGCTCAAAGTGATGCCCGCTTTTGCAGAGCGGTTGGCCACGCCGATTTGCGCCATTTTTAGAGCAATGTGACAATAGAGCCATGAGAAAATTTTTGATCGTAGTAAGAACCATGTTGGCCGTTGGGGTGGTACTGCTGGGAATTGCGGTAGCGCAAACATCCGCGGCCCCAAGCCAGACTGCGCCGGCCAAGAAACCGGCTGCGCCTGCAGCTAAAAAATCTCCATCTGCCGCCGCAAAAACCGGCACCGCAACTAAGGGCCAGGCCGTGACCGCGCTCACAACTAGCAAGCAGAAAGCCAGTTACGCCATTGGCATGAACTGGGGTACGGGCCTGCATCGCCAGAACATCGACGTGGACAGCGCCGCGCTTATCCAAGGCATGAAGGACGCACTGGCCGGCGGCAAGACATTACTGACAGAAGACGAAGCGCGCGCTGCCCTTATGCAGCTTCAGAAGGAAATGCAGGAAAAGCAGCAG
This sequence comes from Candidatus Angelobacter sp., assembly GCA_049688735.1. Lineage (GTDB taxonomy): Bacteria > Acidobacteriota > Terriglobia > Terriglobales > Acidobacteriaceae > Angelobacter. Next base: position 11,794 of record JBAVLE010000069.1, on the reverse strand, counting down.
GCAAAAGCTGCGGCAGAAGGCGAAGAGAACAAAAAAGAAGGCGAGGCATTTTTGGCCGCCAACAAAAGCAAGGAAGGCGTTGTGACGCTACCCAGCGGCCTGCAATACAAGATTCTGAAGGAAGGAAACGGCCCCAAGCCCACGGCTACCGACAGCGTAGTGTGCAACTACAAAGGCACGTTGATCAACGGCACCGAGTTTGACAGTTCGTACAAGCGCGGAGAGCCGGCAACATTCCCGGTTACCGGTGTTATCAAGGGCTGGACTGAGGCGCTGCAATTGATGCCTGTGGGATCTAAGTGGCAGTTGTTCATCCCGCCTGATCTCGCTTATGGACCGCGCGGCACACCGGGCGGCCCCATTGGGCCGAATGCGACTCTGATCTTTGAAGTGGAATTGATCTCGATCAAAGAAAAGAACCCGCCGCCTGACAAAGTTCCTGCTCCAGGAGCCGCGACGGACAAGACCCCGGCTGGCGGGGCAACTTCGTCGCCGACACCAGCTCCATCACCTACTCCGGCTGCTTCACCCACGCCGAAGAAGTAACGCGCTATTGCTTCTTACAGGGGCCGTCATGAGACGGCCCCTTTGTATTTCAGCGAGCGGATTTCTTGAGTGTGGTTTGTTTTGCTTCCCTGCAATATCTTCTGTATCTGCTGGAGATGGTTTAGATCATGCCCTGCCACCATCTTGACTATGTGATTAACGCTTTCATTACCTCGCTCGGCGTGGACGCCGTAGTTGTCCCAGAGCTTTCGTGCAACTGATTTCAGCAAGGCGATGTTGGCTTCACGCAAGGCGCGAAAGCTAGCCAGCGATTGCCGCGGATCGCGACGAAGCTTTGTCGGTCAGCTTGCCTTGACATACGCTTCCACGAGGGCATCTAATTTCCTCGAGCTACCAAGGAGGCCTTGTGAAGCGATTCCTGGTTTTGTTCCTGTTGCTGACGTGCACAGTTGCCTTTAGCCAAAAGAAGAAACAAGCCGGGGCTGGTGCCAATCCCAACCCATCGTCTAGCAACCCATGGATCGGCAATTTCAGGCTGGATGTTGCTCAGTCTAAAATCAGCGGCCAGCCGCCTCAGGAAGAAACCGTTGCAGTATCTGCGGCCAGCAAAACGGCAGTGAAATACACCATCCAGGGTAAAGACGGGCAGGGAAACTCTTACACCATGAACTACGCGGGCAAGATTGGCACCGCGTCGCCGCAAATGGCTGAAGGCAAGAAGATCGCGGAGATCACGTACCAGATGCCTTCATCTCACCAGTTCACGTCACAAGGCCAAGGCACGGACGGATCAACCAGCACGGGCACCATTACTCTGGCAAGAGATAACAAAACGATCACCGTCCGCGAGCATAGCAAAGATCCCAAAGGCGCTGAGCAAGATCAGACGATGGTGTATGTGCGACAGTAAATCCGGGCGTGGTGCTGACGGATGAAGCCTTGAAATACACAAAATGATTGTTCGAACATTTGGAGTTGAGAACAGGCTGCGTTGTTGTGCGCTTTATGCGTGATCCTCGGAAGTATCCACAGTAGGTCCTGGTCAGTTTCTAAAGTTGGGACGTTAGAAACTCGGCGTTTTCAGCGGGGAGCCTGCAATTTTCGCTACACTAGTAGCTATCTTTTGCTGGAGTCGGCCGATGGTCTTTGTCCTCGACAATTACGATTCCTTCACTTACAACCTGGTCCAATATCTGGGCGAGTTGGGAGAGAAGGTGGAGGTGCGCCGCAATGACCAGATCACGCCTGCGGAAATCGAAGCCATGCAGCCCAGCCATATTGTTGTCTCCCCCGGGCCATGCACGCCGCAGAAGGCGGGCATCAGCATTGATCTGATCAAGCACTTCGCCGGCAAGCGTCCTGTGCTGGGCGTGTGCCTGGGACATCAGGCGATTGGGGCGGCTTTTGGGGGAAACGTTGTCCGTGCGCACCAGCTCATGCATGGAAAGACCAGCCGTGTTCAGCACGACGGCAAAACGCTGTTTAAGAACATGCCGAAACCCATGACGGCGACCCGATATCACTCGCTGATCGTGGCGGAAGAAGGCCTGCCCAGCGAATTGGAGATCAGCGCGGAAACGCATGAAGCCGATGGCACGCGGGTCATCATGGGTCTGCGCCATCGCCGCTTTCCCGTTGAGGGCGTGCAGTTCCATCCGGAAAGCGTGCTGACTGAGTCGGGCCGGCTACTGCTGCAGAACTTCCTGTCCCTTTGAGCTGTCGCTTCGCTCCACACCGCTCGAAATCCTCGCCTCGGCAAAGATTTGATTCGCTCCTGAGGCCATCCGCTCGGCGCGCAAGCCGGCCTTGCGGATGATCATTCCCGCCGAAGCTTACGCTTTCGCACCAAGCCGTTAAAGGCCTTCAACAATCTTAGTCATTTTCCGGCTCCTCCATCAGTGCCGCTCGGACTGGGCGAGAAAGTTGGGCTTTCAGCGCGTTCCCTGATCCCTCCGCATCGCGTAAATACGCGGTGGGCCGATCTTGGACGTCAGAATATCCGGCAAAATTGCAGCCACTTAGGCTAAAATCGTGGCCAACCAACCAGAGTATTTGGAGGCTTCCAATATGGCCCAACCGCAGCCGGAAAAGCGAACCACAAGGCGGTTTTCACTCGGTCTTCCCATTTCAGTGAAATTTCTGAATAACGCCAAACGGGAATTGGCCGGGCACACGCGCGACGTGAGTTCGCGCGGCGTCTCCATGTATCTGGAGGCCGACATCGCGGCAGGCGCTCCGATTGAGTTTGTGATGACGTTGCCGCCAGAAATTACGTTGGCCGATCCTATCCGCGTGCGCTGCATGGGAAAAATACTCAGGGTGGACAAAGCCGCTCAAGGTCAGGGTGTTGCGGTGGCAATTGAGAACTACGATTTTGTAGGTGAGGAGTAAAGCCTTCTGTCCGGCCGCCACACAATTTTGAAACGCGCTCTGCGGCCTGGATGGGCTGCTTGCCTGCTGCTTACAACGGCGATGTTCCTGCAAAACGCGTTTGCGCAAGACGTGCCTCCGATTGGCGAACTGTTTGCCTCAGACGCGAATGGTTCCAGCGCCATGCAACTGGCAGGCTCGGGCATGGCGGTGTACTCCGGTTCGGAACTCTCAGCGGGAATTGCGCCCGCGACACTTAAGCTTGCGCGCGGCGGGCAGGTGCGTATCTGCCCAAATAGCGGCCTGAATGTTACTGTGAGCGGCCAGGGACTGATGCTGGCAACGGGCGCAGGCGCGCTGGAAATTGAGTACGAGTTAAAGCAGCAGGCAGCAGACGTTTTGATCACGCCAGATTTCAACGTTACGCTGGTTGGCCCCGGCACATTTCATTTCGCTCTGGGCATCAACAAAAAAGGCGACACATGCGTGAAGCCGCTGGCGGGCAATGCGTCTGAAATCACGTTTTCAGAGCTGCTGGGTACGGGCGTCTACAAGGCCGGCCCGAACCAGACGATGCTTTTCCGCGGCGGCAAACTGGATGGCAAAACGGCGCTCACGGGCGAATGCGGCTGCCCTCCGGCAACGCCAGTGATGCACGCAGAAGCGCAGCCAAACGCGAAACCGCCGGATGAAACTCCCCAGCCGTCACAGCAGGTCGCAATCAACACGAATGAGACTACGTCGCCCTTGCCGCCCGATAAGCCAGGCCAAGTCCATGTGCAGGTGGATACGCCTTTTGTATTCAGTGCCCGTCAGGGTGCAGGTCGCTCATATGCGGTGGCGAAGGTGCAATTTTCATCGCTGCCGAACGTATATTTTGTGCAAGAAAAGGTTGATCCGGTCGTTCTTGTACAAAAGCAGCCAGAAGTGTCTCCAACGCCAGTGGCCCAGACTGTGGCTCAGACATCTAAGCCAGAAGAGAAGCCCAGAAAAGAAAAGAAGGGCTTTATGGGCCGGGTTAAAGGCTTTTTTGGCTCTTTGTTTCACCGTTAAGTTGTTGGTTTGGCACGGATTATAAACAGTGGCTTTCGTGCAAATACCCAAAGTGAAACTTTTATTACCCGCACGGAGTCTAAAATAGATAAACTTTTATTATGCCTTTGCCTGATCCGAAAGACCCAAAGCCGAAAATACCAGCTCCCAGCGACTCTGAAGCGCCGCAGCAAGAAGTGGTGAAATTCGCTAAAGAGGAGCCAGTGAACACCTCGGTGATGCCCACAATGCTGGGCGTCGGGTATGGCACCTATCAGCAGCGTCCTGAAAATTTTCTTCTGTCATTTGTGGCCCAAGGAGCAGGTATCGCGTTGCTGTTGTGGCTTACGCATATGGCTGTTCCAGCAAAGATCATTCCGCCGACTACTTCCACCTCCGTAGAACTTGCGCCTTATATTCCATTGAAAGTCGGCAAAGACGGTCCAAGCGGCGGGGGTGGCGGCGATGCCAGCAAGCTGAAAGCGTCCGCCGGTACGCCTCCCAAAGCGGCGAAGCAGCAGTTTACTCCGCCAACTGTATTGGTCCAGCAAAAGAGCAAGTTGATGGTGGAGCCTACCGTGATTGCGGATATAAAGACCCCCGCGAATACACAGCTGGGCGATCCTCTTTCCAAGCTGATGACGCCTTCCAATGGAACAGCAGTGGGCGGCGGTATTGGCACCGGCAGCGGCGGTGGCGTTGGATCTGGACACGGCGGACCTGGCGTAGGCCCCGGAATTTTCCATGTGGGTGACGGAGTAAGCGCCCCTCGCCCGATCTTTACTCCTGAACCTGAATTTTCTGAAGAAGCGCGTAAGGCCAAATATCAAGGGGTTGTGGTGCTGAAGATTATTGTGGGCACGGATGGCCGCGTGCATAGCCCGAGCGTGGTCCGCTCACTGGGCATGGGCCTGGATGAAAAAGCCATTGAAGGCGTGAAGACCTGGAAGTTTGATCCTTCAAAGAGAGACGGCCGGCCCGTGGCAGTGGAAATGAATATTGAAGTGGCCTTCAACCTCTACTAAGCAATAATGGAAATACAAAAGGAGATGCCCGAAAAAGCATCTCCTTTTGTATTTGAGCTGAAGAGACTATTCCTCGACTTCTTCCAATTGACCATTTTCGACTTTCTCTTGGCAGGCAATGCAGTACCGGGTCCAGGGCACGGCTTCCAACCGTTTGGCGTTAATCTCATTTCCGCAGCTTACACATTCGCCAAATTCGCCTTCGCGGATACGCTGCAGAGCACTTTCAACCATTGCCAATAGCTGGCGATCATTATTGCTCTGGGAAAACAAAAATTCTTTAGTGTAAGAGCTGGCCGCGCGGTCAGCAATGTCCTGGGCCGTGTCCTGGTCAGCGATGCGGCCGTCCTCTTCCGTACGGCTTACGGCTTTGCGCAGGATTAGTTGGCGCTCTTCCAGACGTTTTTTAAAGCTTTCCAGCTTCTTCTTGTCCATGTCTTTTGATAAGTGAATTATCTTAGTCGTCATAATTATTACCGTCAAATGTTGCGGGAACGACGATTAGATGCAGGAAAGACCCCAGTTGTCACCGAACTGGAGAACGAATCTTCAAAAGAAAAAAGCGGCCTGTTCACAGGCCGCTCTTTGCAAAGAGGCGAAGGAGGAAGGGAAATCTCTCAGGAAAGGCGATGCACGATGCAGTCCCGGCTTGCGCCAAGACACACGGATTGAAGAAGTCTCAATTCTTGGAAGAGGGTTGAAATCATTGTTTAGTTTACGTGCCTCTTTATTTGCTATTTATATAAGCAACTCGGAAACCAAAGGGTTTTTCCCAAAATGTGGAATACTTAAGCACAATTTAACTATCTTGCTTTGTGAGACTTACATAGAATGTCAGAGAGAAATGGTAGACTTTGACGTTCCAGCCGTGCGAGCATTGAAGTTATTCGATGTGGTATTGAAGTACCAACATTAGACCTCTTCATGCTTAAGCTGGGTCTTGGTCTGCTCCTCCATTGCTTTTAGCTTATTAAGGAGGGCCTTGTAGCTGATTTTAAGAATCTTAGCAGCCTGTCGGCGGTTCCAACGGGTTTGGGCCAGCACTCGCTCAATGGCTTCCCGCTCCGCCTGCATCGCGGCCCGTCGACCAATTTCCAGCAATGATGGCATTTCAACTTCGGCCCCATTCCTTGATTGCACCGCCGGCGGTGCTTGGGCAATGGCCACAGGCTGAACTGACATTCCCCCCATGGAGGTAACGATAGGCTTGTGCGTGGCAAGCTCACGGATGATCTGGGCTTCATTTCCCACAATCACATAGCGCTTGACCATGTTTTCCAGTTCGCGAATGTTTCCCGGCCATGCATACTCCATCATCTTGTTCACGGCAAACTCGCTGAACATAGACGGCTTCTTGCCATAGTGCTCGCAGTATTTTTCCAGGAAATATTTCAGGAATACCGGAATCTCTTCACGGCGTTCCCGCAATGGCGGAATATGAATGGTGACCACGTTCAGGCGATAGAACAGATCTTCGCGGAATACGCCTTCTTCCACAGCGCGTTCCAACGGTTTGTTGGTCGCGGCCAGAACCCGAACGTCAACCTGCACATCACGCTTGCCGCCAAGGCGGGAAAATTCATGGTCCTGCAGGACGTGCAGCAGCTTGGCCTGGAGCGCAGGATGCATCTCACTTATTTCGTCCAGAAAAATAGTGCCGCCGTTAGCCTGTTCAAACTTGCCCAGCTTTTGCCGATTGGCTCCGGTGAATGCGCCGGCTTCATAGCCAAAAAGCTCGCTTTCCAGCAGTTCATGCGGGATAGCGGCGCAGTTCACTTTCACAAACGGTTTTTCGCAGCGCGACGACTCCGAATACACCATGCGCGCCACCACTTCTTTTCCCGTACCGCTTTCACCGCGGATGAGCACTGTGGCCGTAGTGTCCGCCACCTGCTCAATGGTCATTTTTACTTCCATCATTTTTGGGCTGGTGCCAAAGAGCATGGTGAAATCGCTCTGGCGGCGCACCTGCTCGCGCAACTGCGTGACCTCAGTAAAAAGACGCTGATTGTCCAGAACTTTGCCAATACGCACATCGAGGTCTTTGGGGTCGACCGGCTTGGTGATGTAATCATCAGCCCCAAGCTTTGACGCTTTAAAAATCAATTCCGGGTCCTTGATGGAAGAAAGAACCATGATGGAAACCGTTGGCTTGATCTGCTTCAGGCGCTGTAAAGTGTCGTTACCCGCTTCGCCATTCATGGATGTTTCCACCAGAACCAGCACCGGATCGAAGGAGCGAAAGATCCGCAGGGCTTCCTGCTCGCTGGAGGCGACCGTGACTTCAAAGTTCCTGCGGGACAAGTGGGCAGCCAGGTATTTGGCCATAGCCACGTCATCATCCACGATCAGCACACGGGTCTTGGGGTTCATTCTTGCTCCGAGCGGCAAAATAGCCCGCTATTCTGAATGAAAAACCAATAGGCCAAAAAATGGAACGGAAATGCCTACCGGGGGCGATTGCCCCTCAGATATTGTACTCCGATTCCATTTTCAGGTAGTTGGATGCCTAACTGGGACTTTTTTAGGGGTTGATTTGACAAAAGGGTTGAAAGCCTTGTGCTCTCAACCCTTTAGTAGCCTTAACCCACGGGATTCTGAATTTGAGTCCTTTAGGAAGAACGTTTTCCTGTGATGAAGTGGTACGGTGGCCAGGGACCACTCATAACGACCTCAATCCCGGGCAAGTGGCGGGTGGCCATCTGATAGCGGTTCTGGTATTTCTCAACTTTTTTGTGATCAATAAGGTGGGCTATATCGATGAGCATTCCGCCGGAATCAACCTTGCGGCAGCAAACGTCCTGATCAATGGGCGAGAAAATCTTGTGGACCTGAACGGAAAGAGCGCGCGCCTTGGTCTGACGTTCCCGTTGCCGGACGGCTTTTTCACGTAACCGGCTCAAATATTCACTGCCAACTGTGGCCGGCAGTTCAATCTCTTCCATGGCTTCACGCAATGAACCGTCTTTGATCAGCAGCTTCAAGTGCATTTCAGCCTTGCCCTTGAGCTTGGTAACGTTTTCCAAAAAGCCCTTGCGATTGAGGCGAACCGCGCGACGCAATGCATCATCGGTATCAAAAACCGTGCCAAAACGGAACGGCAGAACTGTTGTGCGCTTAAAGCACTCGCTGACGACATGCGCATGTTGGAGGAGGGCTTTCTGACCGAGATCACCGGTGGGAATGTATTCACTTACCAAGACGGAGAAATCGCCGCTGGGATACGCGAATATCTGGGCATCTGCTATACCTTTGAGACCTTCTACTGGAACGGGGCGACGAGCGCGAATACCAGCTTGAACTGATTGTTGCTCAACGATGCAGTACGCGTACCATGCCATGAGGGAGCTTCTCCTGTCGGAAAAACGTTAGTGGGCCGGCGTGAATTGTTTAAAATCGGGCGAAGTTGACAGCGAAGAACTTCTATTTTGCGCCAGCGGGTTTTCCGGCGCATGAAGGTATCCTAAGCTGAGTCTGGAATAAATGCAACAGAGACTGTGCATGAAAACTGAGGAAATCGTGAGCTGCCGCTCCTGGTTGGTAAACCTTACGCCGCAGAAGCTTTGCCCATAGGCGGAATCAGCACATGAACCTGTTTGTTTTCTTGGATTTGATTGGCGCTTTTTAAAACAGCAGCAATGCGCGATATCTCAGCGCCTGCAAGCGTCAGGTAGCGCAGTGTCTCCGGATCGTCGATTCGAACGGCCGCAAGGTATAGCGCATTGCGGATGGCAGCCAGGGGGCTATGGATTTCATGCTTCAGTTCCTGGATCAAGCCCTTTTTGCTCAGCGCCATGTTCGCACCCTCCTGACCAAACCATTGACAATGCAAGCCGTTGGCCAAGCGTGTGTTAGCAGCGGGCCAGCGCGAAATTGGGTGATTTTGTGCAGCCAACAGCTATAAAAGGTGCATCAGCCTGCCTCTGGTAGGCCCATTCGTTCCACTCCGGGGCTGGCGCATACGCGCCTTTGGCTTGGCCTACCCTGTACATTTGGCCATAGTCGGGTAAAAAAAACAGAGCACTTCCGTAAGTTTCCCTATAGCTTTCTGAGGCATCTCACAAGAGGCTGAATGAGCCAGGCAGCCATGAGTTCTCCTAGAAAAATGTTCCCGATGCCTTCCACCGAATCCGCTGATTTTGGCTCGTCTCCCCCAGAGCGATTTGTGGTAGAGGTGTTTTCAGAGCTGCGCCCGGAGACAATCCAGAAACGATGGGAGGACGTAAACGTCATTCTGCGGATGAGCATGCTTACGGGCCTGCAAATGCAACTGGAAGCCACGCTGAACCTGCTCTGCGATATGACCGCCGACATGTCTCCATTTGATAAGGCCATGGTCTACTTTTGGGACGAAGGCCGCGAACTGATGGAGTTACGAATCTCGCGCAACGTGGAAAAGCAAACCGGCCAGGAAGTTTCCAGCGGCAATATCTTGAACTTCTGGGCCATTAAGTATGGGCGTCCTTTATTAGTGGAATTGGGTCATAATGCCCAGTCCGACGCGCTGATGCAGGTAGCGGGCGCAACTTGCGCATTGGCAGTGCCTTTGTTTGTGAGCAATCGCGTCATGGGATCACTACAGCTGTTTCGGGCCAGAGCCGAAAAGCCCTTTACTAAAGAAGATGCGCAGCTTTTGTGGATACTTTCTCTAGTCGCGGAGAACCTGCTTACCCGTGAATATGCTAACGAAGGGTTGCTGCGTTTTGCATTTACTGATTACCTTACTGGCCTGCGCACACGTGGATACTTTGAACAACAACTAGAGCTGGAATTTAAACGCGCAGAACGCAAACAGCAAAAGTTCGCCTTGTTGATGATCGATATAGATCACTTCAAGGTATTGAATGACACGTTCGGACACCACGTAGGCGACCAGCTATTGCGCGATGTCACCTCCATCCTGATGAAAGACATGCGCGAGGTAGATACTGTAGCCCGTTACGGTGGTGAAGAGTTTGTAATCATCCTGCCGGAAACCACGGAGACCGGCGCTGTATTTGTGGCCCAGCGCTTGCGGCGCGCCGTGGACCAAGCCAAATTTTTTGCCGGCTCACCGCACTCTGTCCAGCATCTTACAATCAGCATTGGCGTGGCACTTTATGACACTGACGCACAGTTCAAGCGCGACCTGATTGAATTTGCTGACGCTGCTCTTTACGCGGCGAAGCACGCAGGCCGCAACCGTGTGCTGTGTTACTCCGAGCTGAGCAAACAAGGACGCGAAGTTTCATAATGAGTTCAAGTTTTCCTGTGCAACAACGTGGCCTGTCCGACGGCACTGGTACTCTGCCGCGCTTCAGCAAGGCCAAAGTCTGGCGTGTGATCCATGCCTGCGAATATGCTCGCGACGTTCTGCCCGTAGTTGAAGGACAATTAGCTGCCGGCATGCGGCCATTTATTGTTACGCCCCAAGGCGCAGGCACTGCCGAGCTCTACCTTTCCGGCGGAAACCAGGACCAGCCACGCTCGCTCTCGCTTCTGCGCTCCTGGCAGGACGTCCGCAACTGGCGCAAATCTTTACTCGATTGCGCTCCTGAAACTACCTCTGACCTTGTACACGCGCACTGCTTTGCCGCCGGCATGGCCGCCGTACGAAGCTGCAGCTGCGTAGTCTATGACCTTGGCGGCTGCATTGAAGAAATGGCCATCTCCGCCGCTCTATGCGAGCCCGGCAGTTGGATGGGACGCTCCTTCCGCGTAGCTGAACAATTTATTCTCTCCCGCGCCGCTGCTGTCATTGTGCACTCACTCGGACTGAAAGAAGCTGCGCTGGAACGCGGCGCACCCCCCGACGCGGTCTTCCTTGTCCCTGAACCTATCAGTGAAGACAACGAACCTCCAGCGCTTTCCCAGGACATTGACTTTCTTACTCGACGCTTCGGCTTTGCGCCTGACTCGGTCTCGTTCTTCGTTCCGCAGTTCGCGCGCGATGCACAAGAGCAACTTTCGCCCGCCGCAGTTTCCGCACTGGAAGGCTTTGCTCTGGCTTGCAATGAACTGCCGCAGTTCAACCTGCTGCTGGAAGCTCCGGAAAGCGCGCGCCGGGTTATCAATGAGCATGCGGGCCGACTGGGAATTTCGCAGCACATAGCGTTGGTGCACCAGTTTGACGTGCCTGCAACCATGCAGAGCGCGCACGTTGTAGTGGCCATGGGAGAACTTCCCGCCGATCCCGTTGCCGCCCGCCAGCCAAATGAAACCTGCATGAAAAGCCTGTGGCAAGGCAAAGCTCTTCTCGCCGCCGATGTTCCCCGCAATCGCGACGCCAGCCCTGAAGGTCGGGGCTGCCTCTGGTTTGAAGCCGACAACCCGCGCGACCTCGGCTATCGGATGGCATTCGTCGGACGCAACTCAGAATTTCGCAGCGCGCTCGGCGCTGCCGGACGCATGTTCATCTATGAAACGCGCAACTCTTCGGTCATAGGCCAGAAGTACGATGAAGCCTACCGCTTCGCCGCCAGCCGTAAAAAATCAAGCGGCATTGGCCCGAACACGATCCGGTTGGAGCCAGCTGAAAACTGGGGGTAGCCAGCAATAACTTAGGATAACCAGTTTTCTGTCCACTTTTTTCTGCCTGCCTGTCTCCACCTTACTATTTCCGATCAGTGTCGTCTGTGTTAATCAGTGGCAAAGCTTGCTCTTGCCATTCATAGGGCAGCAGGCTCTGATCGCAGTGGCCGCCGGTAATCGAGCGCGCCGGACCGCCGGCGTTCATACGTGGCCCCGGAACCATGCCTGTACCTTGTTGAGCAAATGTGATGCAGGAGAGGACGAAGCCAAAGAGAAAAAGTTTCAGCGTTTTCATAAAAGACGGGCCGATTGTGACAGCAGCCAGCCAGATATCGCGCGTGGTGGCAGCC
>JBAVLE010000068.1:0-27630 GCA_049688735.1 Candidatus Angelobacter sp. | reverse complement strand
TGCGTGATTATGACGGCGCATACCAGCGTTGAGACAGTTACCAAGTCTTTGGGCTCCGGAGCCATTGAATATCTGGGCAAGCCTCTGTTGATCGACGATCTTCTGGCTCTTGTGCGAAAAGTGCAGGCCAGCAAACGCGCGTCGGGCGAAGCTACTGCCACCGTGGACGAAGGTCCTGAAACATCCATCATTGGACGCACGCCGAAAATGCTGGAAGTTTATCGCGCCATTGCGCGGGTTGCGCCGACAGAAGCCAGCGTGTTAATTCTGGGTGCAAGCGGCACGGGCAAAGAGCTGGTCGCACGGGCGCTGCATGACCATAGTTCGCGCGCGGACAAGCCATTTGTTCCGGTGAACTGCGGCGCTCTTCCCGAAAACATTCTGGAAAGCGAACTTTTTGGCCACGAAAAAGGCGCTTACACCGGCGCGGACAGCAGCCGTCCCGGCCTGTTTGAAGCCGCGCACGGCGGCACGCTTTTCCTGGACGAGATTTCTGAAACCAAGCCTGGCTTCCAGGTCAACCTTCTGCGGGCGGTGCAGGAGCAGCAAATCCGCCGCGTCGGCTCGCATAAGTACACACAGATCAACGTCAGAATTCTTGCAGCCAGCAATCGCGACCTGACCAAGCTGATGACCGAAGGCCGCTTCCGCGAGGACCTCTACTACCGGCTGAGCGTGGTTGTAATCAACCTTCCGGGACTGGAAGAGCGGCGGGAAGATATTCCATTGCTTGTCCAACATTTCCTGAAGCGATCTAACCACAAGAGCAAGCGCAATATCACCATCACGGATTCCGCGGTAAAGATGCTGACGAATGCAGCGTGGCCCGGAAATGTCCGTGAGCTGGAAAATCTGGTGGAGCGGCTGGGGATTTTTTGTTCGTCGGGCGAGATCGGCGTGGCTGATGTGGAGCGCGAGCGCCAGATGGTCCGCACCAATGGCCTTCCGGACAAAACTCCTCCTTCGTCTCTGGAAGATATGGAGCGGCAACACATTCTGCGCGTCTTGCAGGAACATGCGGGCAACAAGTCAAAGGCCGCACGCGCATTGGGCATTGAACGGAAAACCTTGTACCAGAAAGCGCGCAGGCTGGGAATTGATCTGATGGTCGGTTAATTGCAACAGGAGTACATCGGGTTCAGCGATGAAGTTTTTCTCCAACTCGGCGCACGCAAAGCCCGTCACCTGGGGCCGTTGGATCAGGCTCAACGCCATCCTGTTGGGACTCGTGTCCCTGGTGAGCTTAAGCGTCCCTGTTTCCACGCTAAGCCAGAAGCTGAATGACTTTTTCTTTCGCGTGAGGCGTCCGTTGCCGGTTTCAAGCCAAGTCGCCCTGGTGCTGATTGACGACGCTACATTGGAGCAGCATGGGCGCTGGCCCTGGCCCCGCGCAGAGCTGGCTAAATTGATTCGCGCTGTCAGTGCGCAAAACCCAAAAGCTATTGGCGTGGATGTGCTTTTGCCTGAGCTTGAGGATGAGCAGAACGATTCCGCATTGACCAGCGCCATTCAGTCCGCGCCCAACGTTGTGCTGGCGGCAAAAATTTCCACGTCGCCTACCGGCAATTTGTGGATGGACCCGCTTCCCCGCTTTGCACGGGCGGCAAAAGGCGTGGGGCACGTACAAGCAATCATCGACTTTGACGGCCTTTGCCGCAGCATTCCCGTGCAGGAACCAAGCGCAGACGGATTGCGTCCAGCATTTGCGCTCATGCTGGCGGAATTGGCGCAGCCCGGTTCGGTGGTGAAACAGGAGCCTCCAGACGTTGGCCCTCCCGGCGTCGAACGCATGGCATCGCTGCCGCCCATGCTTATCGATTACCGTCCTCAATTTGAGCCGGGAGAGGCAAATCCGCCATTCGTCGTTGTCTCCGCAGGCGATCTGCTGGCCGGCAAGCTCGCGCCACAACTGGCGGGCAAAGCGGTATTAATCGGCTTTGGCGGCATCGACATAAGTGATCGCCTTATCACTCCCGTCAGCAACCAGCTGCCAATGCCCGGCGTGGAGATCAACGCCAACGTGGCGGATATGGCGCTGAGCGGACGGATCCTTTCGCAGATTGGCAACTTTGCCCAGCTCACGCTTTTGGTCTTGATGAGCGTGGTATCGCTCTGGGTGGTGGTGCGGTATCCGGGCGTGCGCGGATTGCTGGTCCTTGTCGGCATGCTGGCAGGCGGTTATGTGGCTGCATATTTCCTGTTTGCAGATTTTCACCGATTGCTGGCTTACGGACCGTTATTGGTCGCAGGCGTACTTGCCGCGCCCATCGCGCAGCTTGAAAATCTGCTGATCGTCGATCGCGAAGTCACTTCGCGTCTCCAACAGCTTCGCCACGCTATCAGTCCACATTATGGACAACTCAAACCCGCCCAGCCAGGTACTGATCTCGCCAAGTGGCCCGCCTCTGATCGCCTGCATTGGAAGCTAGCCGCGCTTAAAGACCTTCAGGCCGAGCTGTCTTCACTTTATTCCTTCAACCAAACCTTGTTGGAGACCATGAATGAAGGCCTTGCGGTGTATGGCGCTGACGGCGCCCTTCTGTTCAGCAACGAAACATGGAAGGCATTTTGCGCAAGACATTCTTTGGTCACAGATAAACTTTCAGGTGTGACGCAACTTGCCAGCGGCTGGCAGGAGTTGGAAAGCCTGTCGCCGCAGCCTGCTTCATGGGCAGAACAGGAAGTTTCGCTCGCAGAAGAGTTGTGGCTCTTCCACGCGGTCCGGCTGCCGTGGACGTCATTTGCTGAAGCCGGCGCTTTGTTGCTGATCGCGGAAGACATCACGGCTCGTCGCCAGCGTGACCAGGCGCGATCTGAAGCGCTGAGCTTTGTTACGCATGAGCTGCGCACACCGCTTATCTCTATTCAGGGATTTTCTGAATTACTGATGCGCTATCCTAACTCCCCAGCGACGCGTGAAGCTCCATCCACTATCTTTCGTGAAACGAACCGACTGGTAGCGATGATCAATACTTATCTTGAAGTTCTGCGGCTCGACGCCGGAGCACGGCCATTGCGGCTGGCCCGCACGAGCATCAGTACCATGGTGGAACATGTGCAGAAAGTGGTGCAGCCACTGGCTGTGGCAGCCAAGGTCACGGTCAGAGCAGAGGTGGATTGCGATGACGGATTTGTGCAGTGCGATGAGACGCTTATCTCCGGCGCTCTGCTAAATCTGGTCAGCAACGCAATCAAATACGGAGCTAACGGAACAGAGGTACTGATGCGCGTCCATTCTTTCGGCGACGAAGTACAGTTTGAAGTGCAAAACTCGGGGCCGGTAATACCAGAGGCCGAGTTAGAGCAATTGTTTGAACGCTTTTATCGGCCGGCCCGCAGTGAATCGATTCCTGGATGGGGTCTGGGACTGAGTTTTGTCCGCCGTATTTCGCAGCAACACGGCGGAAGGGTCCATGTAAGCAGCAATGAATCTGCAGGCACCACGTTCGCGTTCACACTGCCGCGCGGCGCCTATGAAGTTTCAGAGGTGACACCATGAAAAGCAAATCGATTTCTACGCTCATCGGCGTAGTGCTGTACTGCGCGTCTGCGGTGGCCCAGGAATCTTCGCCAGCGGCTACCGCCAGTGCCCCTTATGCCGGAGCAACAATTTCAGACTTCAAAGGGAAAGTCAGCATCCAGCTTCCCGCGCAGGCCTTTGCTGCTCCAGTCCGAGGCGAAATACTGCCGCCGGATACGACCGTCAGCACCGACGATGGCCGCGTGCTGCTGAAGCTTTCTGATGGAAGCGATGTACTGGTGCGCGCGCACACTAAGCTCTTGTTGAAGCAGCCCGAGACCAGTGGATGGAAGTATTTTCAGCTTCTAATGGGCCGCGTCCGCACGCAAATTCAAAAGCGGATGGGCGGATCGCCTGCTTTCCAGATCGGCACGCCCAGCGCGGTCATTTCCGTTCGCGGCACAAAGTTTGACATTGAGGTTGATCGTCGGGGATTCACTGAAGTGGATGTGGATGAAGGCGTGGTTGAGCTTGAGGCCGTGACTGGCCGCGGACAATCCGTAATGATCACCGCCGGCTTCTCCAGCCGCGTGGGTATGGAGGGCGGTCCGGAGGTTCCCCGCCCCACACAGGATTTGCGTCCGCAGCTTGACCGCCCCAGCCGCCGGGACAATGGTAGCAACTCAACCGACGATGACGATCCAATCAAGAGCCTTCGCGCCTCTGATCAGCGCGATCCAGGAGATCACCACGGCGGCGGCGATCCAGATAGCAGCGGGCATTCCTCCGGCTCAGGTGATAATGACCATTCATCGGGATCAGGCTCCGGTTCTGGTTCTGGATCTGGATCCGATGGCGGTTCGGGATCCGGCTCCGACGGCAGCGGCAACGGCGATGACCATCATCATGGAGGCAAACCGCCGGAGCTAATTTAGGTGCACCACAAATTCGTGTTTAGATTTCATTAATCGCGGCGATGTTTTTACAAACAGCGCCGCGATTTTATTTGTCCAGACAGCCGCAAATTGAAATGCGGTTTGTATCCGGAATACACGGGTGCATGGGTCACATTAACCCAACCGCGCTCTCCGCATAACCAGAGTTGCTGAAACGAAAAGACTTAAGGGTCGTACCAATCTGGCACGCCGACTGCATTACGCAAGGCAAGTCAGCATAGATTCCCCTGTGCTACTTCGCCACTGAAAGGAAAAAAGGTACAGCCCTGAAAAGCTTTCCCCAAGCTTCGAACGCCACCTCTTATGCGGCGCATGATCTGCTGCATGAGCGCACCGGAAGTGCGTTGTCTTGGCGAATACTGGGGCATGTACAAGGGAGCGATGACAAGACGGAGTTGCCCCACTATCAGGACGATGTTCGTAGTACTCTACTAACACAACGCCACTCGATCGAATCCTCACACATTTTCACTCTTGGAGGCCCAATGAAACGGGTTTATTTGTTCACACTGTTATGCGTGGTGTTTGCTTTGCTGCTGACAGGTTGCGGAGGCGGTTCCACGAATCAAGTTTCCACCGGCGCAGGACAAGTTATCCTGCAGACTGGCGACGCCGTTAATGACCAGATTGCAAAATTTGAGTTGAACATCAGCTCTATCACCCTTACCGGCGTAAGCCCAACCGCTACCACGGCGAATCTGCTGGCAAAACCAGCTGAAGTCGAGTTTTCACACGAAGCCGGGACATTTGAGCCTTTAACACTGGCCAACTTGCCGCCGGGTACTTACAACGGGGCCACAATCACCGTGACCGGCGCTGAAGTCGTGGTGCTTAATGCCGGTGTGCCCACAAAAATTTCGTCCACTATTTCCAGCGGCACAGTGAATGTGACCTTTGCCAACATCACGGTTAGCAGCACGCCGCTGTTCCTGAACTTTGATCTTGATCTGGCAACATCCGTTGTACTGAACGGAACGCCGATCACTTCAGCCACCATTACTCCCACGTTCAACGTCACTTCAGCCGCCACGCCGCCGGCCGGCGATGAAGGAAATGAAGATCACGATAACGGAGATTTGGAAGACGTTCACGGTTCAGTAAAAACCATCAGCGCTCCAAGTTTCACTATCACCACCAACTCAACTGACATCACGTTTGCCACGGACGCCAACACCCGATTCAAAGATGGCATCACGCAACTTTCCGATCTGAAGGTCGGCGACATCGTTGAAGTTGACGGCGTTACCAAGAGCGATGGCACCAAACTGGCGACGAAAGTTGAGCGTGAAGGCAGCCAGAACGGTGAAGAAGCCGAGGGACTCATTTCAGCTCTCGACAATCCGCTCACGAAGATCACGATTGTTCATCAGGTGGATTCCACCGGAAGTTCCAACTCGCCTGTCACAGTGGATATCGGAGTCAACTCCAGTACCGTTTTCAGCGTCCGCTCAGATAAGCTGAACATTACTGCTCCGGCATTTGACGCAACCCACATTGGCAACGGCCAGCGCATTGAAGCCGACTCCAGCAACAATGTCACGCCTCTTCTTGCCACCAAAGTAAAACTGCGCGAGCAGGCCCTGATCGGTACGGTTGCTGCATCGCCAGCGCCAAGCGCGTCAGGCTTCACCATCACCATCAGCCCGACGTCCGCTTTCGGTACTCTGAGCGGCGCAACCAGCGTGGCAGTAACGTTCGCCAACGGCGCAACACTCAAGACGACCCCTGTGGCTGGAGCCACCATCCGCGCACGCGGTCTGGTGTTCTTCAACGGCGGAGTGTACTCGATGATTGCTGTCCGCGACGACGACAACCACTAAACAGTTCCTCTACCCCTCAAACCTTGACGGCCTGTTTACGCAGGCCGTCTTTTTTGTGTCGCTGCGCTCCAAACCGCTGGAGAGCCAATTTGCTTTTATGAATCCTCAGCTCCTGATACTGCGGGCTCGCCGCGCAAGTCGGGCTCGCCCGTGAAGATCCAGTATTTGGTATTTAGTACTTAGTCTTTGGCCGTAAATCCGCGACAGTTTCGTTCTTCTTCCCAAAATACGCGGATCGCGCATGCATCGCCAAATACTAAATACCGATTCTTGTGTGCAATCAGCGCATTTCAAAATAGTCGCAATTGCTGCGGACTTACAGCTAACTACCAAATACTAACTACCGATCCTCACGGCTTCGCATACGGCAGTGCGCTCAATTCTGTTTCCGGAGCAACGCGCACTTCGATAGCGCCTTCCTGCGGCAAAGCATCGAGTGGTAAGCCATCGCGCCACAAGGAAAAGCGTACTCGCAGCCGAGATCCCATGGCGGCCTTCAGTGCTCTCAATGGCGACTGACATTCAAAGATGGAGTCAATGCCTATTCGAAAGCCTTCTTCTTGTTGCTGTCCATTTTCGCCCAGCTTCCATCCGCGAAGCTTGCCTTGGGAAATATCGGCTTCCAGGCGAACCGACCGGTTTCCATTGCCGTCTGGACTTACGATTTCAATTGTCACCACCAGCCGCGTGTCTCCGGTGGCCCACTCCGCAGGATCATCAGTGAAATCCACTCGACAGTAAAAATTCTCTTCATCAATGCCTGCGTAGCCGGTATCCAGCAAAAAAAGTTTTCCATGCATGGCGGAAGAATGCCGGTCAGCGACATGCGAGGCCGCACCCAGCCATTCAAAGTACTCGATATTTTTCCCATCCACTTCAGGATGGATATACGCGGTTTGCGGAGTGAATTGCGGTTTGGCATGAGCGCCCGCGATCGGCTGTGCCAGCAGGTCGGGCGGCGTGCCGCCCAAAGCGAGATAGACATTGGAAAGATGCTTGCGGTAAAGCTCGTCAAAATCGCGATCATTGGCCGAGTGGTGCTCCGGGCCATACCACCAGTTCCAGTCACTGCCTTCCGCGATCAGCAGTTCTTCATAAGCCAGAGCGGCCTGCTGTTCTGAAGCTTTGCTCGCGTTCTCCGTAAAAAAGTCTCGTGCCGCGGTGAGTTGGTCCCACGCCACGTTGTCTTCCGGCGCGCCGATCCATACGTCAAAATTCGAGTTGATCCATGAGCCAGGAACAATGGAACCAATCGCTGCTGGTGCGTGCTCCCGCTCAATGGCCTCAGAAACTGTCAGCGCTGCAATGGATGGATCTCTTTGAATGCCATCGTAGAGCCGACGTAAAAATTCGCGTCCCGACTCCGGATAAAACTCCCATGCGTTCTCGCCATCAAGAATGATTGGCAGCACCGCTGTCTTGCCTTTTGCCAGCACCGGCTCGGCTGCCTGCTTCACCCGACGGATGAAATCATCGGCTGCTTCTTTGGCCGGCACGCCGGAATAGACAAAACCGATCAGGTCAGAAAGGGAATGGTCGCGAAATACCATGCTCATTTCCGCCGCGTCCTGCTGCCAATGGAAAATCTGGTAAAGCTGGGCCGCGCTGTCGGGTTCGAGTTTCCCGCTGCCATCGCGATGGAAAATTGTTCCCAGGGAACGGCAGAGCACACCTTCATCGGTGGCCATCCATTTCACGCCGAGATCATGCGCAATCGCCAGGGCTTCATTGGAGACGCTTCCTTCAGACGGCCACATGCCCTTTGGCCTGACGCCAAACACCTGCTCATGCAAAGTTAGTCCGCGTTCAATCTGCTCACGCGCATCTTCGGGATGGCGGAACCCCTGCGAGGGCAGTGGCAGCCCATGATGTGAAACAGCGCCCATATCTGTGTCGCACACCAGCGGCAGAATGGGATGGTAAAAAGGCGAGGTAGAAATCTCAATCGTGCCGCGCTTCCCTGCTTCGGCATAGGCGGGCAGCACCTTGGCCAGAAACTTTTGTTGAATCTGGATCACCTGCTCCTGATCTTTCAATGAAAAGTTGCGGCCTTTGTTGATTAGTTCTGCGACAACTGGATCATCGAGAAAAAATTCATCCATCCAGGCGATCTGCGAGAGCACTTGCAGGTCAGTGAGTTCGCCATCGCTCATGCGCCGCGCATTGTTCTGCGCGTCCTGTGGTCGCCCATGAAATTGCTGCGCTAATTCACCATAGCGCGGATAACGGCCAATCATGTTCTCCGCATTCGCCTGAAACAGGTACTGCACCGCAAACTGCCGTTCGGCCAGATTCATCTCTGCCGCCGGCATAGCTGCCACTTGCAGAAACGGATCTTGCGCCGTTCCGTTGACATACTCTTGCAGTTGCGTGATCAATGAAGGAACAAGATTAAATGTCTGGTGCAGCCCGGGAAATTCATCCAGCAGTTTCACCATGCCGTAATAATCCTTCAGCGCGTGCAAGCGCACCCAGGGTAGCCGGTATTGCCCGGTAACCAGGTCCTTGTAATACGGCTGATGCATGTGCCAGAGAAACAGCAGGTGGATTGCGGGCGTATCCATTGATTATCCATTAATAACACAAGCGGGCTTCTGCTAGACTTTGAGAAGAAAAACGCGTGCGCATTTTTACCCGCTACATACTTAAGGAAGTGCTCTGGCACGGGCTCATTGGGGCCTCAGTGTTCACTTTCGTCATTTTTATGCGCGAACTCACGCGCATACTTGAAGCTGTGGTGCGCAACAGCGCTCCTTTTCCCAGCGTTGCGGAAATCTTTTTTCTCACACTGCCCGCCGCATTGAAAGTCACCATCCCCATGGGAGTGCTGGTGGGAATCCTGCTGGGTCTAAGCCGCATGGCCGCAGACAGTGAAGTCACGGCGATGCGTGCTTCCGGCGTGAGTGTGCGCAAATTCCTCAAGATCATCTCCGTATTCGGTATTGCGGCCTGGCTGCTCGCGCTCGTCAATACCGTTATCGTGGAGCCGCGCTCCGCCGCTGCTCTTGCCGGACTGCAAACCAAGCTGGCTGCCACTCAGATTTCTTTTGAGGTCCAGCCGCACGTTTTTTATGAAGGCTTTAAGAACCACGTGCTTTACGTGGAAGACGTTTCCAGCGCGAACGGCGCAGCAGTCTGGAAAAATGTTTTTGACGCCGATATCAGTATTCCCGGCGCTCCCAAGATCACCATCGCAAAAGAAGCGATTGTCAGCGCCTCCGGCACGGAGGCTATCCGGCTCCATTTGGTCAACGGAGAAACGCACGATACGAATTCCAATAAGCCTGACCAATACACAATCACGACTTTTCAAGATACTGACATTGTTATCAGCCAGCCTCCCATCCCCAAGCCGGCACAGGACGCAGTGCCGGTGGCGCAGCTCAGCACTCAGGAGCTTTACCGCCAGAAATACAATCCGAACAAAGAATTTGCGCGCTGGTACTGGATAGAATTCAATCGCCGCCTCGCTCTCCCCACGGCTTGCCTGGTGCTGGTGCTCATTGGAATTCCGCTCGGCCTTTCCGCTAAAAAAGGCGGCAAAGGCGCGGGTTTTGTGCTCACCATTGTTCTGGTGTTCATCTACTACTTTGTCTCCATCATCGGCGTTTCCCTGGCGCGCGGAGGAAAAATATCTCCCGTGCTCGGCGTCTGGATGGCCAACATCGTCTTTGGCTTGATCGGCGTCGTTCTACTCAGCCGCACGGACAGAGTTCCTGTTGAGCTAGGCCTCGGACAGATGTTGCTGGGCCAGTTTAAAGACACATTTGGGAAGCTGCTCAACGCCAAGGCCGACGATCCGGCTTATGGCAGCCGCAGGCGAGGCCGCCTTTTTAGCACACGCTTTCCGCTTATTCTCGACGACTACGTTCTACGCAGCTTTGTAAGTTATCTGCTGCTCATCCTTTCCAGCCTCGTCGTGCTTTTTCTAGTTTTCACTTATTTTGAATTGCTTTCTGACATTGTTCGAAAGAAAATTCCGCTGCTCACCCAGCTTGCATACCTGGTCAACTTTGTTCCTTCAGTGCTTTACCAGATCACGCCTTTGGCCGTGCTGCTGACCGTGCTGGTGATGTTCGGGCTGATGCAGAAATCCAATGAAATCACGGCCATGAAAGCGACCGGGGTAAGCATCTACCGCACGGTAATTCCGATTCTGATTATCGCCTGCACCCTGGCGGGCGGGCTCTTTGTGCTGGATCAATGGTACCTGCCGTACGCCAACAAGCGCGTTGAGACTTTGCGCAACATGATAAAAGGCAAGCCGGCTCAGACTTATCTGCGTCCTGACCGCAAATGGATTTTTGGCGAAAGCAAAAAGAGATCTGACGGCACGGTAGAAAACCGCAAGATTTATTACTACGAGGCTTTTGATCCTGACCGCAATATCTTTGGCAGCGTGTCAGTCTTTGAGCTGAATCCGCATTCCTTCCAGATGGTCAAGCGCGTCTATGCCGCGCGTGCACGCTGGGCGGAACACTTATCAAAATGGGCTTTTGAAAATGGCTGGGAGCGCACCTGGAGCAACTCTCCGGGCGCTGAGCCTAAGGAAGACCTGCGCAAGTTTGACGTAAGCACCTTTGCCGAACTCAACGAGCCCCCGACTTACTTCAAGAAAGAGGTCCTGCAATCCTCTGAAATGAATTATGACGAGCTGCGGCGCTATATTTACGATCTGCAGCAGGGCGGCTTTGACGTGGTGCGTCTCCGCGTGCAATTGCAGAAGAAAATCGCCTTTCCGCTCATCACGCTCGTGATGGCGGTGCTGGCTGTTCCTTTTGCTCTCTCCGGCGGACGCCGCGGCGCTCTCAGCGGAGTGGTTGTCGCGCTGGTCATCGGCGTAACGTATGTTCTGACCTCGAGTTTGTTTGAAGCCATGGGCAACGTCAGCCAGCTCCCGCCGCTGATCGCGGCTTGGTCACCGGATTTGATCTTCGGGCTGGCGGGCGGATATTTGATTATGAAGACGCCGTCGTGACGTCAGTCTAGTTCGCCGGCGGGTGGCCCGCCTTGCCCCTGTTTCTTCTATCCCTCACCACATAAAGGTTGGGATCACGATACCGTCCACCCCGAAGGTTCGCGTCTCATCGCAAGCCTCTTCTATCAACTCCTGAGCCCAAGCAATGAAGGTATCTTCCATAAAGAAAGCGCGGCGGCCAGGCCAAGTATCACCCACTGAGTATGAACCTGAAGCAATAACCGCCACGTTGAAACTGAAGCGGATTGTCCCTGTGCCATAGAACTCGAATCGAAGAGATTCATTGTGCAAATCACCAGGACCACAATCAGGGTTGCGGCAGCGAACACCGCTCCCGGCAACGCCCGCTTCCAGGGAAACGGAATCGGCGGAGGCGCCGCAGCTTCGCGACGCACCGCATCCATCACCGAAGCGGCAAAGCCCGAGGACGGCAGAATCTCTTCTTCTGACATGATGCGGTCAAATTCGTTTTTCACGATAATGCCTCTTTAGGACTCGTCGGCGATAAATGCGGCAGCTTATTGCGCAGTATCTTACGAGCCCGGAAGAGCCTTGATTTCACGGTGCCCTGGCTCAAACCCAAGCTGCGTGCGGCCGCATCCAGGTCCATATCTTGAAAATAAAATAGGATCACGGCATCGCGATATTTCCCCGGCAAAGTGGCTACTGCCTCGCGGAGCGCTCGGTCGCGCTGCTCTTCTTCACCCGGCTTCTCCGGCCGCGGATCTTTCGGTTCCAGTATCTCATCCAGGGACACCGTCCTCATCGGAATGCGCCGCAGCTCTGAACGATACAGGTTCGCGGCCAGCGCGAACAGCCAAGTGGAAAACACCGCATCGTGCCGCCAGTAGCTCAGCTTGCGGAACGCGCGCAAGAAAGCCTCCTGCGCCATCTCCTCCGCCCGTCCCCGGTCCCGGCAATAACGATAGGCCAGGTTGAGCAGCGGCCGTTGCCAGCGAAGAACGATGCCCTGAAAGGCCTCGACATCTCCTGCCAAGACCCTCTCGACGTCGGCTTTGTCTTCGCTGGCGCTCATTCTTCTCCTTAGCTACGGTATGACCCCGCGGCAAATCGGCCGGTTTCATTATTTTTGAAGAATTATCTGTTTCCAAAAAAAACGCAACCGCCGATGGAACTGACCTGTCTTACCCGGTGCAGCGATTATTTGCCTGCGAGGAGGTTGAGAAATGAACCCGGGAAGCCTTGTGCTGTTCATCCCTATTGTTTCTGTTATTTGCGTGTTTACGTTTGTTTCCATTGCTTCCTGGGCTGACGCCCGCCGCAGGGAGCGTGAAGCTTACTACAAGAGTGAAACCCTCAAGAAAATCGTCGAGAGTCAGGGTCAGGGCGCTACCTCAGCCCTAGAACTGATGCGCGAGGAAGAGCGCATTGCCGTGCGAAGGCAACGCGAGGGGCAGCGGATGGGCGGCCTCGTGGCCATCGCTGTGGGCATCGCCCTGACGCCATTCCTCTGGATCGTCCTCGACCCTGGTGATAAAGGAGTGGCGCTGGTGGGGCTATTTCCCATGTTGATCGGCGTGGCTTTGCTCTTCTACTCCTATGTGCTGGCGCCCAAGGAACAGTAAGGCACGTTGCGCCCGTTCCCGCGTCTTTTCTGGCCCTCACAACCCAGCGAGCGCTCATCCTTGAGCTTCGCAGGGAATGCCTGCGGCTGTAGCCAGAATAGAGAGGGCATTGTCCTTTTTCGCGATTGGAATAGAGGCGAATAAAAGGTAGTATGAAGGCAGCCGTTAGCCCTTAGCTTTTAGCCATTAGCCGACCCCCAAAAAGGAACACGAAGAACTCGATCGATGACCGAGGAAAGCAGCGGATTTGACGCGATTTTGGGGACAGTTTGACGTGATTCGCGGTCAATTAAACGCCAAATCTCTGGGGTTGATTGCGATAACTCCTTTGGAATCCTAGTCGAGGCGGTAATAATATACTTGACTAACCAACGTCTTTCCGGTACTCTGGTTTCAGGTGATCGACATGAAACCAAAAACTCTTCAAGCCGCCATCCAGCACTTTAGCGATGAACAAGTCTGCATTGATACCATTGCCGCTCTCCGCTGGCCTGAGGGCGTTACCTGTCCAGCTTGTGGTCATAAAGAGCACTATTACCTCAAGACTCAGAAACGCTGGAAATGCAAAGACTGCAATCGCCAGTTCTCCGTAAAGCTGGGAACCATCTTTGAAGATTCACCGATTCACCTGAGCAAGTGGCTGCTAGCCATGTGGATGCTTGCGAATTGCAAAAATGGCGTTTCCTCATACGAGATTCACCGCGCTATCGGTGTTACTCAAAAATCTGCTTGGTTCATGCTTCAGAGAATCCGGCTTGCAATGCAACAAGGCTCTTTGATGAAACTCGGTGGAAGCGGATCGCCTGTCCAAGTTGATGAAACTTTCATCGGCGGCAAAGCGCGGAACATGCACAAGAGCAAGAGAGCGCGGATGGACAAAATGGCCTTCGGAAATAAAACCATTGTCGCTGGATTCTTGGATGGTGGCACCGTCAAAACTCAGGTGATCGCCAATCGTTCTGTTCCCACTCTGCACGCTGCTGTTAAAGAGCATGTTCAAGCCGGAGCAAAACTTCATACCGATGATTTCTTTGGGTATTGGGGACTGTACAAAGACTTCACTCATGAGATCGTCAACCACGCTGAAACCTATGTGAACGGGAAAATCCATACCAACGGAATTGAAAATTTCTGGGCACTGTTGAAACGTGGATTGAGCGGAACCTATGTTGCTGTTGAGCCGTTCCATTTGTTCCGTTATCTTGACGAGCAATCATTCCGCTATAACAATCGCGGGAACAAAGACAAACCCGTTAACGATGGTGAGCGTTTTGAAATGTTGTTGTCACAGATCGCGGGAAAGCGTCTCACCTATGCGGAAGTCACCGGAAAGAACCAAGAACGGCCATTCTGATTCAATCGCTATCGTCTGAAGCGCGGGAAGCGTCCGAAGGCTTAGGACGCTTTTTTTCTTTCTGCTGCTTTTCCGCTTCCAGTTTGGCCTTAATCTCCGAATGCGGAACAGCCACCACACGCCGGAGAAGGTTTTCGAAGGCAGCATATTCGGGATTGGATTTCATTTTCATTTCTGTATCGGGTACAGTGTCGCCTTTATTGACATCAGGTTAACAAAATTATCATCGAACGTGTAATAGATCACAACAGGGAGCATATCGGCGGTGTGATCGTTTGGAATAAACCAAACTAGAGTCCTTCCGATGCGAGTCCCTCGCTCCGGCGACCTTGTTAAAACCCATTTAACTCCATCAATGAACTCATCTGCTCTCTTGGCCTTATCAGGCCCGTCTTCAATCAGATCTTGTAATTCAATGGAGAATCTATGCTCCTCTATGATGGTCCGGTGCTTTACGGGTAGCATTACGAGCGAGGCACTCCTCAGCCATGGCTTGCAGTCCTTCTCCATAGCGGATTTCGTCCAGCGTTGGTCCCCTGGTTCCCACAAGAGCAACTTCATAGGGAATGGTTTCTTCGAGTTTGGCTACAGCCCACCCCAAAAATTCGTGCGACTCATTGCTCATTTTGGTCGCGCTCTTGCCCCAGTGCTTATTGATAACCATGATGACAAGATTTAATTCTTCTTTGCTGAATATGTCGAGGTTAGCACCACGTAGAGCAACCGGGCGATCCTGCTTTTCCCCGTAATATTCCTTAGGCTCAATGGCCAGTTCCCGCTTCCTCTCCATGTCCGAAATGACACGTTTCATGATGCGCGGAGCTGGACCCCATTCGAGAGCAAAATATTCTTGACCGGAAATGGATTTTCCCCATTGCCGGTAAGCCTCAAAATCTGCATTAAAGAGAATCTTGTTTAGTTTGGTTGCGCCAAATGGTTCGTCCATGCCGCTAAGAGTAGCGACATGAATGATTAACTCCCTGAGTTTGGCCTCGGATTGTTTCATTGGGCCATCCTTTCGGGCGACGAACTGAGATCGCAAAAATGTGCCAAGAGCAATACCAAAATAACATTACCTGTTGATAAAGATGTGGAAAACTACAAAATGGATGCTTTTTATTCGCCCCTAATGCAATTTGTTTTCAAGCACTTGAACACAATCCGCTTGGGAAATAAAAATATTGACACAATATGTAGTGGTTGCCTTAATGGTTACTATCAGATAGCGAATTTTGCACATTTAAAGGTGCATTGGCAGGAAGCGTATAATCCCGCTGCCCCCTTGAGAAATGGAGAACGCGGACAATGAATGATTTCCTCATGAAACTCACCACAGAAATAACAGTGAAAGCAATGGGAGAAGGTAACGCTAGCTGGATCGGGAATCCAAAAGCAGTCGCGGATTTTTTGGATGCAACTTCCCTCAAGCTGGAACAAATCTCTCGCCGACCGCCTAGACAGTCAGAGTAACTGACTGCTCAAAAGCTGACCGCCAGTTTTCCCCAAAATGGGATTTATATAACTCTATAAGAGCCTCTGCGGTTTCGATGATCCGTCGATCCGCAGAGCCGCTCTCTGTCACGGCAGATTTTTTAGGTTCCATTTTTTCTCCAATGGGAAAGGCCCACCTGTTTTGGTGGGCCCCTGGTTAGGATGTGAGTGGGCTAAACGCTGTGAATAGGTCGCCAGCGGCGAATGGGTTTGTAGCTGCCGGACTTCCAACTAACGAGTTCAGGCGCAACTTGAAAACACGGCTCAAGATTAAAGCTGAGAGAAGTTTTGTCATCGAAAACAATTTCAATGACGTTGAAATCGGGCGAGACGGATAATTCCACATCGGCAATGATCTTGCCCTTTGCCGCTGGAAACTTGTGGACGCGCTGAGAGGGTTTGGTACGCTTAGAGACAGCCATGAGTCGCCTTTCTCGTGAAGGTGATTTGTGGTTAGGGATGTGTTGCGGGTGACACCGTAGCACGTCCCGTTCTGCTTATAAGCGAATTGGGCTGAGAGAATCAAAGGAAAAAGACGAATCAAAAGAAAAAAGATTTTTGGTTAGCCAAGTATATTCTTACCGTCGAGGCCATGGGGGAGGGTGCAGTGCAGATTGCCAGAATTGCCAAAATTGGTAATCGCCGGAATTGGAAAACAGAATGATGAAAGCGATTCAGAGCACGGACCCCCGACAGGAATCCAGCAGAGTGCCGGAGGCGCGTTATAGCTATTACCGGCGGTGCCAGTTGTTCCGGCGGAATGGCGAGCAGTGCAAAGCACCAGCTGAGAAGGGCGCGGCGATTTGCCATGCTCATGCCGCGCAGCAGGCGATGGCGTTTCGCCGGGACGTGGAGCGGCAGATTGTGCTGGCCGAAGCAGTAGCGGAGATGCGTCGGCAGGGCAGGCCGGAATGCGAATTGGCAGACCTGTTCAACGACTTTAAGGGCATTCAAGTTACGCTGGCTGTAATGTCCCGGGCGCTAATTGCCGGCAGGATCGATTGCAAGACAGCAGGAAGGCTGCTGGTGCATCTGCAGACGATGTCAAAACTGTTGTGGCTTTACCACAGAGGCCACAGAGGAACACAGAGAGAAAAAGATCTAACCACAAAGGGGCACGAAGGATTGCCGCAGATTTGCGCAGATGATCGCAGATTGAAAGCCAAAATCGTACCACTGATCAACACCGATAACGCTGATCTGCACAAGCATAAAAATTTGATGGTAGCGGAAGAGAGATCGATAAGCGGCATTCATGGCGAAGAACCGCGAGACGCTGTAGATCGAAATATACGAGCGTTCCCGGAAGAATCACGAAATATGCAGCATGGCACGTGGGAAGAAGCAAGAGCGGCATGAGATCAACAGATCAGCGCTTATAGCGCCTTGAATCTTGTGATCCTTGCAGGCTGTTAAAATCATCTATTACCTGGGCATTCATCTCATGGGCAAAAATCTCAAGCCGCTGTGGCCTTACCTGAGCAAGTATCGCGTAACGCTGTTTTGGGGCGCGATTACGGTGCTGTTCAATAACGGCCTGTGGGTGCTCTGGCCGCAGGTGGTTCGCCGCGCCGTGGACGACCTGAACCACGACGGCATCACGCATCAGAAAATTCTGGTTTTTGCAGCGCTATTGGTGGCGCTGGCACTGGGCAAGGGCGTGTTCCAATTTCTTACTCGCTGGCTGGTGATCGGGGTTTCGCGTGAGATTGAATACGATCTCCGCAATGACATGTTTCGCCATCTGGAATCGCTTTCCTATTCCTACTACCAGAAGAACCGCACGGGCGACATTATGGCCCGCGCCACCAATGACCTGAATGCCGTGCGCATGCTGCTTGGCCCGGCGATTATGTACACGGCGAACACGCTGGTGTTTACGGCCGTGGCGCTGGTCTTTATGTGGCAGATCAGCCCCAAGCTTACGCTCTATGCTTTTGCGCCGCTGCCTGTCGCCAGCATTGTTGTGCAATACATTGGACGGCGGATCCACGAGCGCTTTGAAAAAATCCAGGCGCAGTTTTCTGATATTTCCGCGCGGGCGCAAGAGAATTTTTCCGGCGCTCGCGTAGTCCGCGCTTACGCCCAGGAAGAAGCCGAGATTGCGCTGTTTGAGACCAGCAATGAGGAATATGTAACGCGCAGCTTGCCACTGGCGCGCCTTACCGGAATGCTGTGGCCAACTCTGGAACTGCTGCTTGGCTTTGCCTTGGTGCTTGTGTTGTGGCTGGGCGGGCGCGAAGTACTTCTGCACAAGATCAGCCTGGGCGATTTCGTTGCTTTCAATACTTACATTGTCATGCTTACGTGGCCAATCATTGCGCTTGGCTGGGTGATCAATCTCTTCCAGCGTGGGACCGCATCGATGGGCCGCATTAATGAGATTCTGATCGCCCGCTCAGAAATTACCGATGCGGAAGTTGCGCCTGACCTGAAAACTGCCACCACCTTGCACGGCGAAATTGAGTTCCGTCATCTTGATTTCAGCTATGATGGCGTGCCGGTACTGAAAGACGTAAATCTCACGATACCGGCAGGCAGCAGTCTTGCGATCGTTGGCCCGACCGGCTCCGGCAAGACCACGCTGGTCAACCTGCTGCCTCGCATTTATGACGTCGCGCCCGGTTCTCTCCTGATCGATGGTCGGCCTATCCGCGAGTATCCGCTGGAAACCCTGCGCCAGAACATCGGTTTTGTTCCACAGGAAACTTTTCTTTTCAGCGACTCCGTGCGTGAGAACATCGCTTTTGGCGTCGAGACATCGACTGACGATCAAGTGCAGCGCGCCGCTAATGCCGCCAACATTGCGGGCGATATCGAAGGCTTTCCCGAGGGCTACAAGACCATGGTGGGCGAGCGCGGTATCACGCTTTCCGGCGGGCAGAAACAGCGCAGCGCGATTGCACGCGCCATTATCCGCGATCCCCGCATTCTGGTGCTGGATGACGCGCTTTCCAGCGTGGATACCTATACCGAAGAAACCATCCTTAATCACCTGCGCGACGTGATGCGTGACCGCACAACGATCTTTATCTCGCATCGCGTCTCTACCGTCCGCAACGCTGACCGCATTGCCGTGCTGCATGAAGGGCGCGTAGTGGAGCTGGGCACGCATGAAGAACTGCTTGAGCGCAACGGCTACTACACTGACCTCTACAACAAGCAGTTGCTGGAAGAAGAATTGGCCCAGGTCTAAAGCATGAAGTCTAAAGCATGAAGCGCGTCGTGGTGGACGAACTGCTCGATAGCGACGCCGGCACGCCCGCCGAAGTTGCAGGTTCAATCAAAGACCTGCGCATGTTTAATAGCTTGTTTGGCGGCGTGCATACCATGGCCAGCTTGCTGCGTCGAGTGGCACAGCAGCGCGGATTAAGACACATTTCCTGGGTTGACGTGGCCGGCAGTGAAGGATACGTTGCCACGCAAACGCAGCGATCGCTGGCGCGCTCAGGCATATCGTCGCAACCACTAATTCTGGATCGTGCTCCTACACACCTTGGCAATACGCATCCGGCCGTCTGCGGGGACGCTCTGGCGCTTCCCTTCCGCGATAATAGCTTTGACGCGGTAGGGTGCTCTCTGTTTATGCATCATCTTGAAGCAGATCAGATTGTCCGCTTTGCCAAGGAAGGCCTGCGCGTGGCGCGCCATGCATTCCTTGTTCACGACCTTGAACGTCATCCGCTGCACCTTGCACTTAGCTATCTGGGCATGCCGCTATACCGCAGTCGCATCACCCGGCACGATGCCGTGGCTTCAATAAACAGGGCTTACACGGTGGAGGAGATTAGGGAAATTTTGTCCAGTGTCGCAGCGGCAGAGAACATCGAGATCAGAAAGTTTTTTCTTTTCCGCATGGGAGTGATCGTTTGGAAACAGCCCAATATGATCTGATCGTAGTCGGCGCCGGACCTGCTGGTTCTGCATGCGCGATTACCGCCGCCCGCGCAGGCGCGAAGGTCTTGCTGCTGGAAAAAGACCATTTTCCGCGGCAGAAAGTCTGTGGTGAATTTGTCTCTCCGGAATCTTTGGGATTGCTGCATGGCTTGGTGGGAGACAAACAGTTTCAATCCTGCCCGCAGGTCGTTTCTTCGCGAATATTTCTGGATAATAAAATCCTGAAGTTTCCCGTCTCTCCTGCCGCGCATAGCATTCCTCGTTTCGATCTGGACCCCGCGCTTTTCGCGGCAGCAAAGAATGCGGGCGTAACAGCGCATGAAGGAGTTACCGTCACTGAGGTGCATCGCGATGGAATCTTTTATGTCCGCACGTCGGAAAGTACTCTTACTGCACGTGCTGTCGTCAACAGCACCGGACGATGGTCAAAGCTCACCCAGTTTGACGTCGCTGCAAAAGATAAGTGGATCGGCCTGAAAGCGCATTTCACTGAGTCCTCGCCGCCGCAGTCTGTCGATCTTCATTTTTTTTCCGGCGGCTATTGCGGAGTCACTCCGGTTGGACCGAATTCAGTAAATGCCTGCGCTATGGTCCGCGCCGACGCTGCCCACACTCTGGAAGATGTCTTCTTTAAAGAACCGCGCTTATATGAGCGCAGCCGTGCATGGCAGCCACTGTTTGCCACAGTGACAACTTCGCCGCTTTATTTTCGCGCACCAGAAACTGAATTGGATGGGGTGTTTCTCGCCGGCGATGCCGCTGGCTTTATCGATCCATTCGCTGGCGATGGGATCTCCCTGGCTCTGCAAAGCGGAACGCTCGCCGCGCAATCCATCGCTCCATTTCTGCATGGATCCTGTTCACTTGAGCAGGCACACCAGCAGTATCGGGGCGCATATCGCGCGCGTTTTGCGCCTGCATTTCAAAACGCAGCCCGCTTGCGCACTGCATTGGCGGCGCCTAAATGGGTCCGCAACGCCGCATTAGCATTTGCTGCTGTGCCTGGTGTGGGAAAGATGCTGGTAAGGGGAACCAGAGCGCGTTAACTTAAAATCTAAAATTCTCACGTTGGCAGAAGTGTGGGATCATTTGGAGATGAGAATTACGGTTGAAATCGATGACGATACTCTTTTGCTTGTCAAAAAGTATATGAAGGCTTGGCGAATGCCCTTAGGCAAAGCTTTATCGGAACTTGTGCGGCGCGGATTGAATTCGTCGGTTCCCACGCGCCGCGTTAACGGCCTGCTAATCTTTGATCCGAAAAACGAGTCTCCACGCGTGACTACGAAAAAGGTCCGTGACCTTCTTTAGCGAAGCCAAGTGCGTGGCCTCAGTGCGAAGCCGATGCCGCCCTGACTCTGCGCAATGCGCGGCGCACCACTGTGAGCAGATCGGAAACCTCAAATGGTTTTACCATGCAGAATATCTTCGATGCATCTACAAAAGCGCGCACGCGGGGATCTGATACATCGGAAAGAACAAACACCGTACGCGGCACCAGTTCCGGACGATTTTTCTGCAGCCATTCGAACACCTGTTCGCTCGACCAAGTTCCGGGAATCTTGCTGTCAAGCAGCAGAATGTCGAAATCCTCATTCTTCAAGGACTCTACAGCCTCCGCGCCTGAACTTACGGTAACCACCTGCAAGCCCGCAGCACTTAGAACTTCGCGCGCAAAATCAAGCACTGCTTCTTCATCGTCCACCAGAAGCACATTGCCTTCCAGCCGCGATTCTCGCCGGGCCACAATGCGTTCGCGCTCTGTCACCGGCTTCTCGCCTACAGCAACCGGCAGTCGCACTTGCAGCAGCGCGCCTCCGGCAGGATGGTTTTGCGCGGAAATCTCGCCACCGTGTTCCTTCACAATCCCGTAACAAATGCTCAAGCCCAGTCCAGTGCCTTTGCCCACGCGCTTCGTGGTGTAGAACGGATCAAAGACATGTTTGGGATCGTAAATTCCTGGTCCTGAATCATGGAATGAAGTAATTACACTTCCGTTCTCAGTGGCGATGCTCACGCGCAACCGGCCTCCACGACCGCTTTCCATCATGGCGTCCGCCGCATTGTTAATGATGTTGAGATAGACCTGCTCAAGCTGATACGGATCAGCCACCACCGAAGGCAATACGGCTTCAAATTCCCGCTCCACCCCAATGTTATTGACCTTTAGATCGTAGTCGCGCAGCGCGATCGTATCTTCAATAACGCTGCGCAAATCCACATGCACGCGCTGCGGCTTGTGCTGGCGCGCAAATGACAGCAGGTTTTGCACGATCCTCTGGGTCCGCTGCGCTTGTTTGCGCAACTTCTGGATAAAGTCTTCTATGCGCGGCTCCAGCTTTTCGCTTTCCAGCAACTGCGTATATCCCAGGATCGCAGTCAGCGGGTTATTCAATTCGTGGGCCACGCCTGAAATCAGTTGTCCGACGGCGGACATCTTCTCGCTTTGCAGCAATTGTTCCTGAGTGCGGCGCAGGTCTTCATAAGCTTGTCTGGTTTCGCTATAAAGATGAACTTTTTCAATCGTAGTGGCCAGTTGGCGGCCCACGGCAATCATCACACCTTGTTCAGATCGTGAAAATTCACGCTGCGCGCGGCTGCTGGTGGCCAGCACTCCCAAGATCCTGTCTTTGCGCCACAAAACCACCCATAGCCATGAATGCAGGCCTTCCAATGCCACCGCTCTTTGCAGCACTTCTGGCAGGCGCGGCAAGTCTTGTTGATCGATAATTTCCGCGTGTTTGGCTTTTACTGAATTGATGAATGCCGGCGGGAGCGCAACGTTTTCACTTTCCTCGGCCCATGTGGTGCGATGTCCATAGGAGGATTTTTTGGTGAGAGTGTTCGTTTCCTCATCGAACAGGTAAACGGCAGCCGTGTCTGTGGAAAATAGTTCCACCATCTGCAGCATGATCAATTGCAGAATTTCGTCCAGATCAAACGACTGGTTAAAGGTGACCGCGATATTGTTCAGCACATACAATTCCCGGTTGCGGCGCCGAATTTCGTCTTCCGCGCGCTTCATGTCCGTTACATCCAACACCACGCCCTGGTAGCGTTCAATGTTGCCGTTAGGAGCGCGCGTGGCAAAGCTGCTCTCAATCACATGGATCTTGCGCCCATCTTTGCAGCGCAGCAGAATCTCAAAGTTCCGTACAAAGCCTTGCCGAGAAATTTCGCTCAGAAATTTTTTTCGGTCTTCAGTATCCACGTAAACAGATTGCGCCACGTCAAGTTTGAGTATTTCTTCTTTGCTGTCATAGCCCAGCATTCGTACGAACGCTTCATTGCAGTCCAGGACGTGGCCTTCAGGAGTGGAAACAAACACGCCTTCATGCATGTGATTAAAGAGCGAGGTAAAGCGTTCCTCGGCCGCCTTCGACTCCGTAATGTCCTTGATCACGTGCACCGTGCCAACCCGCGGGTGGTCCTCTCCCGTGTAAGCTGATGTGGAAACAACGGAATAGCCGCCAAAGCAGGGGTCTTCTTCACCGGCACAGTCGGCATGTGCACAGTAAGGGCATCCACTCCAGTTCGTGATTGCGCCCGGCAACACCTTTTCGCAAAAACTGTGCACCACTTCTTCCCGTGTCCGCTGGATCCTCCCCAGCAACGCGCTGTTGGCACGCAGAATCCGGTAGTCGAGGTCATGGACGAAAACGCAGTCCGGGATAGAGTCAAACGTGCTTGCCCATTCATTGCGGGAATGGACGAGTTGTTGCAGAAGTTGGCGATTCTCCGCCGCCATCCCAAGCTGTTTGCCCGCCAACTTGAGAAACTTCTTCTCCGGCATCGTATATTCGCGGAAGCCGGGCATTCCGAGGATGAACATGCCCACCGGCGAATTTTTGCCTTCCACCGGCACCAACACCAGATGATGCATACCTTCACGGTTGAGCGCCGCACGAATTTCCGGCGCTGATTCTGTCCACCGGAGCACGTAAACCTCACCTTCACGCAATGCAAACCCGCTCACGCCACGGCCGGTGTCAACAGTTGAAACTGTGTCAATAAAAATTTGGGAGAGCCCTCGGTGGGCCGCCAACTCCAGCTTGTCTCCGGCAAGGGTGCGAAACCACGCTGCTTTGGCTCGCGTAAGCCTTCTAAGCTCTTCCAGGATTGTCCCAACCGTGGGATCGAATTCACGGGAGTCGGAAATCTGATGCGTGATAGTATTCAGCGCGTCCAGCCGCTGCACCTGGGTTCGCGAATCTTCCAGCACAATGGTCATCATGCCTAGCCCCAGGAGCAAATCAATCGCAATATCGGTTCCTATCACGTGATGCACATGGCCAACGGTATCCAGATGCAGCATCACCAACATCGCGGCAAGCAACCAGCGGCCCACGCTGGTTCTTCCCCACGCAAAGCGGACAAGCTGTACTGACGCCAAAATGCTTACGAATGAGCAAAGAATGAATGCCACATAGTGCAGGGAGTAATGTGGCGGCCATAGAGAATAAGCAATTTCCAGCGGCAACGCCGCGCCCAGGGCAAGAATGGCGGGCAGCAACAACTTTGGTTGCGAAACGTAGAAGAAGACTGAGGTCGCAAAAAGCCCGACTGCAATAACGTATGTACTGTAAGCCAGCGCGGCCCACAACGGGGCTTGAGGATGCGAGGCGCTCAGAACCAAAAAGACCTTAGAAACGGCAAAGACGCTCCAACCGGCAATCCAGGGAACAAGATACTTCTCCCGGAAGCTGCTGTAGAGGAGTATCGCGCCTGCCAAGAGGATCAGCAATGTCGACATTTCAGCCGGAAATGCTGATTGGAGACTAAGATTCATGGTCGATTAAAAGGTTTTTCTTGTTCAAGCAGGG
The DNA here is from genome assembly GCA_049688735.1 of Candidatus Angelobacter sp. Classification (GTDB taxonomy): domain Bacteria; phylum Acidobacteriota; class Terriglobia; order Terriglobales; family Acidobacteriaceae; genus Angelobacter. The sequence continues at coordinate 3,265 of JBAVLE010000068.1, read as the reverse complement.
GTAACCTTTGTATACCACGGATTTCCCGGTTTTCTGCCGTTTTTTAGGTACTAGTACCATTGTATTTTCTGGAACTCTGGGTTACATTAAGGCTCCCCCACAGGTAAACTTTCCGAAATGGCCACAGAACGCATACTGGTTGTTGACGACGAAGAGCCGATCCGGGAGATTATCTCTTCCATGCTCAGCGCCGCGGGGTACAAGACCCGCCAGGCAGCGTCCGGCATGGAAGCGCTGGCCATTCTCAATTCCACGGGCGAGTTCGAGTTGATGCTGTCAGACCTGATGATGGCGGAACTTGATGGAATTGCGCTGCTGGAACGTTCTAAAGAAAAATACCCAGACATGCCGGTGATTATGGTCACCGCCGTGCACGATATATCGGTCGCGCTGGCTGCCATCCGCAACGGCGCTTATGACTATCTGTTAAAGCCCTTTGAGCGTGAGCAGCTTCTGGCCATGGTCCGGCGCGCCCTTGAGCACCGCCGCTTAAAGCTGGAAAACCGGGCCTACCAATCGAACCTCGAATCCCTGGTGGCGGCGCGTACGGAACAGCTTCGCCAGGCCATGACCGATCTTGAGCGCTCTTATGACATTACGCTGGAAGCTCTGGGCGATGCACTGGATTTAAAAGACGCCGAAACGGAAGGCCATTCCAAGCGGGTTACGGCGTTCACCATCGCCATCGCCCGCGCCATGGGGCTTTCAGGCGACAAAATCCGCGTAATTGCCCGTGGCGCATTCCTGCATGACATCGGCAAAATGGCCATTCCAGACAATATCCTGCGCAAGCCGGGAGCGTTAACTGAAGCTGAAACAGAAATCATGCGCGAGCACTGCTTCCGCGGCTACCAGATGCTCAAGAAAATCCCATTTCTCTCTGAAGCCTCTGAAATCGTGTACTCCCATCAGGAGCGCTTTGATGGCACCGGTTACCCCCGAGGCTTGAGCGGCCAAAACATACCATTGGGTGCCCGTATTTTCTCCATTGCCGATACGCTGGATGCCATTACCTCTGACCGGGTTTATCGTGCGGCCCAGTCTATTCAGGCAGCGCGAGAAGAAGTAGAACGATTCTCTGGCCGGCAGTTTGACCCGGAAGTGGTCCGCGTCTTTCTGGACATGCCGGACACCATATGGGAAGATCTGCGCAAGGAAATCAATTCCCAGATCGATCATTTCAGCTATCCCATGAAACAAGTGGCGGCCCTGGCCGGCACAGGCCGCACAATTTAGTCTCATTTCCTCCCAGATTTCAAACCAGAACTTTCGCACAATCCACCGGGCTGCATTTTTCGCAGCAAGGCACTAGAATCAATGCCGATACTGATTTAGAAAGGTGCTTATGGCTGTCCTAACGGATGCAGAAATCCAGCAGGAACTCACTTCATTGAATGGTTGGCAACGGAATGGCGAGGCGATTCAGCGGGTCTTCCGCTTTCCTGACTTCAAGACCGCAATGCAATTTGTAAACAAGATTGCCGAAGCGGCGGAGCAGGCCAACCACCATCCTGACATTGACATTCGCTACAACACAGTCACCATGGCCCTGGTGTCACATGATTCAGGGGGCGTGACAAAACGCGACGTTCGAATGGCGGGAACTATCAACAAAATCGCCGGTTAGCTTGGTTGGGCCTCTTCCAGGGCTTTGGCAAGGCGATCAAGGTTCTGCTGGATCGTTTCTAGTTGATCTTCACAAAACTTGTTGAATTCGTTGAGCGGATCACCATGTTCCATCAGGTCTTCAAGAAAATGGCGGACACGGTCGCGACCTCTTTCGCTGGCAAACACGAGCGCCAGTCCACTTAACCCCAATAATGTTGCGGGCAAAAACCAGTTCTTCATGTCACATTCCCTTCCGGGGGAATCGGCACTTGCTAAAGATATGATGCTTCAAAATAGCCGCTAAGTGTACCTATGGACAGTTACTTTGGTAATGTCCTGATTCCTGCAACACCATGGCCGGATTTCAAAGGATCATTCCAAAGTAAGGCGCACAGCTTTACAAAAATTGTAGATTCCAGAGCAGCATTTCTGAAACTTCTACGCATCTCACGGGTCAAGACTTCTAAATCCATTGAGGTGGAATGCCATGCAGGCAAAGTGGACAGTTTCCGTTTGTGCCATTGTGTTGATTTTGAGTCTGGGTGCTATTGCTCAGGAAAGCGGCAGCTCGAATGACCCAGTTCTTAAGTCACGTCCTAACGACGGAAATAACAGAACTCCTTCTCCTCAGCAGGGGCCATCCTCTTATCCCGGACCCGGCAATCCGTCTTCGACCTATGGGGCTCCTCCAAATGCCATTCCGGATGGATCACGGTTCATCATTAAGCTGAAAGATACCCTTGACACCAAGAAGATGCAGGACGGCAAGCACTTCAGAGCCGAACTCCGCGAAGATCTGGTCACCCCCAGCGGACTGATCATCCCCAAGGGCCGCACAATCAAGGGCCATGTGGGACGATTTGAGCACGGCTTTACCGGCTCCAAGATGCAATTGGCCCTGGACGAAATCGAAACCCGCAACGGGTGGGTTCCGCTGATTGGAACCGTCACCGGCGTTCCGGGAGACCCTTCTATTAAAGCAACTGGTGAAGAAGGCGAAGTCTACCGCAAAGGTCCCGACAAGAGAAAAGTTGTCACAGACGCGGCTATTGGCGCGACCGTTGGCGCGGTTTCAGGCTCGGTCATTGGCGGCAAAAAGGGCGCAGCTATCGGCGCGGCGGCGGGCGCAGGCTTGGGAACCGGAACCAGCTATCTCTTTAAAGGCGGTGAGATGAAACTGGATAAAGGTACACAACTTGAAGTTCGCCTCGACCGCGACTTGGTAATTCCCACCCACTAGGGTTTTCACATTTTAAGGCCATGGAAGCAGGCATCCGGCCTGATCCATGACCCAAATGTTGCCTCAAACCCGCAATTTCCCGATTAGCAAAGTTTCCTTAAGTTTCGTCTTCAACCGACACTTAGTCGTAAAAATTGCGTCTAAGCTACCATGACACCCCGCTCCACAGGGCGACGTTCTGATACGGCCGGGCACAATTTCGGAATTTGTATGCTTGCGGTCGTTTTGTTTCTTGTGTTGCTGATGTGGTTTTTCAAAGCCCATCAGAACTCCCAGCCTCTGCCACAGCATCCGCCGGGGATAATGCACGCGATCTGACCTGCAGGCTTGTACAGCGCTTATTTGCCCTTTTCAGTCTCGCCAGCTACACTCACCTGTTTTCGTCAGGGACGTCTAAAAGATCACGTCTTCAGATTC
>JBAVLE010000067.1:0-5078 GCA_049688735.1 Candidatus Angelobacter sp. | reverse complement strand
GAACTGCATACAGCAATGCCGGAGATGGGAGTGAGCGATGAGGACAGCAAGGACATTGCAGCCTACCTTTATATGTTGCATTAGTCTTTTCACCGCAATGCTGTGCTCGGGCGTTGTCGCAAGCGCGGCTGAACTGCGAGGCCGAGTCGTGGATGATTCGGGAGCAGTCATCATTGGTGCGCGTGTGCAACTGGACTCCGGTGGCCATATTTACGCCACAAATTCCGATCACAGCGGCAATTTTTTTATTTCATCTGCTCCCAATCAAGGAAAGCTCAGCGTTTCTGCCGCCAAATTTTCTACCAATGTCCTGGACTGGAAAGGATCACCATCGCCAATAGTCATCACGCTTCAACCTTCGCCAGTTGCGGAAACGGTTGTGGTCACAGGCGAGCGAATCGCCACGCGCCTGGAACAAACAGCAGCGAACGTTGTTGTGCTTACGTCAAGTGAACTAACCAGCCACGCAGCAGTAACGCTGGACGACGCTTTGCGCCAGACGCCGGGATTCACATTGTTTCGCCGTAGCAACAGCCTCACGGCAAACCCCACCACCCAGGGAGCATCGGTGCGCGGAGTTGGCGCAAGTGGAGCCAGCAGAGTGCTGGTTCTGGCGGACGGTATTCCATTGAACGACGCTTTCGGCGGTTGGGTGTACTGGGACCGCGTGCCGCGCATAGCACTTGAGCATGCTGAGGTACTCCGGGGAGGAGGTTCGGCGCTCTACGGCAGCGGCGCTCTTGGCGGAATTGTGGATCTGGCAACCCAGAGCAGCAAGAATCTGGTTACGCTTGAGGCTGCGGGTGACTCCTTCAGCGGGCATGATGTTGAAGGGCTGATTTCGCGACAAGTTGGCCATTGGACGCTTTCTGGGAACGGCCAGAATTTTGGTAATGACGGAACATTCGTCGTCGCAGCCCGTGATCGTGGCGCAATTGATACGCCCGCCTCACTTCATTTCACTAATGGCATGATGCGCGCACAGCGAAGCCTCGGCACAAGCGGCACCATGTATGTAAGCGGATCATTGTTTGCGGAAGCGCGGAACAACGGCACATCTCTTCAGATCAATAGCACGCATTTAGGCGAACTCAGCAGCGGGATTGACGCTACCCTGGGCCAAAACATATTTTCAATTCGGGCCTACGGCACGGGCGAGCACTATCACCAGAGCTTCTCCGCTATTGCCGCAGACCGAAATATTGAGACTCTCACGCGCTGGCAAACTGCTCCATCCGATCAGGCCGGCTTCGCCGCTCACTGGACTCGGCCGTTCTCCGCCATGCAGATCACCGCTGGGTTGGATGGCCGGTTTATTCATGGTGAATCGGATGAAGCCGCTTTCAGTAATAATTCCCCAACAAGCCTGATTTCAGCCGGCGGCAAAAGCAGCATGGCAGGTTCTTTCGTGGAGCTCTCGACAACAATTAAGCATCGGCTCCGCTTATCCGGAGGCGCGCGTGTGGATTGGTGGTCAAACAGCGGCGGCTTCAATCGAACTGTGCAGCTTGCGAACCTAAAGACGACAACAACGTCGCTGGGTTTGCATCGCGAGACAGCATGGAGTCCGCGAGTTGGCGCGGTTTATGATCTTGGGCCGTTGTGGCAGCTTACAGCATCAGCTTACGGCGGCTTTCGCGCACCCACGTTAAACGAACTGTACAGGAGTTTCCGGCTGGGCAATGTGCTCACATTGGCGAATGAGGGGCTGCGGGCAGAGCACATCCAGGGAGGTGAGGCGGGCATTCGCTACCTTCGCAGGCGCTTCATGCTAAGCGCATCGGCCTTTCAGGAAAGCGTTGATGATCCTGTCGCTAACGTCACACAAGCTACAACGGCGGCACTGATCACACGTCAGCGTGAAAACCTTGGCGCGTTGCGCGCCCGCGGAGTGGATACCGATCTGCTGTTCCTCTTTTCTCACATTCAAATGCGGGCCGGATATGAATACGTTCATTCCATTGTCAGCAGTTTCAGCCTCAATCCAGTGTTAGTCGGCAAGGAAGTACCGCAGGTTCCGAGGCAGACATTTACCTTGTCGAGCATCTACACAGCTCCGCGAAATTGGACCGTAACTGCATTCCTACGCGCCCAAAGCCGGCAGTTCGATGATGATCTGAACCAGTTCGAACTGCGGCAATATTCCGTGCTGGGTCTCTCTATATCTAAACGCACAGGCCTGCTGACGTGGTTTGCGAGTGCTGCAAACGCTTTGGATTCAAAAATAGAGACGGCTGCAACTCCGGTCATAAACTATGCCTCTCCTCGGCTGATCTCTGTTGGAGTCCGATTTGCCACTTCGAAATAGTCGTTTGTTTGCACGGGTCAGAAACTGACGTTCTCTGCTGATAGAAAGGTCTGAAGCCCGGCAACGTAGAATTCCAAGTGTGCAGTTAAGCTGCTCTCCTTTCATGTTCAACTTCGCTGGAATCGGACTGCGCTCTTATCCTGCTGAATAGTGCTGCAGCCGCAAGCAGTCCCAGTCCCGCGCCAAGCCATTTGCGGTTCATCTCCAGCCATAGTTCCATGCTGAAAGGCTGGGCGCGCTCATCAAAAGCGCCGTGTGCGCCGTGATCGCCACTGACAGGTTCCCAAAGATTATTTGGACGATTCGGATCTTCGGGCCCGTCGTGCTGCTGCGAGTCGTAGCCGGTGCGAGCCAGGTAATGATCCGCAAATCCAGGCACCAATTTGTTGCCGAAGATCGCTTTCACAGTCGACCAGCCCACAAAATACTCGCGGCGGTCAGGATGATGGGCAGCATAGTAAATGGCGCGCGCTGCAACTTCAGGCTGAAAGATGGGCGGCACCGGCTGTGCTTTATGTGGAAGCCGGCTCTTCACCCAGCCAAACTGCGGCGTGTTCAGCGCCGGCATCTGGACCATTGTGGTCTTCACATTGCTGCCGTCGTGCAGAAGCTCAGTGCGCAACGAAGCGAAGAAGCCGAGCACCGCGTGCTTGGAAGCGCAATAGGCAGCTTGCAAAGGAATGCTGCGATATGCGAGCGCCGACCCTACATGCACAATTGTGCCTCGATCGCGCGGCAACATCCGCTTCAGCGCTGCCAGAGAGCCGTACACATACCCAAGATATGTAACCTCTGTAACGCGCTTGAACTCCTCGGGAGTCATCTCTTTGATGGGCGAAAACACCGAAGCCATGGCATTGTTTACCCAGATATCGATTGGCCCAAGCGTGGATTCAACCTGTTCCGCGGCTGCTTCCACATCCGCAGAGTTCGCCACATCCACCGGAAGCACCAGAGCGCGTCCGCCTGCAGCCTCAACTTCCCGCCGCGCTCCTTCCAGCCCGTCTGTTCCGCGGGCAATCAGCGCTATTGAACTACCGCGCCTTGCGAATTCGCGCACGGTTGCACGTCCCACTCCAGCCGAAGCTCCCGTAATAACAACAACTTTATTCCTGGCCATTTCTTCCCACCTCTCCTCTATATATATGTCCAATATAAATCTGATGCACGCAGCTTAAATCGATGTTGCTATGCTTAATATCGCATTGCGATACTAAAATCAATTCTTCCTGCCCGTAGGCGAAGCTACCCGCCATATCCGGAGGACATCAAAATATAGTTATTCTCTCTTTTGAACTGCTCGAGCGTGGTCCACTGATTGCATGCTGACTCAGCCACAAAGCGTTCCAATTATGCTTTCCGCCGAACCAGCGGACGTGCAGCAGACGATATAACCCGCTGCGGCGGAATCACGGGATTCCTGCAGGTTGCGGCGCTCTGCCAGGCCCACAATATTCCCCTTTCCGGACACACTGCCCCTGCACTGCATGCGCATGTCGCTTGTGCGGTTACGCCCTTCATGAACCTTGAATACTTCCACGATCATGTGCGCATTGAACGCATGTTCTTTGATGGCCTGCCGCAGCTTGTGGACGGAGCGCTACGGCCTGACCTTTCACGCCCCGGCCTGGGCCTGGAATTTAAACACCGTGATGCCGAAAAATTTGCTGCCTGAGGAGAAAAGATGTCTGCCAGCAAGCTTCCGCTGATTCCGCTCGAAGAACTGAAACAAGCCATCGCTGCGCGGCCGAGCAACTGGCGCTCTGCAGATAATGTTGATGTTCACGCGCTGGAAGTCGAGTTGCGAAAGAACCTGGAAGGCGAGGTCCGCTTTGACGCCGGGAGCCGCGCCATGTATGCGGTGGATGGATCTAATTATCGCCAGCCGCCCATCGGAGTGGTCATTCCGAAATCAAAAGAAGACGTGGTGCAGACGGTCGCGGCCTGCCGAAAGTTCGGCGCGCCACTACTTTCCCGCGCCGGAGGCACCAGCCTTGCCGGCCAGTGCTGCAATACGGCCATCGTGATCGATTGGTCAAAGTACATGCATGGCGTGCTGGAGTTGAACGCAGCCGAGCGCTGGGCGCGCGTATTACCGGGGACGGTGTGCGATGAGCTGCGCCACCGCGCTCTCCATGAAACCAATAACATGCTCAACTGGGGCCCTGATCCGGCTACGCATAATCACTGCTGTTTTGGCGGCATGATCGGCAACAACTCCTGTGGGGCGCACGCGCAGATGTCAGGGCGCACCAGTGAAAACATTGAAGAGATGGAAATTCTCCTTTATGACGGCACGCGTATGACCGTCGGCTGGATGGATGAAGCGGAGATGGACCGCCTCATCGTACAAGGTGGCAGGATTGGCGATATCTATCGCTACCTGAAATCTCTGCGCGAACGGTACGGCCAACTGGTTCGAGAACGTTATCCCAAAATCCCGCGCCGCATCTCCGGCTATAACCTTGACGCGCTTCTTCCTGGCAAAGACGGCCGCTTCAACATTGCGCGCGCGCTGGTCGGCAGTGAAGGCACACTGGTCACAGTGCTTGAAGCCAAGTGCAAACTGATTGACGCCAAAGCAGAGCGCGTTGTGCTTATGCTTGGCTATCCCGATATCTATGAAGCAGCTGACCACGTAATGGAGATCGATCCTTATCAGCCGACGGCGCTGGAAGGAATTGACGACACGCTTTATCGCAACATTGAGAAGAAAGGCGGGCCCGACAAACAGTATCTGGGCATGCTGCCTGAAGGCAAAGGCTGGCTA
>JBAVLE010000066.1:0-14761 GCA_049688735.1 Candidatus Angelobacter sp. | reverse complement strand
ATGTCTTCTTCTTTCAATCCCATCTCCGTGGCAACGAGGACGGAGTACCGCGTGACGCGGTCAGAATGGCCGCGCGTGTACGGATCTTTTTCGTCGACCGCGCCGGCCAGCATCTGGATGGAGCTCAGGAACAGCGTGCGGTTTTCTTCCGCGGCTTTCTTAAGTTCGTCGACGAACTGCTCCAGATCGTCCGTCATGGTGTTGAAGGTTTGAGCTAGTTCGCCGAATTCTGTGCGGCTCTTCAGGCGAACACGATGCTTGAAATCACCGCCGGCAATGGTGCGGCTGGATTCGGTCAGCACGTTCAAGGGAGTCGTCAGGCGTCGAGCGGCCCATATGCCCACAAAGATGCTAAAAGCAATTGCGATTAACGCGGCGCGTATGGCGTCACGGCGCATGTCAGTAATATCAATGTATGCTTCTTCTTGCGTCTTCTGCGCGACAACGGCCCAACCCAATCCCGGTACCGGGAAATATGTGCCGAGCATGGGGATGCGGTTTTTGCCTTCCTGGACCGAGTAATCCATGGTGACCGCAACCGGCACTTTACCATTCTGATCGACGAAGTTTTTTACCAGCTCATTAGAGTTCATGTCCTGGCCGGTGGCATAACGCGGACTGGGAGATGCGACGACGCGGCCGGAGCGGTCGACAACAAAAGTATCCAAGTTCTGGGTATTTTTGGCCTGCTGAAGCTGTTTGACCAGATATTGCAAGTCAATCACTAACTCCAGAGATCCAAGATATTCATGGTTTTCGCTCAGGACGGGCTTGCCCACAACCATCACGGTGCGGGCCTGTTTGCCGGAACCCACGGAGAGCGGATCTCCGCTGTATTCGCGTCCATCATGCGCGGCAGCCAGGCCACGATCCAGCTCCCTTTCCAGGAAGGTATCCGGCTCAATAGTGCCCAATTTCAGCATCAGCTGGTTTTCTGTGTTAATCAGGCGAGCGTAAGGCACGTTTGAGTCAGGATCTTCAATGTAGTTCTGCAGCAGCGCCTTTACGTCGGCCGCTTCTACATTCTTGCCACTCAGATTGCCGCCGCTTGTTACCTTAATGGAAAAAGCAAGACTGGATAGGGTTGAGCCGATGTCCTTCTCGCGTTGCGCGATTGATTGGGCCAGCGTTGTGGTTACATTGTTCTGCAGGAGCTTTTCGTTGCTTCCCAGGGTTTCGCGGTTCCGGACCACCATCTTGGCGGCATAGAAATAAAGCGGCACCACTCCCACCGCTATCAAGACGATGAGAATCAGGTACAGAATCGGTATCCGGGCGGGCAACGGGAGTTTCATAAAGCCAGAGATGTAATTCTCAAATTGTATGCTGAAACCAGCCTAAATCTAACCAAAAAAGACCCTTTAACCCGATTACGGAAGTCACTCCAGACCAGTGCGGGTATCGATCCAGTCAAAGCCACAGGCTGAGAGATCTCGGCTTGCGCAGACAGCTTTTTGGCCGGTCGGAGCGGCTTAAGAGCAGGCTTAAAACTTGTCTTCCACTTTGCCGGGACGGGTCATAAGCTCGCGGATAGCGTCATGAGCCGATTTCCCGTCGTGCAAGATGGCATACATCTGTTCCGTAATTGGCATTTCAACCTGGTATCTCTCGGCCAGACCCAGTGCGGCGTTGGTGGTAAGAACCCCTTCGGCAACCATGCCGTGCATGCCGGCGATGATCTGCTGCAAAGGCTGCCCCTTGCCAAGGGCTTCGCCAACGCTGCGGTTTCTGGAAAGGCCTCCGGTGCAGGTGAGCACCAGGTCACCCATGCCGGAGAGGCCAAACATGGTTTGCGGTTGAGCGCCGCAGGCAACGGCGAGCCGGGTCATTTCGGCCAGTCCCCGGGTGATGAGAGCGGCCACTGAGTTATGGCCCAGCCCCAGGCCGCTGCACACGCCGGCGGCAATGGCAATCACGTTCTTCAGCGCGCCACCGAGTTCCACGCCGGTAAGATCGTCATTCATGTAAACGCGAAAGCTGGGATCGCTAAAGTCCTTCTGTACGCGCGCCGCCAGCGTGCCATCGGCTGACGCCACTGTCACCGCCGTCGGGTGCTTCTCCGCTACTTCCTTGGCGAATGACGGCCCGCTGATCGCCCCGATCTTCGGCTCAAATCCACAGAACCGTACTACCACTTCATGAATGACTTCAGTCATGCGCAGAAGGGTGTCATTTTCAATGCCTTTGGTGGCGCTCACAAAAAGTATATGCGGCTGAAGCCACTGTGCCATGTGCTCAAAAGTCCGGCGGCAATGATGCGAGGGCATTACGCTCACAATGATCTCCACGCCGGAGAGAGCTTCCTTGAAATCGTTTGTCGCCCTGATCGATGGAGGCAGAGTGCAGCCGGGAAGAAACAGATCATTGGTACGTGAGCGGGCAATGCTTTGCCGGACTTCTTTTTCGAGCGCCCATAGACGAACTTCATGGTCACTGCTACGGCCTAGCACCATGGCCAGAGCCGTACCCCAGGCTCCAGCGCCGATGACCGCTATCCGGCTCAAAGCTGTTTCTCCGGGACCTGAGGTTTGCTCCCACCGAATCGGTTTTCAGTCCCTGCCAGCAAGCGCCTGATGTTTTGATGATGCTTAAGAATGATGATCAGCGAGACGGTGGAAGCAAGAAGCAGAGAGAGCCAGTCAGGGTACTGTATGAAATATGCAGCAAGCGGAAAAGCAATGGCACCAAGAATAGACCCGAGAGAGACGTAACGGGTGATGGACACAACAAGAATAAAAATCGCAAGAGCGACCAGAATGGCTTTAGGAAACAAGACGCAAAACACGCCCAAAGCCGTCGCAACACCTTTGCCGCCTTTGAAACGAAGCCAGATGGGGAACACGTGGCCAAGCACTGCGCAAAGCGCCGCCAGGGACATCAAGCGCAAGGCGGGAGCGCAGGGATGTTGAACGAAGTCGCCGCATAAATTGTATTTTGATTCAGCAATGACAGCAGCCAGTCCTACGGCCAAAGCCCCCTTCAGCGTATCCAGTACCAACGTGGCGATTCCCAATCCCTTAGCGCCGGATCGCGCGACGTTGGTAGCGCCGATGTTGCCGCTACCTGTCTGGCGAATATCTTTGCCGCGGAAAACGCGCACGAGCAAATAGCCGAAGGGTATCGAGCCCAGCAGGTAGGAGATCAAAGCGACGATTAGGTAGAGTCTTGTCATTAAGGAGCAGCGCTACTCCAGTCCGAACCGTTCCAGCCTTTCATATTTCGATCCGCCTTTTTGTGGCTGGCTCTGGTACAGAAAGAATTCGCGCGCAGTCATTGTACCGAACTGTGGTGGAGGATCATCCAGCAGCGGCTTTAACTCGCGCAACGGACTCGAACTGGTCCGCGCCAGAGTCAAATGTGGATGGTATGGCTTGGCTTCTCGCGGAAACCCCAGCTTTTCCAGAGCGGCATCAATAGTTGAAGCCAGGAGGGGCAAATGGTCACCGCCATTTACTCCCGCCCAGAAAATGCGCGCCGCATTCGGATTGGGGAAAGAATCCCACACCCGTAAATTTCACTGCAAAGGGCGCGGTCTTGATCGGCCTCAACGCGGCTTTTATCTTCTCCACCGCCGCATCATCAACGTGGCCGATGAACTTCAGCGTGACGTGCAGCCCTTCTACGCGGGCCCAACGAGCGTCAGGAGCAAGCGCACGCGCGCGCTCCATGTATCCCGTAAGGCGCTCGCGTATTACTGCGGGGATATCCAGTGCGATGAAGAGGCGCATGTCACATCAGCTTGCGGCGAACCATGTCCAGGGCCTGCTGCGTGGCCCAGTGGCGTATACGGTCACGGTCGCCGGGGAAAGTGCGCTCAATCACTTCAGTATGGCTGCCGTCAGCCAGCGCATGAAAGACGAGGCCAACAGGCTTTTCGTCCGATCCACCCGCCGGTCCGGCTACGCCTGTGATGCCTATGCCGAAACTTGATTTGCAGGCATTGCGAATTCCTTCCGCAAGGGCACTGGCGACCTGGCTGCTAACTGCGCCATGTTCCGCGATCAACAGCGGAGGAACTCCCGCCAGAGCAGTCTTAACAGAATTGTCGTAGACAACGGCCCCGCCCAGAAAGTACCGCGAGCTGCCGGGAATAGACGTGATCCTTGCGGCCAGCATGCCGCCGGTGCAGGACTCAGCTACAGCGAGCGTCTTTTCTCGCATACCAAGGTAAAAGCCGACGATCTGCTCCATACTTTCGCCTTTGGTTGAAAAGATCGCGTCTTCAAACTCATCTTCAAGCAGAGTAGCGAGCGCATCCACACGTTTTTGCGCTTCTTCCAACGAGTTGGCCTGCGCTCGCAGATGTAGCTGCACTTCACCCGGCGTTCCGGCAAGGATCGTGGTTTCAACTCCCTGGGCTGCTTTGTAAATCGGCGCGGCGCGCTTATCGACCATGGATTCGCCAATCATTCCAATCTTCAATTCGCGGATGGCGATGTGCTGCGCGGGCACAAGTCTTTTCAGTCGCTCGAAAACATGCTCTTCAAACATCGCCTTGAGTTCGTGCGGAGGCCCAGGCAAAAGAACAATGATTGCGTGACCGTGCTGATCGTCAATGTGCAGGAACTGCCCCGGTGCTGAGCCGCGTTTATTGTCAAGCGCGTCAGCTCCGTCAATAACGTCTCCCTGGCGCTCATTGTTGTCCGCCATTTTCCAGCCGCGCGCGGCAAAACGCGCGCGCAGGTCTTCCACAATGCGGGCATGTCTTTTCAGCGGACGACCCAGCGTTTCCGCAACGCACTCCCGGGTTAGGTCGTCTTCAGTGGGGCCGAGACCACCCATAAAGATAACGATATCGGCGCGGGAGAGCGCAATACGCGCCACGCTCACCAAATCACTCCGCCGATCTCCCACGATGGTCTTGAAGCTGACTTCTACCCCAAGGCGATTCAGTTGCTCGGTAAGATAAAGCGAGTTCGTGTCCTGGCGGAAAGGGGTCAGCAGCTCCGATCCAATGGCGATGATCTCAGCGTTCACGTTAGCAGTTTAAATGAGAGGAAGGCCCTGCACGCCCCACGTAAGATGGAAAACGGCATTCGTGGTGACCAGCACTGCTCCCCCAGTCCGGGTGAATGCCAGCCCGACGAGGCCGTGTCCTGCAATTGCCAAGCTGGCTTGCTTATCTGGCGTGATTTTTACAATGCCGCGCTTGCCGCCTAATGATGCAGCGACATAAAAATTTCCCTGCTCGTCAAAAGCGAGGCCCTGGGGACGTCCCAGTCCGCGATAAAAGACGGTGACTGTGCCGTGAGGATCGACGCTGTATACGGGCTCAAAACTGGAATTGGTAGGACCGGTCACGTACAGAGTGCCGTCGGGAGCAAAAGCCAGATGATAGGCAGAGACGCTTGCTTCCAGAGTGGCAAACACAAAGATTTGCCTATCCGGTGCAATGCGCCAGATGGTCCCGCTACGATCACCGACATATAAATTGCCGGATTTATCAAACGCGATGCCGGTGGCCACTCCCATGCCTTCAGCGTAAGTGCTGAGTGTGCCGTTAGGAGCGACGCGGTATACAGTGCCGTCATAGCGCGACGAAACATAAAGCTCTCCCTGCGGATCAAAGGCCATGCCGGTGGCATTCATCAGCTCAGGCAGAAAAGGCTTGACGTTGTAATCCCGGTCAATCTTGTAAATGGCGACTGGGACCTTTTGCCCGCGACCGCCGGAATAGGTGACGTAAATGTTGCCATCAGGATCAATGGCAGGATTGGCGACAGGGTGCAGGCTCTCAGCGATTGGCTGAGCGATTTTGAGTTCACGGCCGTTGCTTACATATCCATTGTTCTGGACGGTGACGAGGCCCGACTGAGCGCCAAAAGGAACACGCGCGATCACAAAATCTTCTGAACTCACTACTATAGGCCCATGGATGCCGCTGAACAATACGTCCGGTCGCGTCAACTGTGGCGGCTTGAGACCACGTCCCAGGATGCGGACCTCGCCTCCGGGCAGTGAAGCTGGTGGGTCAATGGCCTCAATATAAGGATTGCCATCTACGTTCTTCTTGCCCAGCAGGCTTTCAGTAGTTCCCATGGAGGTGTGGCCTAACGCGCTATAAAATGCAGCCATATCTGAAGCAAGGCAAGCGCGTAAAGCCCTGCGCCAACGTCATCCATCATGATTCCGGTCCCACCGGGCAGCGTTTCCAGGCGGCGCAGAGGGAATGGCTTCACTATGTCAAAGCTACGAAAGAGTATAAAACCCGCCAGCATGTATTTCCAATTCACCGGAACGGCGATCAATGCGATCATCTGGCCGGCGACTTCATCAATCACGACAAATCCGGGGTCTTTGATGCCGCTTTCACGCGCTACCACGGTCGAAGGAGGAATGCCGATCAGTGTCACCAGCACGGAAACGGCTATAGCGGCAGGGATGAGCCACATTGACGGAAGCCAGAGGCTTGCGGCCCACCATAGCGCGATAGTGACTGCGGAAGCCCACGTTCCGGAACCAGGCTGCAAATGCCCGATGCCAAAGAACGTGGCGACCAGCCAGGGAAGGCGGGATTTAGATGCGGTGCCGGGCGATGTCATCTTTCCAGCCAAGTCCTATCTTTCATCATTTCTTCGCGGCTGAAGCGTCGGTCTGCTTTGATGTGGCGCAACCGCATCATCAAGGCTTCTACTTCTTTTACGTGTCCAGCGGGTTCGACAAATTGAACTAACCACTCTCGAAATGCCGCGTTCAGGGACTTGCCCTGAGTGCGGGCCACGAGCTTAGCTCGTCTGATTAGCTGTTCATCAGCCCTCAAGGTAATCTTCTTCATATTTCTTGGATTGGTAGATACACGATAATTTACCAATGCGCCCACTTATTTTAAGCCCTGAACGGTGTAAAGAGTGACTTGCGGATGCCCAGACCGCTATTGCTCTGAAGAATTGCCGTCGGGATCGGGCTTCTGCCGCGATTGCTGCTCTGCCAGATCTTCCAATAGTTCGGGATCGTTGATCCCGGTGGAGATCACATACCCGCCGCTGGCCCACTTTCCCAGATCGATGGTGCGGCAGCGGTCACTGCAGAAGGGGAAGTCTTCCTGCGTCCTCAGCACAAGCGTGCGACAGATAGGACAACGAAGCGCAAGTGGCTTTTTCTTCGGCATACAGAATTAGATGATAGGCGATTAACCGACGATGCGTGCTACCAGGTCGTAGTCGTGGGTCTGAATAATCTCGCAGCGATAAAAAGTCCCCGGCACCAACTCTTCATGATCGCCAAAATCATTGATGAACAATTTGCCATCAATTTCCGGCGCGTGCATCTCCGTGCGGCCTTCCCACAGAAGATCGGTTTCTTCTGAAGGGCCGAGCGCAAGAACGTTATACTCGCGGCCTACGAGCTTGCGCTTGTTTCTCTTGCTGATCTGGCGTTGGATCTGCATCAGCTTCTTGCGGCGGCGTTCAATTTCTCGTGGCGGAACCTTGTCGGCGAGGTTGTATGCTGCGGAGCCATCTTCGTCGGAGTAGCTAAAGACGCCCAGCCAGTCAAACTGTGCCGTTTTTACAAAATCACAGAGTTCGTCGAAGTCAGCTTCTGTCTCCCCAGGGAAGCCGACGATGAAGGATGTGCGCAGCGTGAGGTTGGGAATAGTGCGTCGCATCTTCTCAATCGACGTCAAGAAAATCTCAGCTCCGGCGCCGCGTTTCATACGCTTGAGTACGGAAGCCGACGCATGCTGAAGTGGCACGTCGATATACGAACAAATTTTTTCGTGCTTCGCAATCGTCTCCAGCAGCTTGCCCGTAATCTTGTTGGGATAGGCATACAAGAAGCGCACCCAGCGCAGGTCTTCAATTTGGGCGAGCCGTTCCAGCAAAAGGGCAAGGCCATCTTTCAGGCCAAGGTCTTCGCCGTAACAGGTTGTGTCCTGGCCAATGAGTGTGATCTCACGCACGCCATTGCCGGTAAGCCGCTCGGCTTCAGCAATCACGGATTCAAAATGGCGTGAGCGGAACTTGCCGCGAAGCTGCGGGATAATGCAGAAGCCACAGGGATGGTCGCAGCCTTCGGCGATCTTGATGTATGCCGAAGCTTTAGGAGTCGCAAGTACCCGGGGCGTAGTTTCGTCGTAAAGATAGTTAGGCAGGTCAGAGATTGCACCGTCCCACTCCGCGCGTGAGAAACGCCCGCTTTGCTCACGCGCCATTCCCTCAGCCCGCGACGGCATACCGGACTTTAACTCTCGGCTATTGGAGGAATGGTTCAGGATGACAAAGGGCGAATCGCTTGCATCAAAGCCGCCTGCATTGATTCCAGCAGCGGACAGAATAGCGTCTAGTTCGCCCGTACCCACCACGGCATCCACTTCAGGAATGTTCTTCTGGATTTCTGTCCGATATCGCTCCACCAGGCAACCGGCCACGATCAATTTCTGCACCTTGCCGGTAATTTTGTGCTGCGCCATTTCCAGGATCGTGTTCACCGACTCCTGCTTGGCGGAATCAATAAACGAGCAGGTATTTACCACGATCACGTCGGCGTCTTCTGCGCGTGCGGTAATCTGCGCGCCGCCAGTCTGGAGCATGCCCATCATTACCTCGCTGTCGACGAGGTTTTTAGGGCAGCCAAGGCTGACAAAGCCAACTTTCAGAGGGCTTGGCCTGGAGGCAGAATCCGGCTGCGGCGGTGCAATTGTGGGACTCTCTACTGGCATGCAATCCATCTATTTTAGCATTGAAAGAGGCCAGGGTTTTTGCGGGGTAGGATCCTTGGAGAAGAAGCTTTAGCCGCGAATACACGCGAAAAACGCGAATAATTTTTGATTAAATGTAGTGGGATTTGAAAGTATCAGCGCTAAAGTGATCTCTCGCTGCTCTCGAGATTTCAGAAGCCGCGAATGCACGCAAGAAAGTGCTAATAATTTTGATTCACGTTGATGAGGGTGGCCCTAAAGCTATTTTTTTTAGATGTATATCCCGCTATGCTCGATATTAAGAATGAATTACTGGCTTAGAACAATTTTTCCCTCCGGCGTCCGTTCCACCATGGGCGCGTAAACTCCCATGAGTTGCCGTCGCCACCATGTTCCATCTTTGTGTTTGGTGGCGCGGTCAGTAAACCAATATTGCCAGATCATGGCACGCACTTTCTGCGGCGGAGAGCTGCTAAAAGGATTTCCCGCAAACAGTGTGAGCACGTCCGCATCATTGCTCAATAAGCGCGCCTCTGTTTGCACCACCCAGGGATAATTGCGCCAATTGCCGAGCGAAGCAAACCACAGGTCCCATTCGAAGCGAGGCTGGTAAGGAGCATAAATACCCGGCGCTTTGTGGACATCCTGTGGCTTGTAGCGGAAGAGATACGGCGTCCAATTCTGGCCGTCAGTGGATCCCTGGAACTCAATCTCATAGCGCTCATGAGTCATGTTGGCAAACAGGCCATATTGGTTCGCGATGCGAAACGGGTCGAGCGCGCGGGCTGGACCCAGAGGCAGGGGAGGGGCATAGGGAATCATGGCAAACAGTAGCGCGATGGTCGCGTAGAAGACCCAGCCAAGATAGATGGCTGCAACGCTTCGCCGTACTGGTCGCAGCCATGCGAAGCCACGCGATGGCGAAGTTTCTGCCTCGGATGGTTTTTTTGAATCACGTTTTCCCCAATTTTTCCAGCGTTGCGGCAGCACCATGCGGATAAAACCGTCGTCGAGCAGCAAAAAGCCCAGCACCAGGACAAGGTAGTTAAGAAATGTGTAATTCGCGGTGAGAATAATCCCAATTTGAAATGGCGTGACGATCAAGAAGCAGATGATCCGGAAGCGGCGAGGCAGAAAGAGCATCCAGACGAGGCCGAGTTCAGCGACCAGAGTCATGAGCGCGGTGGCCGCATGGAACCAGTGAGGAAGCTGCTGTACGTACCACCCAATCCACGTAGGCAGTGGGCCATTCTGGTAATAGTCGTCCATGGCGGTCAGGTGACGCCATGAATAATCACCGCTGGTAAGCTTTACGACTCCAGATTCAAAGTAGATGCGGAACCATTCCCATTGAAGAAGAAACAGGCTTAGCCGCAAAGGAGGATGCGCAGGGCCAAGAGCTGGCCGCAATCCTGGCGGCGCAAAAAAGAGCGAGATGAAGCCGGCTTCCAGGAGCATGCCGTCTGATTGAAAGCTGGAAAAATCCTGCGCGGCGGCAACAAATGAGAGAAAACAAACCAGGCATATCGCTAAAGATAGGCGTAGCCACAGATTGAAGATAATAGCAACTGAAGCAATCAAGCCTATCCAGGTGATCAGCATCAAGGCGTGATTGCTTGCGTCGAGCCAGAGCAGCGTGGGCGCGAACCAGAAGCGTTGCAGCCCGGGATAATAATTAGCCACGTCGCGCAGATATCCGGCAGCAGGCAAGATGCCGTTGGGGCCGATTATGCCTTTGATCTGGAAAAGAAGGGAGTAGAACGCGGAAAAATAGATGACGCCCAGACAGCGGAGAAAGATCCAGCGCGACAGCAGATGAGTTCGCGGAGTTTCAGCGGAGGCTTCCGGCCCCAGCAGCCATCCGGCAGCTTGTTCGAGAGAAGGCATGGTTTCTTCTGGCGGATTATAGCTTTAGGATGCAGGCGAAACCATGTGAGCAGGCAATTGAGGCTTTGATCGCGCCGCAGAAGGAAAAAATTATTTCTTCGCCGCGATCTCTTCGTAAAGCTCCGGAAGCAGTTGAGCATCTTCCACTGATGCATCAAAGCGAGCGCGTTCGTAGTGCTCGGTGAAGAGCTCAACATCCTGTCGCATTCGCGGATCGGGAATGGAAGAAGCAAACTCCTCGGCCGTTTGAAAATGTTCTTTACGGACACCCCGCCGTGCCATCATCTTGAGCATGCGCTGGTACCAGAAGCTGGCGGAGGTGCGCGGGGCCTTTTGCGGATGCCTGAGGGCCCGCGTGCGCTGGATGGTGCGCCAGGTCATGGGCGCGAATGGCAAAGCAAGGAGCAGACCAATCAGCACACAACACAGAGCCATCTGGCGGGGAGAAAGGCGTTCCAGCCTGCGCTCCCAACGGCTGGAGAGATCCACCACATGGATATACTGGTCTTGCATCCATGTCCTGAAATTGGATTGAACATTGCCAGTGGTTGTGCTCAGGTCTGAACGCAATTTCATCTGATGGCTGAAATCATAGTTGACGATCCACTCGCGCCAGATCTGGCGCGCGGCGTCAAGGTAGAGGCCCATGCGTGCCCATCCGTTTTGTGGATCGTCGGCATTACCTGCAGGAGTGGGATCGAATGAGACCCAACCATACTCTGGAAAATAAACTTCCACCCATGAGTGCGCATCTTTTTCCCGCACAATGTAGCTATTCGTGAGGTCGTTATATTCGCCGCCGCGAAAGCCGTTCACGATACGCGTGGGAATACCGAGCGTGCGCAGCATCATGGTCATGGACGTCGCAAAATATTCGCAATGGCCTTTCTTTCGATCAAATAGGAAGCGGGCCAGGGGATCAGGTTCTCGCATGCCCGGCAACTGCAGCGTGTAACCGTAATTATTTTTCAGGTAGCGCTCAATATCCTTGGCGCGCATGTAGTTTGAGGTGGACGAGGCCGTCACTTGGCGGGCGAGCTTCGGTATGCGCGGATCAAGCGTGGGAACCTGCAAATAAAGATTGGTGATATGTGCAGGATAGTTGGTGGAGTTGGAATCCTGAACAAAAGGCTCAGGGTCACGCGTATCGGCATCAGCCGTGTAGATGCCTACGGATTGTCCGCTCTCGGACTCGCCAGAAGCATTATCGGGGGCATGAGCATTAAAGATTGATCCATCTGACTTGATCTCCAGGATCCGATAATCGCCATTAATTTTGAGCGGAACCGGCGCCAGAAAAAACAGATTCAATCCTACCGGTTCCATCACCACGCGATAGGAAAGTGTTTGTAACTGAGGTGCAAAATGCCTTTCAGAGTAAAACGAAAAATTGCTGATTCGGGTAAGGTCCAGCGGTGTGTTGTTCAATCCATGCTGGGTAGGCACTTCCAGCGGGTTCCACCAGTGGCGTCCGTCAAAGTTTGCCAGAGTAATGCCGCGCCAATGCGGGTTGCTGGGCAACTTTCCATATTGAACCTCAATGTGCATCACCACATTGCTGGATTGCTGGATCTGGCCAATACCGCCCAGGTTTACTTCCGGACTGAATCCAGCCACCAGGGAATTTTGTACGCCAAGATTGCGAAGGTATCCGCCCGTGCTTACACGCGGCAGGATGAAGAAAATGAGTGCGCCACCGGCCAGGGTAAGCACGCCGAGAATGCCGGAGATGACTGCCAATGAGCCGTAAAATTTGCCGTCATGATGCGGTGGCACGCCGGCGGCCAGTGTTTCCTGTTCTGAACGCCGCATTTCCATGCTGATGAAAGTGGCAATGGCCACGAGAATAAACAGGGAGAAGGTGACCAGAAACAGCGTATCGACTGTCAAAACCGCGGCCGCAAGCAGCATTAGGAATGACAGGATGGCCAGGTACATGAGATCGCGATCACGACGCACGGAAAAAATCTTGATGACCATGCTGAAGAGAACCATGTGCACGGTTGCATCAATAAAGCTCTGGGAAAAGTAAAAATAGTCGGCGGCGTAAAAAGCGAAATAAATCAACGTAAGAATCGTGGTCCAGCGCTCTGAGATGCTCACGTTCTTGCGCATGAGCAACAAGTATCCGCGCAGAAGGAGCGCGGGCAGTACCACTACAAGTGACGGAATATCAAGCTTATTGGTGCCAATGAGCGCCGTGAAGCCGACAGCGACCAGTATGTAAAGAGACCACTGAAAGAAACGCTCAGCGCTGCCCGAACCGGGAACCGCCTTGCTTGCTGTGAGGTTGAGGCTGCGCGTGGACACTGCTTTATTGTCGCTGAATTTGCGAGCGGAGCAAAGCGTAATCCGCCCGCCGATGACCGAACGTAACCCGTTATTTTGTCGCTTCGCTCCAACCCTTATATATTTTCGTTGAAGGCGTGATTTTTCAGCCTTGATGCGACGTGGCTCCCACCCCGCCAAGCGCAACAGCGGCGCATGTCGGGGACCCCGGAGCTCGGCGCGCAAGCGGCCGCGCCCTAAATCATCAGTCGCGTCAAGAAACCAGGCGGAAGCAAAGATGTTAGAATTGAAAACGCCGGGTCCCGCGCGACGCAATCCCGCCAATCCCGCCAGGTCCGGAAGGAAGCAACGGTAACGGGCTAGTGCGTGTGCAGCGGGGTACCCGGTAAAGTATTTCCATGAAAAAGCTGCTTTGGGTACTAGCAGTAATCTTTCTGATTGTTGTTCTATGCAAGGCTTTTTTGCCTGAATGGATTGTTTCCGGGTTTCATATTGGCAAATAACATCGCTGCCACTCCATATCCCCACTCCTGATTCCTACCGCTGGTTTCCAAAACCGCTTACAATATTAGGTTTTACACTCACTGATTTGGAGAAACCTTTTTGGCCAACCTTATCCGCGCGAAAATCTCTGCTCTTGGAACTTATGTCCCACCGCGCCTCTTGACGAATGCCGACCTGGAAAAAATGGTCGAGACTTCTAATGAATGGATTATTGAGCGGACGGGAATCCGCCAGCGGCACATCATCGACAAAGGCATGGCGACGTCTGACATGGCGATTGAAGCAGCGAATGACGCGTTGAATCAGCGCGGGATGCCCGCCACCGAGGTCGAGGCGATTTTTTTGGGTACTGTCACTCCGGACATGATTTTTCCCGCGACCGCCTGCATTGTGCAAGACAAGATTGGGGCAAAAGGGGCCTGGGGTTACGACATTTCCGCCGCGTGCTCGGGCTTTGTGTATGCGCTGCAGACGGCTGTCAAGTTTGTGGAAAGCGGCGCGCACAAGCGGGTGCTTGCGATTGGCGCGGATGCGATGACCACCATTATTAATTACCAGGACCGCGCAACGTGCGTGATTTTTGGCGATGGCGCTGGCGCAGTGCTGGTGGAGCCCGCCACCGATAACAACTACATCATCGATTTCACGCATGAAGTAGATGGCGCCGGGGCGTGCTCGCTCTTTATGCCCGGCGGAGGCAGCCGCAACCCCGCCAGCCATGAAACTGTGGAAAAGAAAATGCACTACGTCCATCAGGACGGACAGGCAGTGTTTAAATATGCAGTCCGCAAAATGGCGGAAGCTTCAGAGACAGTGCTGACGCGCAATGGATTTAAAGGCAGTGACGTGGCCCTGTTTGTTCCGCATCAGGCGAACCGCAGAATCATTATGTCCGCGGCAGACCGGCTGGGACTGAAGGAAGACCGAATCATCATTAACATTGACGAATTTGGAAACACCACCGCCGGAACGATCCCACTCGCGCTGGAAAGCGCACGCCAGCAAGGTCGGCTGAAGAAGGGCGATCTGGTGCTGATCGCCGCCGTAGGCGCAGGGTTCACGGTGGGAGCGACGCTGCTGCGGTGGGCGTGCTAACCCATCTTTGCCGATAATTTGCGCAATAACGCAGATCAACACAATTGGCCGCGAATTTCGCGAATAAACACGAATGAAAATCAATTCGCGTTTATTAGTGGCCAGAATTATCTTTATTTTTTATGTCTTCCCGCCGCTTGGCCGCGTCCTTGGGATACTGCGGCTCCGTCATGCTGACGGGGTCGAGAATCTCTGCGATCTCTTGTTCGCTTAGCAGCTTCTTGTCGCGCGCAATGTCGATGATCGAGCGGCCAGTGGCGACTGATTCCTTCACAATCTCCGCCGCCTTGGCATAGCCGATATAAGGATTCAAAGCCGTCGCCAGCGAGACGGTGCTCTGCGCGTAGA
>JBAVLE010000065.1:0-17298 GCA_049688735.1 Candidatus Angelobacter sp. | reverse complement strand
GTTCCAACCGCGTGCATGGCCCGATTGCGCGGATCGCTGTGCTCGTGCAGGTAAAAGGTGAAGAAATCTTCATAGCTCGAGAATTCCTGTGGTGGCATTTATTTGTCCCTTGTGGGCTGAGGCAGTTGTACGAAAAGCGGTGAGCCCCGGTCGCTGGAATTCTACTATGGGTCTGCAAGAAACAGCCGCGTTCACGCCCACGCTAGGCAGCCTTTTTCCAAGACCGGATTTGCTCCATGGTGCACTGCTCCGGCTTCTTTTCCGGACGCCAGCGGAGAAACTTTGTCCCGTGGCGGAAGCGGCCACCGGAAAAATGGTCGTACTGAAACTCGCCTACCAGTTTTGGCTTGAGAGGAAACCACTCTGTATCCCGTGCATCGCGGGTCCAGCGGCTGGGGCCGCCGGGGGCCTTGCCGGAAAATCCTTCACCGCCCATATATGGTTTGAGAATTGACTTCAGCTTTTTGCGATCTTCACGCGTAAAGCTTGAGCTGAATCCAATGTGGTCAAGCTCGCCGTCCTTGTTGTAAAGACCCAACAGCAATGAGCCTATTTCTTCAGTTGGTCTTTTGTTGGAGTCTGACGATTTTGAATCTGCCTTGGATTCTTTATCGTCATCTGCTGAAGCCTTTGCTCGCGCCCAGCGGAAGCCGCCGACCACGCAATCCGCAGTGCGAATGCGCTTGATCTTGACCATCCCAGTCCGCTCGCCGGACATGTATTCGCAATCCAGGCGCTTGGCGACCACGCCATCCCATCCGCTGGCCGCGCCTTCACGCATCCACTTTTCCGCCGTCGGGAAATCTGAGCTTGCGGGTGAAAGCATGATTCGCTGATCGGCATCCTTCACAGTTGCATCTGACCCTATCTTCTTGCTGCGTTTGCGATCAGGCTCAACTTCAATATTTTCCGCCGCGAATTCCTGCAGCGCCATGCGCCGCGCGGAGAGCGGCCTGTCGGCAAGAGATCGGCCTTTGCTATCGACAACGAGATCGAAGACCATATACGTTGACGGCGTTTCCTGCGAAAGCCGCTGAATTCGGCTGGCAGCGGGATGGATGCGCTGCAAAAGCGCGTCAAAGTCCAGACCTGCGCCGCTGCGGATTACGATTTCTCCATCCAGCACAAACTTACGCGTCGGAAGAGCGAGCACAGCCGCAACAATCTCAGGAAAATACCGACCCAACGGCTGACCGGCTTTCGATTGCAAAACCACTTCATCGCCATGGCGAAAAGCCAGGCAGCGGAAGCCATCCCACTTGGGTTCATAGAGCCAGCCGGATTCGTGGGGCAAAGAATCTACCGACTTAGCTTCAGCCGGCGGGTAGGGCGGCTGGAGCGGCAGATTGAGCTTGGGAAAAGCCTGGGTAAGCTGTTCAGCGGGAACGGCGGCAGATCCAACATCGGCAGGTTTGCGTTTGCGAGGCGAGGCCATGCCAGTTTTGATGCAAAGCGGCCTGCAGGGCGTAGTCCCGTCAACGAAGCCGACGGGCTAGTGAATCACTCGGCCCCAGGAGTAGAACGCGGAAAGCAGGATCATCTCCATGATCGCCAAGGCATAGAAAACCACTCTTACTCGTTTGTTATTTGTCATATATCTAAAGAATGGAAGTCCCACATACCCTTGCAGGCCAATTACTTAAGTTTTGTAAATGCAGTTCATCCCTCTGGAAGGAAAGGGTGCGTTCTTGCCCGTCATTTAAGGGTTTTACCGGTATTTCCTGCCTGTTCACCCCTAAGATTCATCTGGTTTTAGCTGATTGTTTCCGGCTGGCAGCCGTCCTATAATCGGCATTCTCTGGCGAGTTTCTCAGGTATCAGGTTGGATAAAAGGTGTTTGGCCTTCAGTGAGGTGGCGTAAGCCGCCGGAAGCTGATATCTAGAGTATAACCCGATGAAAAAGCACCTACTTACCATCTTGATCGGCGCCGCGTCGATGGTAACTGGAAGCCCAGCACGAGCCCAGAACATCGTTGCCACTCACGATGCTTATGGCCACACAGTCTGGGTCGCCAGTGACGAGGCCAAGCCTCAATCCGAACCGCAGGCCACAGATTCGAAGACCGTTCCTCAAAGCGTTGTTCCTCAGAACCAGAAAGCCCAGCAGACCACATCGGCAACTTCCACGCAGTCTGCTTCGCCTTCAGCAGGATCAGCCACGCCCTCACGCTACAGCGGATTGGTTTACTGGAGCCACAAAGAACATCGCTGGATAGCCGTTCCTCTGGCAAGTTCCGCCACTATGAGAGCTGCCCGCAGCGCCGCCCGTGAAGTAAATGACATGGTCGCGGTACCCGTGAGCAGCAGTGACAGCCGCGCGCTGAAACATGCCCGTCCTGTTGATCTCAAGTCGGCAAACCTCACAGAGATGCGGCCTGTGGACTCAGTCACTGTAGACAAGGCCATTGAGGCAGCGGCGGAGCGCCATGGCGTTGATCCGAACCTGGTTCGCGCCGTGGTAAAGGTGGAATCAAACTTCAATCCGCATGCTGTCTCCAGCAAGGGCGCCATGGGTCTAATGCAACTCATGCCGTACACGGCTAAGTCGCTCAATGTGGATAACGCGTTTGATCCGCGCCAGAACATTGACGCCGGAGTTCGCCACCTGAAGAGCCTGCTGGAAAACTATAATGGGAACGTGGAACTCTCACTGGCGGCTTATAACGCCGGAAGCGGGGCGGTAAGAAGGAGCGGCGGCGTTCCTCCCTTCCGCGAAACGCGTGACTATGTAAGGAAAATCACGGAACTTTACCACGGCGCGGCCCTGCGGCCGCGGCTGGTGGAGACCCGTGACGCAGATGGTCACCGTGTATTTTCCAACAACGATTAACGCGTCTTCGGGTTTATTCTGTAAGGTGCTTTGAAATAGCGGTAATGAACATCGGACCCAGAACTCTCACGCGGAAAACGTTCGCTTGCGCACTGGCCTGCCTATTGCTGTCGCCGGTTGGCCTTTTTGCGCGTACTGTGGCGCAGAAAAAGCAGGCCGCGCGAGTCCAGTTGGAAACGGCTGAGCGCATGCGCGATTCACTGGAGAGCAAGCCGGAAGCGGAACGCACCCGCAAAGATTTCCAAAAAGTAATGGACGCTTACCGCAAGGTCTATTACACCGCCCCCAGCCTGGCCAAAGCCGATGTGGCCGTGCAGGCCGTGGCGGAGTTGCTTGAAGATCAGGGCCGTCTCCTCAACGACCCCAAAAGCTTTAAAGATGCGATCGGCCAGTTGGTCTTTCTCCGCCGCGAGTATCCCGGCAGCAAGTTCCGTGCAGAAGCGCTGTTCACCATCGGCGAGATTTACCGCGACGATCTGGATGACGGCCAACAAGCCAAGGCCACGTTTGAAGATTTTGTAAAGCACTATCCCGGCAATTCTCACGCGCAGGAAGCACGCAAAGCCATTGCGGAGATTGATAATCCGTCCGCCGCTAAGAGCCCGTTCCAGGCCAAAGCGCTACGGCAACACCCAACCCGGCAGAAGCCGTCTCGCGCTGTTGAAGAAGCTTCTAAAGCTCCCGTTGCCGATGACACGCCTGACGCTCCTGCGCAGCCGCAACAGCAGGACGCGGCTGTCGTAAGCAATGACTCGCAGCCGCATCGCCTCCCACGCCTTACGGGCATACGCCACTGGTCTACCGGAGACTACACGCGCATCGCTATTGATCTGGAGCAGGAAGTAAAGTACCAGTCCGGACGCGTGCCGCACCCTGACAGGATTTTCTTTGATCTATATGGCACCAAGCTCGCCCCGGAACTTGTTGGCAAGAGCTTTGAAGTAGATACCGGCTTCCTGCACAAAATCCGCGTGGCGCAATACAAGCTGGGTCTGGCGCGCGTAGTGCTGGATGTTGACGACGTAGCTGAATACTCGGCGTTTCTGCTGCCCAACCCTTATCGGTTGATTATCGATATCCACGGCAAGCTGCCGCCCAACAAGCTGGCGAAAAACAAAGAACCAAAGAACGCATCGCAGGAAACCAAGCCGGTTGCGCCTGCGACAACGCCTTCAACGGCTAACGACGATTCAGCGCAGGACGTTACCGTCACTAATGCGAAGCCGTCAGACGATAGGGCATCTTCAAATACGGGATCTGGGTCGAATCCGGTTGGAAGTTCCTCGTCCGCCGACGTGCAGACTGCAGATGCCGGAAAGTCCGTTCCCATTAAAGGCCATGGCAAGGATAAAGATAAAGACAAGGAACGGGTGGTGCCGCAGACACCGGCAGAAACGGCAAAAGTTGTCACGCCGAAGATCACTGCCGATGATGGCGGAATGGAAGATTCTGGTCGTGCTACCGGCGAGCCGACAAGCGGACCTACATTCGAATCGATAGCGCCGAAGGAATCCAGCAGAAATAAGCGGCCCAACGTTGATGCCAGATCGCGCGGCTCGGCGACTATGACCGCAACGACGCGCACGGCCGCTCCCAACGCTGCCGGCGAGCGCTCTCTCATCCGCGCACTGGGCCTCAAGATCGGCAAGATCGTGGTGGACGCCGGCCATGGCGGACATGACACGGGCACCATTGGCCCTAACGGTCTGGAAGAAAAAGATCTGGTTCTGGACGTGGCGTTAAAACTGGGCAAGCTGCTGGAGAACAAACTGGGCGCTGAAGTGGTTTACACCCGTGACGATGATACGTTCATTCCGCTGGAAACGCGCACCGCTATCGCCAATAAAGAGCAGGCTGACCTATTCATCTCGATTCACGCCAACTCTTCTGACGATCCTAGTGCGCGCGGCGTGGAAACCTATTACCTGAACTTCACCAGCAGTGCGGACGCGCTGGAGGTGGCGGCGCGTGAAAATGCAGTGTCAGAAAAGTCGATCCATGAGTTGCAGGACCTGGTAAAGAAGATCGCGCTGAAAGAGAAGATTGGCGAGTCACGCGAATTTGCTTCTGATGTTCAGCGGTCTCTGTATTCGGGCCTCAGCGCCAAGAGCCCCAACCTGCGCAATCGTGGAGTAAAGAAAGCGCCATTTGTGGTGCTCATCGGCGCCAATATGCCATCCATTCTGGCGGAAATTTCTTTTGTCAGCAATCCTGACGACGCCAAAAAGCTCAAGACCAATGATTACCGCCAGCGCATTGCCGACTCGCTCTATAAAGGGGTCTTCAAATATGTGAACAGCCTGAGCGGAGTGAAAGTCGCATCAAAGAACAATGGCTCCAGCTTTACCGGCGACGACACCACATCCGTCGCGGCCGCCAAGTAAATCTATCCCATCGATTCATAGCTCCTTTAGGTCCGGCTTCAGCCAAGCCTCTCTCGCTTCCTTCGATTCAATTCGCTCACGGCTGTAATACTCAAACGCCAGATTTTTACTGCTGAGCTGATCCTGGACCTTCTTTACTGATTGCTCCAGACATTCGCTGCGGTCCAGATGCCGTTCGACTTGTATTAGCCAGAACCGCGTGAGCGTTTCGTGATACAACCCGGTCACGCGATGATGCGCGGCAAAACGCTTAAGGCTACTACGCATGCGGTCCATCGCCATTTCAAAGTCTGCCGCGTACAAATAGGCTGTGGCGACAGCGAGGTGGTCACGGTGATGAAATTCTTCTTTCCCCATCAGGCAGCGCTCCAAGCGATTAACCAAGGTAAGAATTTCAGAGTCGGTCATCTTTGCTCCAAAAGAAAACGCCCACCGGTAAAACCGGCGGGCGTTAATTTATGTTCATGTCCAGAATAGCTGAGAACCTGACCGAGATCAAGCACCCCGTAGATTCGTCAGTTGTGAAGAATGTTTACAATTGTTCCGCTTCCCGCCATTGCCTCACCGTGTCGTCAACAGAAAACGTTTCGGCCGCGTTCTGGCTGAAGCGGACTTCCAGCGCATGCGCCATTTTCTCCAAAGGGACTTCTTCATAGCTGCCGCCCTGAATAAATCCATTGACGAAGCGCGCAGCAAACTCTTTAAGATCCATTTGCGCGTACTGCACCACGTGGACGATTTCATGGAAGAGCAGCGCATCCGTGAATTCTTGATGGGAAACGATTACGTCCACAAAAGTGATTGCGGTCATGGCGGCGAAGTCCGGCAGGTTGCGAATGCCCATCATCTTGGCCATGGGATACATTGACGGGTTCGAGACGCGGGCGTCGCTCAAAAGGCAAAGCCGCGCTGAGTCTAATACCATAACGGAAAAGAATGGCTGCATCGCGGTTCTTTGCCCCTGGGTAAGAGGCACGGCCTGCGGAGCATATTTTTTCCTGCCGTCGGAAATATAGCTCTCAACCATCGATGCAAGTTGAGAGATCATGGCGGCCGAAAGATTTTTAAAGTCCATGGAGGAATTTGGTAATGTGTAATTCAGTAATTGAAGAGCTTAACAGATAACAACTTAGCAGGCTGATCTCTCAGTGTCTTGCATACAGTCAACAGCGGCTTTCAGAAATATGTAGACCATTACAAAGGAACACAGGGTCCTTCCGGCCTACTCGCGCGCTCTGCCCATTCACGCCAAAAGCGCGTGTGAATGGGAGCCCGAATGCGCGCACTCGCTTAACGTCCGTCAGGATGACGATTGAGAGGACTACGAAATACTTGAGCCGTTGGCGGTCGTCGCACAAAAATGAGGCCCAGCTTAAGCCGAGCCTCATTTACCAAATTATCCAATTACCAAATGCTTTACGCGACTCCCATTTCCGCTGCGATGCGCTCGGTCACAAAAGCTTCAATCAAGTCGCCTTTCTTTACGTCATTGAAGTTCTGGAGATTGATGCCGCACTCCATGCCGTTGCGCACTTCGCTGGCATCGTCTTTAAAGCGCTTGAGCGAACCGACTCTGCCTTTGTAAACCTGCACACCATCGCGCACCAGGCGAACATCAGAATCGCGCTTGATAATGCCATCGAGCACGTAGCAGCCGGCGATGGTTCCAGCCTTGGGCACGCGGAACGTATCGCGAACCTCGGCACGGCCCTGGTAGGTTTCCTTGATGACCGGATCGAGCAGGCCCAGCATGGCTTTCTTGATCTGGTCCTGGAGCTCGTAAATGATCGAGTGCAGGCGGATATCGATCTTCTCCATGTCCGCCAACTCCTGAGCTTTGCGCTCAGGGCGAACATTGAAGCCGATAATCACAGCGTTTGAGGCCGATGCCAGCAGCACATCATTTTCATTGATGGCGCCCACACCGGTGTGAAGGATTTTTATCTTCACTTTGTCATTGGAAAGCCTGGTCAGCGTGTCCGCCAGAACTTCCGACGATCCCTGCACGTCTGCTTTCAGAATGATGGGCAGCTCTTTCATGCCGGCAGTCTTGATTTGTTCCGCAAGACCTTCCAGAGAAAGCTTGGAACTCTTGGCCAGCGTGGCTTCGCGGGCGCGTTGTTCGCGATACTCGGCGATCTGCCGTGCTTTTTCGCGGTCGGCGACCATGAGCACGTCGCCCGATTGCGGCAAGCCTTCCAGACCAAGCACCTCAACCGGAGTTGATGGCGGCGCTTCTTCCACAGCCTTGCTGCGATCGTCAAACATGGCGCGCACTTTGCCAAACGTGTTGCCGATGATGAAGTTATCGCCCACGCGCAGCGTACCGTTCTGTACCAGCACGGTGGCCACAACGCCGCGACCGCGATCAACCTTGGCTTCAACCACGGTGCCCGTTGCCGGACGCTCCGGATTGGCCTTAAGGTCTTGCAGATCAGCCACAAGGCAGATCATTTCCATCAGCAGATTCAGGTTGGTGCGCTTCTTCGCGGAAACATCCACAAAAACCGTGGTGCCGCCCCAGTCTTCCGGCATCAGTCCGCGATCAGCCAGTTGCTTTTTCACGCGGTCCGGCAAGGCATCGGGTTTATCGATCTTGTTGACTGCCACGATGATTGGAACCTTCGCGGCTTTGGCGTGGTCCATGGCCTCAAGGGTTTGCGGCATTACGCCGTCATCGGCTGCAACGACAAGAACAACGATATCCGTAACTTTTGCGCCGCGGGCGCGCATGCGCGTGAAGGCTTCGTGACCCGGCGTATCCAGGAACACAATTTGCCGCCCGAAGGCAGGCGAATCTTCCTTAGTGATCTTCACCTTGTAAGCGCCGATATGCTGCGTAATTCCGCCAGCTTCGCCGCCGGCAACGTCGGTTTCACGGATTGCATCCAGCAATGACGTTTTGCCGTGATCGACGTGGCCCATGATCGTAACTACCGGCGGACGCGTTACGGCGGCCAGCGCGGCTTTTTCTTCCGTCACTCCGGTAAGCGAGGCCATTTCCTGCGCGGCCTGATCTTCAAAGCTGATGGATTCAGACTCAGCTCCGAAATGCCGCGCCAAATCTTTGGCCAAGTCGAAATCGAGACTCTGGTTTACCGTGGCCATTACGCCCTTCATCAGCAAGCGGGCGATCAAGTCTTTGGCACGTACGCCAAGTTTTTCCGCCAGGTCTTTTACGCTGGTGCCTTCACCAACAGTGATGGAGCGCGTGATAGGAAGCGGCTCGTTCGACAACGCCAGACGCGGCGGTGGAACAAAGCCCTTCATCGTGCCTTCTTTTTCGCGCGGGATGTAAGGCTGGCCTGGGCGGCGTGTTGGCCCGCCCGGACGTGCCGGTCTTCCCGCTGGCGGCGGTGGGCCACCTGGACCTACTCCTCCCATTCCGGGGCGTGGCGGATAGCCACCGGGACGCGGTGAGCTTGTGGGATGCGGACCACGACGTTGTTCGCCGGGCCTGCCCTGATATGGGGGACGCGATCCCGGAGGGCCGCCGGGGCCGCTCGGACCGCCTGGTCTGGGTCGTTGAAAAATTGGCTGGCCGCGGACCACGCCTTGCGGACGCTGTCCCTGCCCACCATGACTCTGCATAGGCCGAGTTCCTGGGGCACCCTGCATGGGTCGGCCTTGAGGAGCGCTGGGCGCGGCTGCGCGTGGAGGCGGAGCTGTATAAACCGGACGAGGCCCTGTCTGCGGCGTAATCATCCTTCTCTGCTGCACAATCGGCTGACCCGGTACGGGTTTGGTCGGGGGCGGAGCAGCCGGAGTTGCTTGCGGGCTTGCTGCCGCTGGGGCCGTTGCAGGCGGTTTTTGCGCTGCCACCGGAGGTGGCGTAACCACCACTGCTGGAGGATGTACGGGCGGGGTGACGACTACTGCGGGTGGAGCGGCCGGCTTTTCAACCGGAGGAGGCACAACTACTGCCGGCGTTGGCGGCTTTACCACAGGAGGTGTAACCACAGCACTTCTTTCCGCTGCCGGAGCAGTCGGTTTAGTGACTACAACGGCTGGCTTTTCTGCCGCTGGCGGAACTACCGCCGGCGTGGCTTTCACAGGCGCAGCAGGAGCAGCCGGCGGAGCCGTAGTGACAGGTGCTTTGGCCGGAGGCGCGGGCGGGTGCTGTTGTTGCTGCTCTCTTTCCCTGAGCAGCCGTGCTACGTCGCCAGGCTTGGAGATCTTGGAGAGATCAATTTTAGGTTTGACCTCTGTAGCGGACGTTCTTTCCCGCGAAGACGAGCCGGATCTGGCCGAAAAATGCTTTCGTACCCGTACCGCTTCATCCTCCTCAATCGAGCTTGAGTGGGTTTTCTTCTCCGTAACGCCCACTTCCGGCAAAACATCCAAAATTGCCTTGGCTTTTACCTCAAGCTCTCTGGCCAGATCATTGATTCGAATTTTCATCCGCTCTCTATTTCCTCCAAGTACCTGTTACGCGATCATAATGACCTCACGGTTTTTGCCTTGAATCTCACTACGATTGTTCTTCTTCTGATTCTTCGCCCGACTTTGCCAATTCCGGTTCTACCAGTCCTGCATCCACGGGCTGATCTTCGCCATGCGTGTGCACTTCCGCCACATCCGCATCGGGAGCATTCTCCACTCCCGCGATTGCAGCGGCTTCACTCCCCTGGCCTGTCTCTACCGCTTCTGCATACTCTGTTGCAGTACCTTCAGCAGCTGCTATTTCGGCCACTGGTTCCGCAACCGCTCCACCTTCCACAGCGGCTGTTTCGCCTGCTTCCGGTATGGCGGCCACAGGGCCTGTTTCAAGGGTAGCAAAGTAATTATTCACCGCAATGCTGATTTTTTCTACTGTTTTAGGGCCTACGCCGGGTACTTCTTCCAGTTGTTCCGGCGTCATATCGGCCAGGGCTTCTACGGTGGAAATGCCTGCTTCATTCAGCTTGCCGATCAAGACCTCACCCAGGTCAGTAACGTTGGTCAGCGGAGTGGACTGCTGAGTGGTCAAAGACTCCATCTGCTGTTCCACTTCCTGGCGCTTCTCTTCTTCGCTCTTAATGTCGATTTTCCAGCCCAGCAACTTGGCCGCAAGCCGCACATTCTGCCCTTTCTTACCGATAGCAAGCGAGAGCTGGCTGTCATCCACCACCACTTCAAGGTGTTTATCTGTCTGGTCAACCACGGTCACGCGGCTGACTTTGGCCGGCTGCAGCGCTTTTTCCGCGAACGTAACCGGATCTTCGTGGTATTCGATGATGTCAATCTTTTCCCCGCGCAGCTCGCGGATAATCGATTGCACCCGCATGCCTTTCATTCCGACGCATGCGCCTACGGCGTCCACGTCCTTGTCGCGTGACATCACGGCAATCTTGGTGCGCTCTCCGGCTTCGCGGGCAATGGCCCTGATCTGCACCGTACCATCGTAGATTTCCGGCACTTCCGTCTGGAACAGGTTCTGCACAAGCTCCGGCGCCGCGCGGGAAACAACCACGGCAGGACCTTTGGAATTTTTGTCGACGCGCACCAGCACGGCGCGCACGCGCTCGCCCACTGAGAACGATTCCAGCCGCGACTGCTCTTTCTTTGACATGCGAGCTTCAGCCCGGCCAATATCAAAGATCACATCTGGCCCTTCAATGCGTTTTACCGTTGCGTTCAGGACTTCGCCCACGCGCCCAATGTATTCGTTGTAAACCGTGTCGCGCTCAGCTTCGCGCACTTTCTGGAAAATGATCTGCTTGGCAATCTGCGCGGAGATGCGGCCCAGGCCTTCCGTGGATTTCAGGAAGCGAACTTCGCCGCCGACTTCAGCGTTTGGATCGATCGCTTTGGCTTCATCCAGCGAAATTTCCAGCTGTGGATCTTCGATGTCATCTTCTGAAGGCAGAATGCTCTTCACCGCATACACGCGGATCATGCCGGACTCTTTGTCCAGCTCGCCCTTGAGATTTTCCTGGCTCTTTTCTTTCTTGCGAGTGGCCGCAACAATGGCGTCTTCCACCGCGTTCACCACAATCTGCGGATCAATTCCCTTTTCCCGGCTCAGGGCGTCAATGACGTTATAAATCTCGCTTGCCATAATTTCGTTATTCCCTGTTCACTTCAATCTTTGAACTTTCGAATGTTCCCAGTGGCTACCCCTACCCCATACCCTTCAACTAGGATTTTAAAGGGCTTAGCCCTTTCATCCCAAACCATCTGGGATTCGACTGTTGCCCTCCCCCGGGTACCCTCAACTAGGATTGCAAAGGACTTAGTCGATTCATCCCAAGGCCATCCCATCTGACTTCACCCGACCACCAGATTCCTAAATCTCAGGTACCAGATTGGCCTTTTCCACGTTCGCCAGATCAATTTCAAACTGCTGCACCGGTGGTGTGTGTCCCGGCTTCGGCTTTTTCTTCCCCGGAATCGTTTCCAGAATCAGCTTACCTTCTTCAACACTTTGCAAACGCGCTTCAAAATGCCTGTTCCCGTTGACCGGCTCGCGCGTCGTCAGCTTTAATATGCTCCCAGTAAAGCGCTGGTAATCTTCCGGCCTCTTCAGCGGTCTGTCCAGCCCAGGTGACGAAACTTCCAGCGTGTACGACGAGCCACTCACTGCATCTTCCACATCCAGAATTGTCGAAACATCCCGGCTGACTATGGCGCAATCTTCGTGCGTTACGCCTTCCGGTTTGTCGATGGTGATTCTTAAAGTGCGCGCTTTGCCGCCGCCTCGCAGTTCCACATCCACAACTTCAATGCCTTGTGCCGTGGCCACCCGGCCAGCAATTTCGCGAATTGTGTTCAGGTCTGCCGCCATCCACTTCCGAACAGTTTGTTATTCGTGAAGACCGTTTCTCCCCAAAATAAAAGTGGGCAATCCGCCCACTGGTACGTTCGCCGAATTGGGGACATCTAACCCACCCAGACCCGGGGTCCCCGACACGCGCGATTTTCGCGAGTTGGGGTGGAGCCCCACCTTCCGGCCTGAGCCGAAACCAGCAACCACTTCTTTAATAATACGCCCAAAACTCGCAAAAAACAACGCTTCTGCGCCGCCTGTTAGGCGCGCCAACTCGTTTGTTTACTGCTGGTTCGATCTCTTCGTCGCAAGGCAGCTCTTATTGACAATCATGGGTGCTAATCTTTCTTGCCAAGCAGGCCTATCCGATCAGCGCCTGCATGGTGCGTTATATCCACGGCCTGCGCAACATATTCAAAATCAACCTCGGGGTCGCCTTTCACAAAAGCTACGCGGTCACCCTGAAGTTTAAATGCAGCCGTGAGGCGGGATTCCAATGCGTCCCATGATACTTCTTCCTGATTGATCTTCAGCAGAGGACGCTTGCTCTCACCAACATCTTTTAATTGGATGACAATCGGCGTTGGAGGATTCCTCTCCGCGCTTTCTGTGCTGGGCTGCGGAACTAAAGTTTTCTCGCCCCACTTGTGCTCAGGCAGAATGACCATAAAAATGATCAGCAGGACCAATAGAACGTCAATCAGCGGCGTGACATTGATCTCACACGAATGCGTGCTACGCGCTCCTACCATCATTGACATGGCTTGGCTCCTTTTATCTGGGACGTGTTTGCGGTCCCTCTTGAGTTCTGCGCGCTGCACTTATTGACACTTGGTTGAAGCATTATGTTCCCGATAAAGATGATAGAGACTTAAGCCGCGAATTTCGCGAATCAACACGAATCTTAAGATGAAATTGTTCTCTGTAAATCCGGACGACTTAATAAACTCACACGTTTTCTGGATCGCGTCTTTTTCGCGTCATTCGTGGCTATGAACTTGAACCAAAAACTGCATCCCACCCCGACATGCCATCCCGAATCCCGAGCCAGAGGCTTGCCGAAGGCGAGCGGTGAAGGAACGGCTCCGCTGCTGCCGCAGGACCACGAACAAAGCAGATTCCTTGCTGCTCGGAGTAAATTGCCAAAACGGCAAATCCAAAAATGATTCGCGTCCTTCGCGTTAATTCGTGGCTAATCCTATCTGATCTGCGCCCATCTGCGAAAATCTGCGGCGAGCGGATTTCACCACTTGAACCGCTTATACCCTTCCATCACGATCTTGCGTGCTGCGTCACTGTCAGCCCAGCCGGCCATCTCCGTGTTCTTGCCTTCAAGCGCCTTGTAGATGGAAAAGAAATGTTCGATTTCTTTCGCCTTGTGTGAGAACACCTGCGAATAATCGTGAACGTCTTTGTACAAGGGATCGCTCTCTGCTACTGCCAGAATTTTCTCATCCTTCTTGCCCTGGTCAACCATCTGCAGTACGCCGATTGGCCGCACTTCTATCAAGCAGCCGGGAAAACTGGGCGCTTCAACCAGCACCAGCACGTCCAGCGGATCGCCGTCCTGGCCAAGCGTGCACGGAACAAAGCCATAGTCGCCGGGATAGTGCACGGGAGAAAACAGCGTGCGGTCAAGCTTGAAAACATGGAGCTGCTTGTCATACTCGTATTTGTTGACCGAGTCTTTAGGAATTTCAATCACAGCGTTAATGCGATGAGGGGCCTTTTCGCCTATGGGAAGTCTGGTGTAATCGGGCATGTCTGATTTTTAACCTGCGGTATTCCTCATTCTAGGGTATTTTAGTGGGCTGTGAGGTGTCTTCATGCGCCGCCTTGTCATAGTGCTTTTTGCTTTTGTACTCTCGTCTAGGGCACTGGCCCAGGAATGCTCCGTCACCGTGCTGGCGTCCTTTTATGATCAGCTCACGAAAAGCGAAATTGAGACGCTCAAGGCACAGGACATTGAAATAAAAATCAACGGCAAGAAACTGCCGGTACAGAGCGCCAGTCGCGACTTCAATAACCGGTTGCTGATTTTGCTGGAAACCGAGGGCTCTGCCAAAAATGAGAAACTCGCTGACCTTGTAAGCACCGTAACTCAACAAGCGCGGCAGGCGCCGGAGGGCAAACCCGTTGCGTTCGGAGTCTTTGCTGAAAAAGCCACCTTTACCAAGGGGTTCTCTTCCGAACCGGAAATACGCACCGCTGCCATCAATGAAGTTGTAGAAGGCGCTCCCCCGCTGGGAAAAGGCGTGGCCCTTTGGGACGCGCTGCATGAGGCGCTCGCGCTTTTTGGCCCGCACCAGCCGGGAGACACCATCCTGCTAGTCGGCGATCCCTACGACGATTCCAGCCACCATTCACCGGAAAGCGTAGAGAAGGAATTTATCGCCAACGGTACGCGGCTGTTCATGATGCGCAGGACGCAAGGCAGCCGCGTGGAGCGCGACTTTATGTGGCAATCGCACGATCTGGAAAAAATGGTGCTGCAGCGCACCACGGCAGAAACCGGCGGCTTGCTCAGCCTTTACGTTGCATCGCTCATCCGCTTTGCATGGGCCGGGTATATGCTGGAAATCAAGCTGCCTCACGGCGTGAACAGGCCACACAAATGGAAAGTCCAATTCCGCGGCGACGCCGCGAAAACGCACCGGAAGACGAATTTTTATTATCCTGCCCGGTTCCCGGTATGCGACCAGGCGCAAACTCCGCTTAAAAAAGAAAGCGCCGATAAAGGCGCCTTCTAAAATCAAACTGCTGAGGATTGGTTACTTCTTCTCGTCCTCGCCGCCCTGTTCAGCGGCCGCGGCTGCCTGCTCTTCTTCCATCTGTTTACGGACTTCTTCCTGGCGCTTGGTGCGGATCTCTGCCCGCTTGGCGCGCTTGGCCTCAATCACCTTCTCGCTACCCAGCAACTCGATGTAGCAGGTTGCAGCGCCGTCACCTTGCCGCCATCCTTTATGGATGATGCGCAGATAGCCGCCGCTGCGGTCGCCAAAGCGCGGCGCAACGGTTTCAAACAGGCGGCTGACCGATTCACGCGTCATCAGGTAGCTGCCCGCCAGACGGCGCGCGGAAAGATCTCCACGCTTGCCCAGGGTGATCAATTTTTCCACGTGCGGACGCATGGCCTTGGCCTTGGCCGGTGTGGTTTCAAGCCGCTCTTCCATGATGAGAGAGGTCACCAGGTTGCGCAGCAGCGCGCGACGATGGCTGGTGTTACGTCCGAGTTTTTTCGTGTGTCTCTGGTGACGCATAGTCTTAGGTCCTTCACTGAATTTCTTTTGCTCAACAGCTACTAGCTTCTGGCTGCTGGCCATATTTGAACGGCCTTTGGCTCTTGGCTAAATCTTTTTGGGATTGTGGCATCAGGAAATCGCGTTACAGCTTTGCCGATCTCCCGATTACCAAATACCAATTGCTTAAAATTCCTGGCCGTCGCCGCCGCCTTCATCCAGTCCACCGCCACCCATGCCCATGGGCACTGCGGATGGCATCTGACTGGTGGGCCCGGGAACGGCGTTGCCCTGATCGTCAATCTTCATGCCCAGCGAGAGGCCCATGGAAGCAAGGATTTCCTTGATCTCATTGAGCGACTTCCGTCCGAAGTTCTTGGTCTTGAGCATCTCCGCTTCCGTTTTCTGTACCAGCTCGCCTATGGACTGGATATTCGCGTTCTTCAGGCAGTTGTAACTGCGGACGGAAAGCTCCAGTTCCTCCACCGAGCGGTTCAGGTTTTCATTCTTGATGAGCGGCTTCTCTTCGCTGCGCGAATCTGTCTCCAACTCTTCTTCAAAGTTGATGAAGATGGTCATGTGGTCTTTTAGCAGCTTTGCCGCCAGGCCAAGCGCGTCAGCAGGAGCAATGGAGCCGTTGGTCCAGATTTCGATATCGAGCTTGTCGTAATCGGTGATCTGTCCCAGGCGGGCCGCTTCCACCGTGTAATTGCACTTGCGCACCGGCGAGTGGACCGAATCAATTGGAATAAAGCCCAGGCCCAGATCTTCGTCGAAGTTTTTGTCCGCAGCAACGTAGCCGCGTCCGCGCTTCAGGCGCATTTCCATGTCAAGCTTGCCGCCCTCGGAAACCGTGGCGATGTAAACATTTTTGTCCAGAATTTCCACGTCGCCATCAGCTTCAATCATGGCGCTGGTAACCACGCCTGGCTGCTCGGCTTTCAGGTATATGGCCTTGGGACCGTCTCCATTCAGCTTGAACGGGACTTGTTTCAGGTTGAGGATAATGTCGGTTGCGTCTTCTACGACACCAGGGATCGACTGAAATTCATGCAGCACGCCTTCAATCTTTACGGCGGTTACGGCCGCGCCTTCAATGGAAGACAGCAGCACGCGCCGCAGGGCATTGCCAATGGTGGTGCCGAATCCGCGCTCAAAAGGCTGGGCGTAAAAACGGCCATATTTGTCGGTGAGCGTCTCGGTATCAGTGGCAAGACGCTTGGGTTTTTGGAAACCTCTCCATAGAACCATGTGCTTTTTGTCCTTTCAACTCCGCTCCGTTTGGCGCATGCGGCTGGGAGGCCACAAGGCTGTTCTGGTGCGGGCAATTGCGAAGCTGCCAGCGAGGGCCGCAGCTTCTGGCGAATACTAAATTTTAGGTTGATGAACCAGTGGGAACCTATTTGATGCCCGGCCCCAAAGCTTCGATTCATCAGGCGGCTGCGGCGGGCCTGCGCCCGCCGTCCACCAAAATTACTTGCTGTACAGTTCGACGATCAACTGTTCGTTGACCGGCGCATTAATGTCTTCACGCTTCGGCAGCGACAGAACGCGGCCCTTCAGGTTATCGCGGTCCACTTCCAGCCAGCCGACTACAGGCTGATGACTCGAGTAATCACGCGCACCCTCGATCACCGTAAATTTCTTGGCCTTTTCGCGCACCACAATCTCGTCCCCGGCGCTCACCTGGAACGATGGGATGTTCACCCTGCGTCCGTTCACGTCAATGTGGCCGTGGCGGACAATCTGGCGCGACTGGCGGCGTGATGTGGCGAATCCAAGCCGGTAAACCACGTTGTCCAGCCGACGCTCCAGCTGTTGCAGGAGCAGCTCGCCGGTAACTCCCGGCTTGCGCGCTGCTTTCTCAAAGTAGTTGCGGAACTGGTTTTCCAGGGTGAAATACATGCGCTTGGTCTTCTGCTTTTCCCGGAGTTGCAAACCGTAGCCAACTACCTTGGCTTTGCGGTCCTTGCCATGCTGGCCGGGAGCGAAGTTGCGCTTTTCCACGGGGCACTTGTCAGTGAAACACTTGGCCCCTTTCAAGAACAATTTCATGCCTTCGCGACGGCAAAGGCGGCAGACTGCACCTTTATATCT
>JBAVLE010000064.1:0-2225 GCA_049688735.1 Candidatus Angelobacter sp. | reverse complement strand
ATAATCGCGTTTTGCTTGCGTTGCCAAAAATTACCTCAATGTTCTCGATACCAAAGATAGTTAAAGGGCCCTCACAGGCCCAACATAATGATTCAGAAAATGAGTGGTAACCGATCACCGGATCACCCGATGTCCCGATCACCCTACCTTCTTTGCCACGCGCACCATTGCCGGACGCAACAAACGTCCCTTGATCCGATAACCTGGCTGCAACTCTTCCAGCACATGATGGTCCGGAGCAGCGTCGGTTTCAACCATCTCAATGGCCTCATGCACACGCGGATCAAATGGCTCGCCCTGTGCCGGAACGCGCTCGATATTCAGTTTTTGCAGCACATCCTGTAACTGCTTAAAGATTAACTCCACGCCTCTACGCAGGTCTTCCGGTTTGGCGGAAGCATTCTTCAGCGCCAGCGTGAAGCTATCAACCACCGGCAGCAGCGCGCGGGCAGCATCTGACACGGCGTAATCGCGGTATTCGGCGTTTTCTTTTGCCGCGCGCTTACGATAGTTATCAAACTCGGCCTGCAATCGCGCCAGCCGTTCGAACAGATCGTTGCGCTCCGTGCGCAGCTTTTCCATCTCGCCGCCGGCTCCCGCTGCGGAGCCCTGAGGATCGCTACCGGAAACGCTCTTTTCGTCGAACCCACCAGCGGGATCAGCTGCAGGAACTTCGTTTTCTGAAGTCTGGTTTTCGTCTTTCAATTGCGTATCTTTCAATTGTTCTTCTTTCAACTGATCTTCCAGGCTCACGTTAGCCTGTCCGTTGCCCTTGCTCATTACTGCACCTGGTCTCTTGATTGGAATTTTCACGTGTTCTCATTCAGCAGCTTGTCAAAAAGCTGCGCGATGTATGAGACCGCCGTGATGGTGTGCTGATAATCCATGCGGGTTGGGCCGATTACCGCCAGCGATCCCCGCATCTCTTCGCCTACGCGCGCCGGCGCGCCGATAAGCACAAAGTTGCGCATCTCCGGCACCGCCTCTTCCAGCCCAATCACCACGCGCACGGCTTCCTGGCGCGTATCGAGATAGGCGGAAAGCAGATCGGCCACGCGTTCTTTTTCTTCCAGCGTCTTCACCAGATCGCGCAACCGGAGCCGGTCCTGATCATTGCCTACAAGGTTCGCCACGCCTTCTACAAAGATGTTCTTTGCAGGCTCTTCGGCTGCCAGCGCTCCGCCTTTATAAAGCTCTTCCAGGCTCTTCATCAACCGGTCATACTCAGAGCGTTCCTGGTCAATGCGCCGGCGCAGCTCAGTTTTCACCTGGCTGATGATCCAGCCACGGAAATTCTCGTTGATGTAATTGGCGGCGGTATTCAGATCGCTCTGGTCCAAGTCACGCTCCAGACGCATCATGCGGTCATGCACCACGCCTGATTTAGTGACCACTACTGCAAGAACTCGATTGTTTCCTTGACGGGAGAAATAAACATGCTCCAGCGCGTTCTTTGGCCCTACGTTGCCGATGGCCACCCCAACGCCGCTCGAAACCAGCGAGAGAACATGCGATGTCCGCTCCAGAAACTCCTGGACATCCACCGTACCTTGCAACGTGTCTGAAATCAACGTCTGATCAGCCGCAGAGATCGTCGCCTTGCCAGAAATCTGGTCAACATAATACCTGTAAGCCTGCGATGTCGGAACGCGTCCAGCCGAAGTGTGTGGCTGCTCCAGGAAACCACTCTCGGCCAGATCCGACATCACATTGCGGATCGTCGCTGGGCTAAGGCCATCCTTATTGTGGCGTGAAAGCGTGCGTGACCCTACCGGTTCACCCGTGGAGATATAGGTCTCCACAATGGCGGTCAGGATTTCCCGCTCTCGAGGGCCGATTTGTCCTGGGTGTGGCATGCTGCAGACTTGCTAAAAGATTTATTTACAACAACTTAACAGATTTTTTGCGAACTCCTGCTAACCAGATTTTAAGGATGTTAATGGGCTATTGTCAAGGTAGCAGTTGGACAGGGAGAGTGCTAAATTCCGCTTTTGGTAATTGGCTCTTAGCCGTTGGCTTGATCCTTTACCAGTCAGCACGGCTCTTGCAGAGCAAATCTCACCACGGATGAACACGGAGGCACGGATTTACCAATGAATGATCCCTATTTGAGCTTTTTTGATCTGTGCAAATCAGTGTTTATCAGTGTTATCTGTGGTAAAGGTTTGATTTTTTGCAAAGCCAAAGGCCAAGAGCTAACAGCCAAGAGCCGGGCGGCCTTCGGC
>JBAVLE010000063.1:0-2597 GCA_049688735.1 Candidatus Angelobacter sp. | reverse complement strand
AAGTGTCCGAAGTGAGGATGTAAAAGTGCATATAGATCCCTCGGTTCGCTCGGGATTTTAGGAAAAATGGAGCAACAAGGACGCAGTACATCGCCGAAATTTTACAAGAACGCCGCGATTCTGTTCTTTGTGATCGGCTGCATCCTGGCTTGGCAGGCGATTGGACGCCATGATTGGGTCTACGGCGCGTTTGCCGGCATCACGTTTCTCAACGCCCTCATGACCACGTTGAAGCTTATTTCGTTACGGGAGAGAAAACAATAATGGCCCAATCGGGTACAAAGACCGTCATCCTTAAAATCAAACGCCAGGAGAATCCAAAGTCCAGCCCACGCTGGGAGGAATTTGAACTTACCTGGAAGCCGGGGATGAACGTGATTTCGGCCATGATGGAGATAGCTGCCAATCCCGTTACGCGCGACGGCAAGACCACAACTCCAATCGCTTATGACTCCAACTGCCTGGAAGAAGTCTGCGGCTCCTGCGCCATGCTCATCAACGGCAGGGCTCGTATGGCCTGCTCGGCGTTGGTAGATAAACTGACCCAACCCATCAGCCTGGAACCTTTCAGCAAGTTTCCTGTCGTGCGTGATCTGGCGGTGGACCGTAGCGTTCTTTTTGAAAACCTGAAAGCCGTAAAAGCCTGGGTGCCCGTGGATGGCACTTACGATCTTGGCTCTGGCCCGCGCATTTATCCTCCCGAGCAGGAGGAGGCTTACCCGCTTTCACGCTGCATTTCCTGCTGTTGCTGTATGGAAGCCTGTCCGCAATTCAATGAGAGCACCGGTTTCGTCGGCGCGGCTACCATTGCGCAGGTCCGGCTCTTCAACCAACATCCCACCGGCCAGGCGCTAAAGCATGAGCGGCTTCAGGCATTAATGGGCGATGGAGGCATTCAGGAATGCGGCTTCGCACAGAACTGCGTTGAGGTTTGCCCCAAAGACATTCCGCTCACTAAGGCCATTGCTGATACTGGTCGCGAAGTAATGAAGCAGGCTATCAAAGATTTCTTCCGCGGCTAAGTTGGCTGCTGAAAGGCTTGTCCGAGGCCGGGATCGGGATCAAGCGTTTTGTCTCAAAGAGAGACGCAATTTTCGCCGATTTCGAGGTCACGACTTCCAGCTCAAAAAAAATTTGGCGAACAGAGTTGGAAACTAGCAAATTTTGTCAGCCACCCTAAGCTATTGATTACCAAAGTCTCTGCTTGCAAATGTCCAAGTGTTCCGTAAATTTATGAAAATTCAGGTAAATAGCTGGGTACAGATGCGGCAGCTCTGGTTTAAAATTTGCCATCTAATGCCGATGTTGTATGTGTCTGACATCTGCACGCAAACAGGACCCGATGAGCGCTAAAAAGATTTTAATCACTTCGTCGATTTTCCTGATGTCGCTAGCCGCCACAGTGCCGGCTAC
Source organism: Candidatus Angelobacter sp. (assembly GCA_049688735.1). Taxonomy (GTDB): domain Bacteria; phylum Acidobacteriota; class Terriglobia; order Terriglobales; family Acidobacteriaceae; genus Angelobacter. The sequence continues at coordinate 1,184 of JBAVLE010000063.1, read as the reverse complement.
TGCCGCCAGCCGCTATACCACGCATTATCGCCACCACCGCGGGCACGTCCGCCGCGTGGCCTGGAACCCTGTCCTGCGCGGCTCCATGGATTCCATGGTCCGCCAGAACGAAGAAATTGACCGCTTGCAGCTTCCGCGTATCGCGGACAATGAACAGCTGCTGGAATTGGAACGCACACAGGAATTGGTGCCGATCCAGGAGACCCGCGCATTGCGCTTGAATCCGTCTCTGCAGGCTGACAAGAGATATTGCCGCCCGTGGTGCAATCAGTTTCTGCAGGACATGAGCGAAGCTTACTACAAAGAATTCCGCATCCCGATGCAGATAACTTCCGCGGTGCGTACGATGGAACAGCAGCAAAAACTGCGCCGCCACAATGGCAATGCGGCCCCGGAAGTGGGAGAGCATGCTTCATCCCATCTTGCCGGTATCACCTTTGATTTGGCGAAGCGCGGCTTGACGCGCGCCCAGCACGCATGGATTGAAGAGTACCTCAAGAATATGCGCGACCAGGGACTGGTGGAAGCTGCGGAAGAGCGCCGTCAGGCGTGTTTCCACGTGATGGTTTCAGATCGTTACACAGAATGGCGTGAGGCGAACCAACTGGCTGATAAAATTGCCAGAGAATGAACCTAAAACATTCGCTGCCCTGTCTTCTGCTGCTTACAAGCTTCGCGCTCGCACAACATCCAGTTCCACATAAGAAAACTGCCAAGGCCGCGCCCACAACGCGGCCCAAGGCTGATCCTGCCACGGTAATCCACCAATCTGCGCTGATCATAGATACTCATGCGGACACGCCGCAGCGCTTTCTTGACTCAAATTTTGACCTCGGCCAGAACACGCCTGTAAGCGAAGGCCACATTGATCTGGAGAAGATCAGGCAAGGCAATCTGGGGGCAGAGTTCTTCTCCATCTGGGTTGAGCCGGAGTTCAAGGGCCATTACGCCCAGCGGGCAATGGACCTGATTGACAGCGTGTACCAGCAGGCGGCGCGCCATCCTGACAAGATGACGATGGCGTTCTCCGCCGACGATATTGCCCGCGCCCATGATCAGCATAAATTTGCGGCTTTGATGGGCATTGAAGGCGGCCACGCAATTGAGAATGACATGCGCCTGCTGCGGGACTTCTATCGCGTAGGCGTCCGATATATGACGCTGACTTGGTCCAACACGAACGA
>JBAVLE010000062.1:0-10603 GCA_049688735.1 Candidatus Angelobacter sp. | reverse complement strand
GATAACGGCGGAGCAATCGCCGCAGGTAAGGGGATCGGTGATTTCGCGGGCGCAGTTGGGGCAATAAAGCGCGTCGTTGGATCGTTTTGTGGATTGCTGTGGATTTACTGGCTCGGCCATTTCGCCCGTCCATTGAGTGAGTGAAACATTTCAATGTAGCATAGCAACATGGACAGTAAAGTTGACGCTCTCTCCTCACAAGCTGATCAGAAACTGCAGCAGGAATTTAACGAGTGGGCTGCCGCTGGCCGTGGCGACGAAATGGAAAGCCACCACTCTGACATTACAGAACAAACGCTGGCGCTGATGGATATCCAGCCTGGAGACCGCGTCCTTGATTTGGGTTGCGGCACGGGCTGGGCTTCACGCCGCATGGCGCGCATTGCAACATCGGGAGAAGTTGTGGGGCTGGATGTAGCGGACGAAATGTTGCGCCGAGCTGAGCAGTCGTCATCTGCATTCAGGAACGTCCGTTACGCCTGGGGATCGGCGGAGAAAATTCCCGAGGCCGACAATGCCTTCAACAAAGTGCTTTCTGTGGAATCTTTTTATTACTATGCCGATCAAGACAAGGCGCTGGATGAGCTGCGCCGCGTAATGACGTCCGGAGCAAAGCTGTTCATTCTGATCAACCTGTATAAGGACAATCATTATTCACTCCGTTGGGTAACAGAGCTGAAAGTACCGGTACAGGCGCTCTCAGAAGCGGAATACAAAGCGCTGCTGGAAAAGCACGGCTTCAAAAACGTGGAGGGGTGCCGTATTCCGGACAACAGTCCCACGCCTGAAACATATTCCGGCAAGTGGTTCAAGAATGCTGAGGAGTTGCGGGATTTCAAGAAAATTGGAGCACTGCTGCTGACCGCAGAAAAGGCGCATTGAAAATTTAACTGTGGTACGCTCAAACTCTGCGTGATTCCCTTGGATAGCCCCGCACAAGCTAAACCTGCATCTGCCGCTGCGGCAGCGACCTTGACTGGTGCAAACGCCGTGCGCCGGACATTGGCGGCCTTTCGATACCGTGATTTCCGGATTCTCTGGCTTGGGTCATGTACGTCCAGCATCGGCACGTGGATGCAGAATGTCGCGGAGAACTGGCTCGTCCTTTCTTTGACCGGTTCAGCGTTTTACCTTGGGCTGGATGCCTTTCTGCAGCAGTTACCCATCATGCTCTTCTCCCTCATCGGGGGTGTGTTGGCTGACCGGTTTGACCGTCGCCGGACGCTGCTGGTGTCGCAGTACATCCAAATGTCCACCGCATTCACGCTGGCCGGTCTGGTTTTCTTTGGATTAAACCATGTCTGGCCGATTATGGTGCTCTCGTTCATTACCGGCTCGGCCCAGGCTTTCGGCGGCCCAGCGTCCCAGGCTTTGATTCCTACGTTGGTCGAGAAGAATGATCTGCCTAACGCGATCGCACTTAACTCCATCCAATTCAACCTGGCCCGCGTTGTGGGACCGCTGTTGGCCGGCGGCGCGCTGGCACTGTTTGGAATGGCTTCCTGTTTCTCGCTTAACGGACTGTCGTTCGTGGTGGTGATTATCGCGTTGATGATGCTGCACGTAAAACACACGCCACCGGTGGCCCCGCGACGGATTCATGAAGAGTTGCGCGGCGGATTGTCTTACGTTCGGCACCAGGGCAGTTTGCTGGCGCTTACCATCCTTGCTTTCACCACAACCTTTCTTGCGTTCGCCGTATTGACCTTTTTGCCGCTGTTTGCAAAAGAGGTATTTCATCAAGGAGTGGGTGAATACACCCGGCTCATGGCGTTTTCAGGGTCGGGCTCAGTGGTCGGCGCAATTGTTGTGGCCTGGATGGGAAAGTACAAGCGGATGGGGCGCACCGCGTTGATCGTTCAGGCTCTATGCGGTCTGTCAATTGCTATGTTCGCACTCTCTCGCGTCCTGTGGCTGAGCGATGTCCTTCTGTTCTTTACCGGAGTCGCGTTGATTATTGTATTCTCCACCGTAACGTCGCTGGTGCAGTTGGTTGTACCCAATGAGTTGCGGGGGCGCGTCATGAGCATATACATACTGGCGTTCCGTGGCGGCATGCCTCTGGGGAGCCTGGTGAGCGGATATTTTGCCAGCAAAATTGGCGCGTCGGTGGTACTCGTTTGCAACGGTATTCTGCTGATCGGGGTTGCAACATATTTCCTGCTCCGCAGCCACGGGGTGCGGGAGCTCTAGCTCGCCAGCCTTTCCGTTTTACAACGCAGGTTCATTAAACTGGATAAATGCCCACAAGCGCAATCGGTATTGATTTTGGGACTACCAATAGCTCCATTGCCCATGCTTCCACTTCCGGCGATGTCGAGCTTGCGCACTTCCCGCAAATGGGCGGCCTCACCGATGCCTATCGCTCCCTCCTGTACCTTGAGCAGGAACGAGAAAGGGGCGCCAAGGTCACTAAGTCCTGGACGGGGCCTGAAGGTATTGAGCGATATCTGGCGGCAGAAACCAAGGGCAGGCTGATTCAGTCGCTTAAGTCTTTCCTGAGCAGTCGTACACTCCAGGGGACTGAAGTTTTTGGGCGTCGGGTGACGCTTGAAGACCTGATTGCGCGCATTTTGCGCGATCTGCGCGAAAAAGCTGAACTCCAGTTTGGCACGCCGATTCGATCTGCCGTGGTCGGACGGCCAGTACATTTTGTTGGAGCGGAAAAAGAAGCTGATGACGTTTACGCCGAGGGTCGTCTCAAGTCGGCATTTCAACTCGCTGGATATGAATCAGTGGAGTTCGAACTGGAGCCCGTTGCCGCCGCTCACTATTACGAATCCACGCTCGATCATGACGAACTGATTCTCATTGGCGACTTCGGCGGTGGCACCAGCGATTTCTCGTTGGTCCGCGTTGGTCCCTCGATTCGCAAGAGAGGCAGAAGCCCCGCGGACCTGCTGGGCAATGCAGGTCTGGGCCTGGCAGGCGACGCGTTTGACGCCAAGATCATTAAACATCTTGTCTCGCCCGCTCTGGGCGCCGGAAGCAGCATACGATCCATGCATAAGATCTTGCCGGTTGCAGGTTGGGTGTATGCAAAGCTGGAGCGCTGGCATCATTTGTCTTTGCTCAGGACCAAGGATGTTATGGACATGCTGAAAAGCACGCATGCTCAGGCGCTTGAGCCGGAAAAGATTGCCGCATTGATGCACCTGATTAGAGAAGACCTTGGATACCAGTTGCATCGCTCTGTGCAAAAGACCAAGTCGGATTTGTCATCCAACGACGTAACCACCTTTCGCTTTTCCGATGGATTCATTGACCTTGACGCAACCGTAAAGCGAGCTTCCTTTGAAAAATGGATTTCCGAAGAGCTTGAGCCGATTGCAGGCTGCGTGGATTCTCTCCTTAATTCGTCGGCAGTGAAACCAAAAGACGTAGACATGGTTTTTCTTACGGGAGGCTCATCATTTGTTCCGGCCGTCAGGAAGATCTTTGAGACACGTTTCGGTGCAGAGCGCATTCGCGCAGGAAACGAGTTTACTTCAGTAGCTCGGGGGTTGGCACTTAAGGCGCTGGATGGCAGGTGATTTGTGGTGCGCCCGGAGAGATTCGAACTCCCGGCCTGTTGCTTCGGAGGCAACCGCTCTATCCAGCTGAGCTACGGGCGCACGAGTGATGCAGACCTAGATAGGGTATCATTTCCGCATGTCAAGGCGAAGCCCGGACAGGTCTGGTCGGTCGGCGGTTTGAACGCGTGGGACCGGTATATTGCCCCTCCAAACACAAGGTCCCTCGGCTCTACTCGCAAGCTGAAGAAATCGCTTGCTCGTTTAAAGGACCTCGGGATGACGACTTTAACAGCGAGAACTATCGATTTTAAAGTGATCCACTACCAAGCCAGTGATGTGCAGAGCCAAAGCGCAATTTTCGGCTCATTTGTTTGTACGGCTTGCCTCTTTGGCGGCAGAGTTTTACACTCGCCTGTTTGCTTATGAACTAATGTTCGATGCCAACTATGCTGCCAATTCAAACCATCGCAGAAAAGCTGAATCTCCCGGAAGAATATTTTGAACCCATTGGACGCCACGGCGCCAAGCTGAAGCTGGATATCCTTACAGATCCGGCGTTTCCGCGCCGAGGCAAGCTCATCCTGGTGACGGCCACCACGCCCACAGCTTCCGGTGAAGGAAAGACCGTAACTTCCATCGGGCTTACGCAAGGGCTGTCGCGGATTGGCAAAAAAACGATTATCACTTCACGCGAGCCTTCTCTAGGGCCAGTATTCGGCATGAAAGGCGGCGCTGCCGGTGGAGGAAAGTCGCAGATTGAGCCCAGCCAGAAAATCAACCTGCATTTTCATGGCGATTTCCATGCCATTACCACGGCGCACAACTTGCTTGCCGCGCTGATTGATGCGCACGTGTTTCATGGGAACGAGCTTGACCTGGACATCAACCAGGTCACATGGCCTCGTGCCATGGATATGAACGACCGCGCACTGCGCCGCATCACGCTCGACATCGGCGAGAAAAGAGGGGCGCTCACCCGCAACAGCGGATTTGTGATTACCGCCGCTTCAGAGGTCATGGCCATCATGGCACTGGCCAGCAGCTTTGAAGACCTGCGTCGGCGGCTGGAAGCGATTGTGATTGGAGTAACTCGCGCGGGCAAGCCGGTACGCGCGGCGGATCTTGGTGCTACCGGCGCGATGATGGCGCTGCTGACTGAAGCCATCATGCCGAACCTGGTGCAGACCACGGAAGGCACTCCGGCGATGGTGCACACCGGGCCGTTCGGCAATATCGCGCACGGGACCAGCAGCGTGATTTCTCACAACATGGGAATCCGGCTGGCGGATTATGTTGTAAATGAAGCTGGTTTCGCCGCTGATTTGGGCGCGGAAAAATATTTTGATATCGTGATGCGTTCGTCGGGAATTGCTCCTGCCTGCGCCGTACTGGTGACCACCGTCCAAAGTTTGCGCAATCAGGGCGGAGGCGATCTGGATCGCGGTGCACCGAATCTGGTCCGGCACATTCAAAATCTCAAGCAATTTGGCGCTCCGATTGTTGTGGCCATCAACCGGTTCCCAACAGATACCGAGGCTGATCTAAGCCGGTTGGCAGACTATTGCGCGCAGCAAGCTGCGGTCAGCGCCTTAAGTGAAGCTTTTACCAAAGGCGGCGATGGCGCGGCGGCTCTGGCGGAAAAAGTGGTTGAGACCATTGAAAAAAATCCAAAGGCAAATGTGCAGCCCGTTTATCCGCTTGAAGATTCGTTGGAGAAAAAGATTGAGAGCGTTGCGACGAAGATTTACGGCGCTGCAGGCGTTACCTTTAGTGACAAAGCCCGGGCCAAGCTGCAGCAGTTTAGCGACTGGGGATTTGCCGCGCTGCCAGTGTGCATCGCCAAGACACAATACTCATTTTCCGATAATCCCAAGCTCCTTGGCGCACCGACTGGATGGACGCTGAATATCACCGACGCATCCCTTTCGGCCGGGGCAGGTTTTGTTGTGGCCATCGCCGGCAACATGATGCTGATGCCAGGTTTGCCGAAAGTTTCTCGCGCCGCGAGCGTTGACGTGAACTCAAAAGGCGAGATACTGGGGATCTAGCCTGCGGTGGAAGCTCCCGCAGGAAGCTGATGAAGAAGGAACCGGACCGTGAGCAGTTTCGTATAACTCCTTAGAGGATGATTATGTTCAGCTTTCTGCTTTGGTGCATCTTGCTGATACTGTGCTGGCCACTGGCACTCCTGGCCGTGGTGCTCTATCCATTGGTGTGGCTAGTGCTGCTGCCATTCCGGATTGTCGGCTTTGCAGTGGGTGGAGCGCTGGAATTGGTGAAGGCGATCATTTTCCTGCCGGCGCGAGTGTTGCGCGGAAGAGTTCGCGCTTAGATCGCAACAGGGCGCGAAATTAGTAAGAAGTTTCTGTCTGGGACACTATTTTTAGCGGCCGGCTGCCCATAGCGGCGTCAATGGCGTCACAGCTGTAAGTGATCTTAAATGCGGCTCCTGCATTGCTGGTGGTTAACGTCAATAGGGTCCCCGCCTGCAGCATCAACGCTCCATTAATGGATCCCGTGGCCCCCGGGTTAATGACGAACTGTCCGGATGGCGAGGATACTGATGAACGCACGATTACAATTCCAGTCCATTGCAAGCTGGAGCTTATTTCAAAGTCGTTGGGGACTTGCAGGATGCCGAACCCGGTCAGGGTGGTAGTCAGCAATTTCAGGCTGCTATCGGTGATAACCAGCACCACAGGCTGGCTGGCAGAGCCGTATATCTGCGCTGGATCCAGGCTTGTGGATGCAAGCTCATAGTAATTCGTATTAGACAGCTTGCGTGCGGCAATATAGTCAAGGACTGCCTGGTTCTCATTTACCACAATCTTCGGCGACTGAGATTGATAGACCGCCGCATCGCCTGTATTACCCGTATTCCCTGCAAACAGGGGGGTGGCGCTGAGCATCGGTGACGACAGGTCAAGGTTTGTGTAGCAACTCTGGGACGCTGTGCTGCAGTCGCCTGTAGGTACTGGCGTTGGAGTGGGTGTCGGCATGGGGGTTGGTACAGGGGTCGGGGTAGGAGTCGGACGCGGATGATCATCATCGCCGCCACCAGGTCCACTATGGTTTCCGCTGGAAATCGGCGTTGGCGTGGGAGTAAGAACTGGTATGGGAGTAGGCGAGGGCGTGGGGCTTGGCGCGGGCGATTGCGGCGTCGAAAGAGCGATCGTGGTGAATGTAGGAAGGGTACCCGTTCCCCGCACCCATGCCAGTGGCGTAGTGCATGAGCCGGGCGGGTACGAAGCGATGGTGTTTCCGCCAGAATCACACACAGTATTGGCCGCGTTCACAATGGCCATGCGAAGGCTGTTCAATCCATTCTGTAAAGAAGTTGTTCCCTGAGATGTATTGGTAGCCAAGGCAGCCACAGGGGAACAAGCAGCAGAAGAACCGCCGTTCAAATCGTGCGGCCGGCCATCAATCGTGGTCGACGGAATCACAGTGGCGTTTGTAGCGCCCGGTACGGCGAAAGTTGCAGTAACAGGACTAGTGCTGTTGGAGGTGACAACTTCCATGGTGATGGCGCCGGGCGGCCGAATCGACGGGCCTACCACTTCAGCGCGTAACAAGTTTCGCGTGCCCTGGGCCACAGCCAAAGACGTGAGCATATAAACCGGCAGCATGCCGTTGGCATCGCACTTTATAGTGGCCGGACCAGGCAAAAGTTGTTCGGTCTCTCCATCCCAGCACACGCGTGTATCCAGTGTTGCAGGATCGCCTTGCTGGTCGACAAAATAAGGCGCAGCGATCCGGTTTGTCTTCATGTTGATGCGCACCCATTTGTAGCCGAGAGGAACGGCCGTAGGAGCGGTGCTGGGTGCCGCATTTTGCGTTGCCATCCAGTTGGCTGTAGCCGGAACTGCGGTGCACCTGGAGTCTCGAATGGTTACGCCTGAGTTGTAATCGTGGCAAAGCTGGTCGTCAAAATATGGGCTAGTCAGATCGGTGGGATCAACCGTCTCTCCGCCTTCGGAGTTCAGCACGTACAACACGCCACCGGCATTACCAGCAATATCCGTGGGGAGAAAGTTAGCCAGTCCGGTGGGTGAAGCAGCGGATGATGGGAAACTGATCCTGTCGCGCACTTCCTCAAGGCCGGAGTGGGCAGAGTAATAGGAGCGGAGGCCGCCGCCATAATTAGCATCAATCCGCGTCTCAGTGGTCGACGCCAGCACCATGCACAAACCAATGCCAGAAAGCAGCAACAGCGCGAACAAGGCCACCAATAGGGCCATTCCCTGCTCGTCCCGCTTTGCGATTCTGGAAATGATCTTTGCCATTTAGTAATTCAACCTCGAACTTGCAGACATTGACGTATGGACGAAATTGCCGGTTACCGGATCACGCTGATTTGTAAGCAAAGTAAGATTGATTTTTACCGTCTTGATAGAGCTAATCAATGCTTGTCCTGACTGAGTTGTTGAGGTTGCTGGAGTGGAGATATCAAGACCACTTCCGATTGGAACCGTATTCCCGTTCTGGTCATAATACTCAAACAGGTCTTCACCAGATTGGCCTGGCTGCGTACCGGGAGGAAATACCTGCTGAGTTTCGGTATATAAAAGATTTTTAGGCTGGTTAAATGAGTCCGCGTTGATTTTTGCCTGTGCGCTTCTGCGTATGCATGGGCAATTGGGATCATTGGGATCATTTGCAACGTAAGCAATATCGACGCTTTCAACAGCGCCATCATTGTTGACATCACCTTCCAACAGAATTTCCGTGGACGATACCCTGACAAGCCGGTTTGCCACCATTGAGGGACGTGCCAGTGGATCCACCGAATACATGCTGGCGGTGGGGTACCCTGCCATGTGCAAATCACGTACCGTCTGGCTCATAAAATCCCTGGCCTGCTGATTCAAGTCGAGATTCACGGCTTCAGAAGCTGATTTTTTCTGCATTGAGTTAATCTGCTCCAAGACTGCACCAGTGACAGTAACCAGAATCGCCAGGCTGACCAGGACTTCTATCAGCGTAAAACCTGTAGTGGCCTTCCTTTTCGCGTTAGTACTGACATTCAGATGGAGAATGCGCTTCATATTCAGAAGTTCCCCCTTAACTGATGAAGCGTGTAAGGCAACGTAAACTGCGCCGCGCCGGCTGAAACCAAAGGCCTGGCGCTCACAGTCACTAGCTGTGTGGCAGGCGTTGGCCCCGGATCGATTCTCCAGCGGATGTCATAATTCACATTTGTCGTCGCAGTCCCGCAGGTGGTGTAAACCATGGCGTAGTTGGCTACAACAGGTTTCGAGAAATCCACCGATCCAGCAAAAGCCCCAGAGGAAATCAGGTCAGAGCCCCCTGTGCCGCCTGGTGCAGCTGTCTCAATCGTGAACGAATTCCCGGTGCAGTCTTTCATTGTGGTTTCAGCGCCTGTACCCGCCGCGTTGGCAGGGATTGCGACAATCTTTTCCATGGTGCTTTGCGCCAATGTCACAGCCGTGGAATGCAACTTTGACCGGCCATCATTCGCACTGGCTACCCCGATCACTACGATACCGCCGAGCAGTCCAACGGCCAGCACCGCCATGGCAATCATTACTTCGATGAGGCTGAATCCACGCGACATTGTTGCCGTTCTAGCTCCCCGAATTTCGCGATTCGTAACCATATAGTGTCTTAAAGCCAGCTACCGTTTCCGTTTCCTGAAAAAATAAATATCCAGGTTTTGATTCTGCCAGTCGGGCTTACGGTGACGGCGGCATACATCACATCGCCATTCGCGCCTAAAAGCTGCAGGTGCTGCACCCATCCCACGGCAGTGCATGGGGCTATGGGTGAAGTGCGCTGGCAAGGCAATCCCATGGCATTCCACGTCAAGCTATTGGCTGGAGCGCCAGGCTGCTCGGTTGCAATAGCACGAAAATGCAACAGGTCGGAATTAAGGGGCACCGGCACCCCAAGATTGCTTACTTTTACCTGCGTCGGGAATGTGGTCACCGGATCGCCCGCGCTGCAGGTGCTGTCTCCATCCAGATCTATGCAGATCTGTGCCGGCAAAATTCCTGGTGGTGATATGAGCACCTGATAGGAAGTATCTTTCTGGGTAGCGCGGAGACGCGCATCCTGGTAGGCCGATGCCAGTGTTTGCGCTGCTCCTTTGATGCGGTAGGTATCGATTGCCCTTGTGAGATTGGGAATGGATAGGCCGGTGACGACCAGAATGATCGTGACCACCACAATTAGCTCCGTCAGCGTGAAGCCTGATTGCGGATCGAGATTTGCCTGCGATTTAGACATTGACTTCGCGAATTCGCGGAATCCTTCCGTTCACAACTCTTTACGCAAAAACTTCACCCAGGATCGTTCCCACTTTGAGTCTCAATCAGCACATGCAGCGTCCGCGAACTCTGGCGCAGCGTGCCCAAAATCACGGGAGAAAAGTGACTTGTGTGAGTGAACTTTTGTACCGGCAATATACTATCCCAACCGGGAACTCGGCTTGGGGAAAATCCCTATAAATCAATGAATCTAAAGGAATTATTTTTATTTTAATCGATCCAGAAAAGCTGCATAAGTTTTTGCTTTTTGGACAATTCCAAACATGGTTTTGGTGCTGTGAACTAATGGCCATTGTCCTTTAGGACACTGGCCTGATTGGGAAGCAGTTGAAAATAGCCACGCATGGGAATGAGTGTCCATTTATTGGAACTTTCGCCTTCTCTTTAAAAATGTGCCGTTTCGTAGGCGCTGCTTTTGGTTCCTTAGTTTCCATTTTGGAACTCAAGTTTTCTCAAAAAGAGCGGTGCATCTTTTGTACAAAGCTGTTTAGTCACTTGCAGAAGGATGCGTGGACTGATGAGGAGTCCCCCTCCATCCAGGACAGGAACAGCGGGACGTATTGTTACAATTAGCTTGAACCTAGTTTTAATTTGCTTGGGAGTTGTGTAATGGTATCCCGCATTCTTAGCGCTTTAGGTATAGTGGTGTTTTTTTCCAGCCTTGTTCCAGCTCAACAGTCCGCGTGCAAAGCGGATATTCCGGTTGGCGTCATTGGCATTAACGGCGATACTTTTCGGGGCCTGGCTGCTGAAGACTTTGTAGGCCAAATTCAGAAAAAACCAGTCGCCGTAAAGAGC
>JBAVLE010000061.1:0-20270 GCA_049688735.1 Candidatus Angelobacter sp. | reverse complement strand
TATGTGCGGCTACACGGGCGGAATTACAAAGAGTGGTTTCAGGCCGATAACCGAAACGACCGATACAACTACCTCTATAAGCCGAAAGAACTTGAAGGGTGGAAAGATAAAGTGACGCATATCGCCGGGCAGACGCAGAAAACTTTTGTGGTGACCAACAATCACTATAAAGGGCAGGCCGCCGTAAACGCACTAGAGTTAAAAGAAATGCTCGGTGGAAAGAAAGTGAAGGCCCCAAAAACGCTGGTGGACCATTATCCAGAGCAGTTGAAAGATATTGCAACGGCAGTTTAACGATCACTAGAAAACAAGTTCTTCCAATATTGGTATTGCTAATTGCTCCTAGCATCAGGCGCCTATCCATTCCATTCCTTTCTTCCAGGAGGGAGCAAACCCACGTGCGAATTGCTGTTTGTTTACATCTGAATTCCTATTTTGCTTCCCTTGAGCACCAGGAAAGGCATGCGGTACTTCAGGAAATCAGCAGTGGAGAGAGACTTTGGCACTGATTGCGCGGCGCAGATTTTCAGATGATTTCTTCAAATCCCTTTCAACTTTGGATAGACTCATTCATTCCGAGAATCTGAAAAAGGCGGTGGAAATCAGCATGACCAGGCCGGCACGTATCTTTATTCGTCGATTACTCCTTGTGGTTGTCCTTCCTTTCTGCTTGGCGGCACATGCTCAGCAAGCAGCCCAGGAAGAACAGCCAGTACTCCATGGTTATCAGAAAGCTCCTCAGCCAATTCCTGACATTTTGAATGCCCGACCAACGCCGCTGGTGCAGGTAAGTCCAGATGGAAAATGGCTGCTCGCGGCTGATCGCCTGCCTTACCCGCCAATTTCAGATCTGGCGCAACCCATGCTTCGGCTTGCCGGATTGCGCATCAATCCCGCCACGAATGGCAGGCATCATCCTCCGCGCTTCATCGCGCTGCATCTTTACTCCACTGAGGGCAAAAAGCAGGCAGATGTTACGGTCCCGCACAACGCCTACCTGAGCCCTCCAGAATGGTCGCAGGATAGCCAGCACTTTGCGTTTACCAACACCAACGCCAACGGCATTGAACTGTGGATCGGGCAGATCGGAACTAACACAGCGAGCGCTGTTCCTAAAGTTAAGCTAAGCGCCGTAATGGGCGAACCGCTGCAGTGGATGCCCGACAGCAAAACTCTGTTAGTCCAAACCATCCCGGCTACACGGGGCAATCCACCGGCAGAGCCAAAATCTCCTGAAGGTCCAATCATTCAGGAAAGCGATGGCAAAAAAGCTCCGGTCCGCACCTATGAAGATCTGCTTGAGAATCGGCACGATGAAGACCTCTTCGATTACTACGCCACGTCGCAACTGATGCTGGTGAAAAACAATGTAGCAACTCCTATCGGCAAGCCCGGGATCTTTTCTCGCATAGAACCTTCTTCTGACGGCAAGCATCTGCTCGTCAGCCGCATTCAACTTCCTTATTCGTACATCCTGCCGGAAAGCGAATTTCCGCGCGAGGTTGAGATATGGAATCTTACCGGCAAGGTGGAATACAAAGTCGCCAGCCTTCCGCTGGAAGAGCATGTCCCGATTGAAGGCGTGCCGCTTGGTCCCCGCGATTACCAATGGGTGCCTTCGCAGCCGGCGACGCTAATCTGGGCGGATGCGCTGGACGGCGGTGATCCTAAAACCAAAGCTCCTTTCCGTGACAAGCTCATGCTGCTGCGTGCGCCATTTACTGGCCAGCCGCAGGAACTCGCCAAGCTCGAGCAGCGTTTTGTCCCCGCAGGCGGCGGATTTGGCGCTTTTGGCCGCGGCTCCGCTATTGAGTGGACTGAAAACGGCCTCGGCCTGGCTCGCGATTACAATCGTGATCGCCGCTGGGTACGCACTTTCCTGATCGATATTGCCAAGCCCGGCCAACAGCCCAAACTGATATCGGAGCGCTCCATACGCGACCGTTACCGTGATCCCGGCTCGCCCCTGATGCGGACGCTGCCAAACGGAAAGCGTGTGATGCGTCAATCAGGCAGCGCTATTTTCCTGGCAGGCAACGGCGCTTCACAAAAAGGCGAGTTCCCTTTTCTGGATCGCTTTGACCTCGATACTCTAAAATCTGAGCGTATCTTCCAATGCGGTGACGGCCAATATGAATCCGTGGTCGCTCTTCTTTCCGACGATGGCACCAAGTTCCTGACCCGCCATGAGAGTCCCACGGAGCCGCCAAATTATTTTGTCCGCATAGCTAACAGCGCGGACAAAAAAGCGATCACTGATTTTCCCGATCCTGCGCCGCAGCTCCACGGCATTACCAAGCAGCTAGTCACGTATAAACGCGCGGACGGCGTCCAGCTTTCTTTCACGCTCTACCTGCCTGCCAACCATAAAGAAGGTGAGCGCCTCCCGACCATCGTATGGGCCTATCCGCTGGAGTTCAATGACGCGGACACCGCTGGACAGGTTTCGGGCTCGCCGTACCACTTCACCACCATCACCGGCATCTCGCAGCTGTTTTTGGTAACGCAGGGTTATGCCGTCCTCGATAACGCCACCATGCCGGTCGTTGGGGATCCTGAAACCATGAACAATACTTACGTGGAGCAGGTTGTCACCAGCGCGAAGGCCGCCATAGACAAAGCCGTCGAAATGGGCGTGACTGATCGAGATCGCGTCGGCGTCGGCGGCCACAGCTACGGCGCTTTTATGACCGCCAATCTGCTGGCGCACTCTGATCTATTCCGCGCCGGAGTCGCCCGCAGCGGCGCATACAACCGCACGCTCACGCCCTTCGGATTCCAAAGCGAACGGCGCACGATCTGGGAAGCCCCGGAGATGTACATCAAGGTCTCGCCTTTCATGCAAGCCGACAAGATCAAACACCCCATCCTGCTGATCCACGGCATGGCCGACGATAATTCCGGTACCTTCCCCATCCAGAGTGAGCGCATGTATCAGGCGATCAAAGGCAATGGCGGTATCGTGCGTTACGTCCAGCTTCCATATGAAGCTCATGGATATCTGGCGCGTGAGTCGACCGAACACACCCTGTGGGAGATGGTTACGTGGTTCGATAAATGGGTAAAGAACGCTCCACCCAGCAGTGGCCAGACAAACACGGCCAAGACCGGAGGACAGTAGATCGGGCCATTCGACCAGTGGGAGATCGGGCATCGGGCGATTAGGAGCAGCCTGGCTGGGAAACCAGCAGCTAGAAGCTACTGGCTAGCAGCATTTTAAATTATCAAAGAACAGACTTGCTTTCCGCCTGAGCGGCCTTTCGCTTGTCACTTATTGGCAATTCTCGGCGATCTTGGCAATCCCAAAGTTATCTTTTGGTTAACCCCTACCCCCTCCCTGGACATCCCACCTGGTCCCAGTTTGGCGTGGGTTTGTTCCAAGTACACGGATGCGCCTAGGGAGACCTATCCCCGAACTTTCTCATCCAAAAATTACAACTTGATTAACAGGAACTATGCGTATGCTAGTCGAATTCATGGCGAAAGAAAAGCGGGAATTAGTACATTGTGAGGCAAGAAACTGGCCGCGCCTTCACTGACCTAAAAAATTTTGCAATTTGATGAAACGTTTCCCTCCTAAGACGCACTACTCAACAGGATGAACGGAAAAAGCACAAACTAGGACTGGCGGTGGTTGCCAAGGGGGTGTCACCGCCGAGCCCTGGGATTGTGGCTCCTTATTTGCCTCTTCAGTAACAAAAGCGCGGCTACCTGGCCGCGCTTTTGTATTCTTGAGCTTTAATCAGACGTTTGGCCGCTCCACTGTTCGAGTCCGCACACTGCTTACAAAAACGAACACTCTTAAGTCGGCCAGCACTTCTTTCCCTACAGCTAACATCAATCTCAGCAGCAGCTTAGGGGTTTGGGTCATATGGGCTATGGCTTGCAGATCACTTACATTGGCCGGACGTGATAGGCGATTTTCAGCACTGCTGTTAAGAATGGAGGGATTATGCGTAAAACAATTGCTTTGTTCATTCTGCTGGTTTTAAGCGTGGCCGCCCTGGCTTGGGGCAGCACTAGCTCTCATGAAAAGACCGCCATTACCGCAGTCGCCCAGGATTATATGGACGCTTACTACACTGCCGATGCCTCTCGAATGCAGAAAACATTGCATCCAGATTTCCACAAGCGCACCCTGCGGGTCGTGAATGGCCATACGGAAATAAGCGAAGATACTGTTCAATCGATGGTGGAAGGCGTTCGCATGGGAAGCGGCAAAGAAACCCCCATCGCCGAACGGGTCAAGAAGATCGAAGTACTCGATGTCTACCGCGATGCCGCCAGCGTTAAGGTTGTGACCGGCCGCTGGGTTGACTACATGCACCTTTCCAAGTCGAATGGCGAATGGCGCGTTCTGGATGTGGTGCTGCAATATACCCGGAAATAGTGATTATGCCGGAAGCCTTTTTGCGGCGAAACTGGTTTTGCAAAACAGCAAATCTCACACCGATGACACGAGTTCATAAATTCATAGCGGCGTCTGTTTGACTTTTTTGATCCGTGTATACCAGTGTTACTGTGGTGAGGTTTTTGCTTTTCCGATCACTCGATCACCAGATCACGCGCGATCACCCCATTTTTTAGACTGTTCGACTTCGCACATTGATTACAAGAACGAACACCGTTGAATCAGTGGTGACGTTTCTCCCGGTTTGGCGCCCCGAACACCATGGTCGTTATGGTGATTTTCTCGCTTCGCTCAGGGACGTTAGAAACCGCTACAATTCCTATATGATCACCGCCCCTATTGGCACCGCTCCATACTCTGAAGTTGCCAGGCGGTTGCTGCGTCAGGAAGACTGCGCGCTTGCCGTCATTGACATCCAGGAAAAGCTGCTGCCGCCCATCTTTGAAAAAGAACGCCTGGTGCGCAACGCACAACTGCTAGTCCGCCTAGCCGACATTCTGTCTCTGCCCATAATCGTCAGCACGCAATATGAAAAAGGACTAGGGAAGACAATTTCCGGGATTACTTCTCTTCTTCCTGAAACTCAAACTGTGGATAAGATGGAGTTCGGCTGCTTCGGCAACGGTGAATACTGTTCGCAGATCAGGAAGGTGGCGAACCGAACCACACTACTCCTGTGCGGAATGGAATCGCACATTTGCGTCATGCAGACTGCCCTTGGCGCTTTAAACCAGGGGTTGAACGTTCATGTTGCCGCAGATGCCCTAAGCTCACGCACCGAACTCAACTGGAAGCTTGGCCTGGACCGGATGCAGGCCTCCGGCGCGGTACTGTCTTCAACGGAGATGATGATCTATGAACTACTCGGTAAGTCCGGCACTCCCGCATTCAAAGAGATGCTGAAGCATTTAAAGTAAGCCTTTCCTCCGCCGGATGGCTCCCTTCATTCGGGCTCTTGGCTCGAAAAAACCTCCAAACCTGCCACTTGCTTGATCTCGAACACAAGCGCCCTCAAACAGCTATAATTAAGGTTGCGTATCAGCCAGGGATCGACAACAGGATTTTCGAGATGAGGCCTATGAGAGTGCATTTAGTCAATCCGAGCGATACCTCGTTCGGAACCGCAGTGATCACGCCACGCTGGCTCTATGTTCTTGCTGCCGCTACGCCCGCCTCCTTTGGCGACCCGGTTATATGTGACGAAACTTTGGAACATCTGGATCCGCTTAGCATCGATGCTGGCGACGTAGTGGGCATAGGGGTCCACACCGGCAACGCATTGCGCGGCTATGAACTCGGGCGCATAGCTCGTGAGCGCGGCGCTACTGTTATCTTCGGGGGCATCCACCCCACGCTTTACTCAGAAGAACCCTTTGAAAGAGGCGGCGCTCACGCCGTGGTAAAAGGCGATGGGGACCAGGCTTGGCCGGCCGCTCTGAGAGACTCCGCCAACGGCACTCTTAAAAGGATTTATGAAGGCGGAAGAGTCGGAGCCGAACACTTCAAATCTGCCCGCTGGGACCTGCTGCCGCCGGAACGTTACATGTGGGCTTCCGTTCAGACGGTCCGCGGTTGCCCTAAACATTGCTCCTTCTGCTCCGTGTGGCGCACGGATGGACAAAAGCCGCGCCAACGCGCGTCGGACGCGGTGATTGAGGAGATCGTAGAACTGCGGCGGTTGGGATATCGCTACATTGCATTGGCCGACGACAATTTTTATCCCGTCTCGCTCACCGACATCAGGCTGGCCGAGCGGCAGAACAATCATGTTCGCGTAGCCGAGCTCAAGGCGATCCGCTCTGAGCGGTTTGAGTTGATGGCGCGCCTGGCGCAGTTGCCCAAAGACATGGTCTTTTTTACTCAAATCACCATGGAAGCGGCCGAAGATCCGCAGTTTCTTGACGCAATGCATGCCGCCCACATCAAGGGAGCACTCGTCGGCGTGGAAGCGGTAACGCCAGAGGGGCTCAAGGACGTTTACAAAGATTTTAATTTCTCCGGAGAAGAGTTGGTCCGGCGGCTGCAAGAGTTCAAGAACCACAACATCCATATTCTTGGCTCGTTTATTTTCGGGTTGCCCTCTGACCGGCAGACCACCTTTGAAGCTACTCTGAATCTGGCGCAGCGTGCAGGCGTGACCTTTGCGCAGTTTGTTATGCTCACGCCGTTCCCCGGGACAGTCGATTTTGAGAAGTGGGAAAAAGCCCAGCCTGACAGCGCTCGCGTGAATGATATTCCGCTGAGCCGCTTCTGGCTGATTCCAGCCAGCATCCGGCCAAAAATGTTTATGGAACATCCTGTAATGAGCTGCGATGAAATACGCATGCGGACGCAGGGTGTGTGGGACAGGTTCTATAGTTTCAAGTCAATCTGGAAGCGGTCCAACTGCACGCCCAATTTCAAATCACGTCTGGCGTTTGTTTTTATTTCCAAACTCTACCGGCAAATGTACGCCGGAACCGGCATCTCCACGGACAGCGCGCGGCGCAACAAGGCTACCTCCTGGGCACGATGGCTGGCTAAACCCTGTCGAAAACTTTTCACCTCGAAGCCGATGCCGGAATTGCAGGTACCCCGCACGTCGTCAGGCCGTGTAGGCGCTAAGATCCCAAGCGAAGCTTAGGGAGTGATCGGTTATCCTGCTTCCTCTTCGCTCTCATCGAGAGTCCGCTGTCCCACCACGCGCGTTTCTCCGCTGATAATCTCCAGGCTGATTGGCGATTCGCCGGAAAACTTTTCCACCAGTTCGGCCAGCCGATTGGAATGCGTGACCACCCAGAGCTGTGAATGTCGCCCGGCATTCACCAACTGCTTGGCCAGCGGCTCAAGCAAATCAGGATGCAGGCTGGTTTCCGGTTCATTCAGCGCCAGCAATGATGGCGGATGCGGACTCAACAGCGCCGCCAGCAAGCATAGATAGCGCAGCGTGCCGTCGGAAAGTTCGCGCGCGCGCAATGGGCGCCGCAATCCGGGCATGCGCAGCAGCACCGCAAACATTCCGTTATCTTCATCATGCTCAATCTCAAGCGACGCTCCGGGAAACGCCTGCCGAATAGCCTCGTGCAAATCCTGTGACTGACCGACTTCATTGATGGTCTGGAGCGCCGCCGCCAGATCGCGCCCATCATGCGCCAGCACCGGCGTACGCACGCCTACTTGCGGATGCCTCAAAGGAGACTCAGCGTCCGTGCGGAAGTGATGATAGAAGCGCCAGCGGCTCATCTCCGTGCGCAGCGAAGACAGCTCAGGATAAAGATGTGGCTCGCGCAACTGGGAAAGCACGGATTCGGTGGGCAGCAGTTCACCTGAGTAGTCGGACAGGCGCTCATCGTTATCCAATATCCACGCGCCTTTAGGCGAGCGCTCAAAAAACGTGACTTTTAATCCGTGGGGCGCGTCCATCCATACGCGCTCTTCCTTAACCTCCGGATCGAGCGAAAACGCCGATTTCTCTCCTGAACTTTGCTTGGGCAGGCCGCAGATCAGTTCGTAAGAAAACGTGTCTGTCTTAATGCCCAGCGACATGCGCACACCTTCCGTGCGAATTGTCCCCATGGATCGGCTCTTGCGCGCGCCAGCCCACAACACTGATGGCATGCCGCCTTCTTCCGCGATCACCTGGGCGAAGCCTCCCGCAGCCGCCTTGGCCAGCAGGAAAACGGAGTTATAAAGGTTGGTCTTGCCAGTAGCGTTGGCGCCGGTCAGCACGTTGATCTGGCTCAGGTGCAGCCGCAGACTGCGTACTGAGCGGTATCCAGTTACATGAATTTCACGTATGGCCACGGATGCATATTAAATGAAAACGCGGCGTATCGTGACGGTCACGGTGAGGAAAATGCCAAAGTAACACGACCGCGAAAATGAACACCCGATTTCACAGGCCTCCAGAAAGCTTTTGCAATGAAACAGAGCCTTTCCGGGTGCGCAGACGAACACGCGTGCCCCCATGATTTCACCTTTCCGTGGAAGCTGGAATCCAAGCTGCCCGTTTGTGACGTCATAGCAAAATCGGAACTGAAGCTGGCACGGCGTCCACCTTCATAATCCACGTCCATCCCAGCATTAGCAGGGACTCGCAGCACGGTGTTGCCTTTCTCATTTTCCAGCGTGACCGATTCGCCCAGAGTGCGCGCGTCAATTTCAGCATCGGCTTTGTAAAATTTGATTTCGAGCGACGAGAAAACCAGCCAAAGGCAATCGACTGAGGCCCTTTGCGGAAAACCAAGACGCCGGAGGGGAATCCGGCGTCCTTCGCGAACTTTATATTGACTTCAGCAATTGCAGCCAGCGCTGCCAGCCTTCTGAATAGGCCTTTTTGTTGGCGATAGCCATGTCCCTGGCCTTCTTCGTCTTTTCATCATCGCCGGTGGCTTTGATGGCCGCATCGGCAGCTGGATCTTCACCGGCGCGCATAAATCCGTGGCCTGCGCCTGCGTAGGTGACTGGTTCATATTTCTTGCCTGCGGCTTTCATGGCAGCTTGCGTGTCAGGGATAGTTGCGCCAATGCGCGCATCTTCACCGGCATAAAAACCATAAACCGGCGCGGTGATGGCGGAGACGTCGGCCGGCCCGGGTCCATAAAACACAAACGCCGCGCTCAGGTCTTTGCGATTGGTAGCGAAACGGAAAGACTGGCCGCCGCCCCAGCAGAATCCGCTCACGGCAAGCTTGCCATTGCCTGCCGGAATCTTCTTCGCATAATCGGCAGTGGCGTTCAGGTCAGCGGTTACCTGCTCAGGATTGAGCGCGGATACAGCCTTCACCGCATCCTGGGTGTCCGCAAATTCGCTGGTGCCGCCGCCTTTTGGTCCCATGCCCGAAAGAAGATCGGGAGCAATGGCAATGTACCCATTGGCCGCAAGCTGGTCAGCCACGCTGCGCGCCCAGTCCGTAAGCCCAAAAATTTCATGGATCACAATCACCACCGGCGCTTTCGCTTTAGTCTCCGGGTAAACCACAAAGGCTTGCACCGTACGATTATCGTGCTTGATCTGCACCCATTCCTGATGCCGGGGCGATTTGTCCAATTTCTGTTTGGCCCAATCCTGGGCAAAGCCCGTGGACAGGCAAAGCAACAACATGACTGAGAAAACCAGAGTTCGTTTCATGCGGAGAAGTTTACTAGGATTAAGAGGGTCGGACAAATGGAGCGTATGAGTCTTAATCCTTGAGCTTTTCCAGCAGCTTATCAGGATTGATGGGCTTGGCCAGCACCTCAAACATATAGCCCTCGGCACGGGCCTTGGAAAGCAGGTCAACGCTGGCTGCCTGACCGGAGAAAAGAATAATCCTGCACGTCGGAAGGAATTTCATAATTGCTTTGGCTGTCTCCACGCCGTTCATTCCCGGCATGATTACGTCGCTGATTACTGCATCCGGTAGCACCATCTTTGCCCACTTGACTGCTGACTCTCCATGCGACACTGCCAGCGCATCATGGCCTTCGCCCGCTAAAATATTGACCAGGGTATCGGCAATAATTGGTTCGTCATCTACCACAATGATCTTCACTAGGCTGGGCCTTTAAAGGAAAGAATGCTCCTGGAATCGCTTTCCGAGCGTTCATTTCGTTTGCCCACTGTGTACTGCGTCGGCAAAAAAATCGAGAAGGCTGTCCCGTGGCCACCCTGTCCGGTTCTGGTCTTCATTCGGATGCTTCCGCGATGCTTCTCAATAATTCCGCGTGTGATCCACAATCCCAGCCCTGTACCCACATCTTTCTTTGTCGTGAAAAATGGCTGAAACAGCTTTTTTCTGTGCTTCGGGTCGATGCCGCTGCCATTGTCCGAAATGGTAATGCGCACCCCGCGAAGGTCGGAGTTGCTCCATTCATGCGATTCGGAAACTCTCAGGCTCAGGGTTCCGCCGTGTGGCATGGCATCTACCGCATTGGTTATCAGGTTTGAGAATGCCTGCCGAATCTCCCCGGCTAAGGCTGTAATTTCAACGCCTTTTTCAAATTGTCTTACTAGTTTGATGTTTCTCGATTCGAGGCGCTTTTCATAAAGCAACAGGAGGTCCTCAAGCGTCTGGGTAATGTTTAACCGTATGGGTGAAGAAGTATCGCGATAAAATCCAAGCGTCTGGCGCGTGATATGGGCCACGCGGTCAAGTTCCCGGCCGGCCAGCTCCAGGTAACTCGCCACCCGGTCGTTATTGCTCAAGTCTCTCTTGGCCAGGTAAACCAGGTTGGTTACTGCCTCCAGCGGGTTATTAATTTCATGGGCAACGGTCGCAGCCATGCGTCCGGCGGCGGCAAGTTTTTCTGTGGTTCGCAGGGCCCTTTCAATTTTATTGGTCTCCGTAATGTTGCGTACGATCTTGGCCGCGCCAATTACCTGGCCATTTTCATCCTTAATCGGTGAGATTGTCAGCGATACTTCAACTTTTTCGCCGTTCTTGTGCACGCGAATAGTTTCAAAGTGATCGATCTTTTCACCGCGCCGGATCTTGCTGAGGATCATATCTTCGTCGTGGTGCAATTCAGGCGGAATAATTAATGTAACTGATTTTCCGATGATTTCGTCAGCCGTGTAGCCGAACAACTTTTCCGCACTGCGGTTCCAGCTGGTAATGATTCCGTTCAGGTCTTTGCTTGCAATGGCGTCATCTGACGATTCCACGATAGCAGCCAGGCGGAGCGCGGCTTCCTCAAGTTTTTTTTGCCGTGAGATATCGCGCACAATCTTGGCCGCACCAATAGTGTTTCCTTTGCCGTCCTTGATAGGCGAAACCGTTAGTGAGACATCAATGCGCCGCCCGTTCTTATGGACGCGCACAGTTTGAAAGTGCTCAATCCGCTCGCCGGCCCTGATCTTCGCCAGGATCTTCGGCTCGTCGTGGTGCAGTTCCTTGGGGATAATCAGGAGCACCGGTTGGCCGACTATTTCTTCTTCAGTCCAGCCAAACAGCCGTTCGGCGCTTTTGTTCCAGCTGGTAATGATTCCGTTCAGGTCTTTGCTGGCGATAGCATCCTCGGAAGATTCAATGATTGCTGCCAGGCGGCGTTGCGCTTTTTCCGCTTCACTGGCAGAGGCGGCTGCTGTATCTGGGGCGTTGGAAGGTGGAAAACTCGATATTTTGCCCGACTGTAGTTTCGGCATAAAGAATAACGGACGCTGATCCAGAACAGTGCTGCCACTTTAGAGCACAGTCCTAAATTAGATGCAAGATGAGGTGATCGGGCTGTTCTGGCGGAAGTCCATGAAGACTATGCCTTTACGCCGCCTTCATAAGATGGTTCCTGAAAAATTGCGCAACACGGCGCATGGCGTCCAGTTGTGCCAGGCCCCTGAACACATGTCCCTGATCAGGGTAAATCTTGATCTGGTAAGGAACTTTATGCTGTTGCAGGATGCGCTCGAGCTCGTGCGCTCGCTCAATCGGTACGGTTGTGTCCTGCTCGCCATGAAGAATTAACACCGGCGGAAGATTCCTGGCGTCTTTGGTGAACTGCTCCGGCAGCCCGCCGAACAGCTCAGCGACCGCGGCAATTCGGGAATCCTGGGTGGCCAGAGCAAGCGAGAGAAATGCACCCAGTGAAAAGCCCAGCAGACCGATTTTATTTGCATCAACACTCGGCTGGCCGGCTACAAAACTTACGGCGTCCTCAAGTGTTTTAAGCCAGACAAGAAAATTTGATTCAATCTGGCTGGGTGCGACCCAGTTGTGGCCGGTGCGTTCAAAATAGTGCAGCACAAAAACGTGTACACCGAACTGCGCGGCCTGGCTGGCGAAAGGATCGAGGCCGTGAAGCGGGCCTCCTGAGCCATGGATCAGAATCACTGCCGGAGTGCTTCCGGCTCGGTTCGGTGGATAGTGGTCCAGTCGGATTGGCTTGCCGTCACTATCGAATGTCGCCATGGGCAGAGATCAGATGTCCTTACTTTTTTAGATGCAGATCATTTCGGCATAGCTCCTGAGAGCCATGAATTTGGAAATGGAAACTTCCATGCTCACGACAATTTTCGCTGGTTATGGATGTAGACAATCTACTGCCGTGGATGTAGGCTATCTACATGCCGAGGAAACAGCGCTACCAGAATCGTATTGAACTTCTACAGGGCACGCTGGACATGTTGGTCTTGCAGACATTGCGCTGGGGGCCGCAGCACGGTTACGGCATTAGCCAGGCCATCCGGAGCCAATCCGGCGATGTCTTCCAGGTGGACACGGGCTCCCTTTATCCGGCTCTGCACCGGCTGCAAAGGCAGGGATGGATCGACTCTGAGTGGAAGGTGTCAGAGAACCGGCAGCGCGTAAAAGAGTATCGTTTGACCGTTCAAGGGAAAAAACAGCTGGCTTCAGAACGCTCGCGCTGGAAGCAGGTGATGGAAGCAATGGCCGGGATTTTGAATCCGTCAGCAGGTGAGGGCAAGGCATGAGTTTCAGTGACAGGCAAAAACGCGAACAGGATCTGGATGAAGAAATCGGCAGCCATTTGCGTATGGCAGAGCGTGACCGCATGGAAAGCGGCGTTACGCCCGATGAAGCCTATTACGCCGCCCGCCGCGAGATGGGAAACGTGACCCTGATCAAGGAAGTCACTCACCGCATGTGGGGTACAAACTGGATGCACACCGTATTGCAGGATTTGCGTTATGGCGTCCGCGTGTTGCGCCGCAATCCGGGCTTTACTTTGATAGCTGTGTTCACGCTGGCGTTAGGCATCAGCGCCACCACCGCGATCTTCAGCGTTGTCTATGGCGTGCTGCTGCGGCCCCTGCCATATGATCGGCCCGAACAACTGGTCCAGGTATGGGAGAAAAGCAGCAGAGGCCACGACATGAATCTGGCCGATCTCAACTTTCAGGATTTTCGCGAACAGAACCGTTCGTTGCAGGGGCTAGCGGAGTTTCATTCTGGGCTGGAATCAGTCTCCGGAGGTTCGGAACCGAAGCGGCTGATGGTGACAGCGGTGTCCAGCGATTTCTTTCCGCTGATGCGCATTTCTCCGATTCGTGGACGAGGCTTTGCTCCGGAAGATCAGCGCGTCGGGGCCGCTCCAGTGGTGCTGGTGAGCTATAGCTATTGGCGACAATACCAGAATTCCGCCGCCGATCTTTCCGCTCTGAGATTGCGGATTGAGGATCATTCGGCTTCGGTGATTGGCGTGCTGCCTCCGGGCTTCCGTTTTCCCCAGGATTCCGATATCTGGGTCGCGAAGGAATTTTATCCGCCTCTGCCGTCCCGCACCGCGCATAACTGGGAGGCCATTGCGCGACTGCGCGATGGCGTTACGCTTGCGCAGGCACGCGACGATCTTTCTTCCATCGGCGCGTCGATCAGGAAGCAGTATGGCAATGACGTTGATCTTGTCGGCGCATCAGTACTGCCGCTCCAAAATGCGTTAACCAGCACTGTGCGGCCATCGCTGCTGATTCTGTTGGGAGCAGTGGGCTTTCTCCTGCTTGTGGCATGCGCTAATGTCATGAATCTGCTGCTGGCTCAGGCGGCAGCCCGTGAATCTGAACTCGCCATCCGCGCTGCTTTAGGCGCTTCGCGTGGCCGAATGGTCCGCCAGTTTATGGCGGAAACTCTTTTGCTTTCGCTGGCGGGCGGCACCATCGGAGTATTGGCAGCATTGTGGGGAGTTCACTGGATTCTGAAATTAGCTCCGGCAGAAACACCAGGCTTGGCTGGCGTCTCAATGAATCTGCCAGTCCTCTTCTTTGCCTTTGGGGTCTGCATGGTGGTTGCCGTTGGACTCGGGACATTCACTGCGTGGCGCTCAGGCTCCGGTGACATTCGTAGCACGCTTGCCGAAGGTGGCAGAGGCAGCGCCGGCAGCTTCAGGACCCAGTTCATCGGACGCGGTATCGTGGTGATGCAGCTGGCTATTACCATGACGCTGTTGATCGGCGCAGGGCTGCTGGGCAGAAGTTTGATGCGGGTGCTTTCAATAGATCCTGGATTTCGCACAGAACACGTCGCAACCATTGATCTTGCGCTCCCATCCGCTTTTTCGCCGGACCAGAAAATTCGGCGCGTCGAGTTTCTGAATGATCTGTTCAACCGTTTGCGCACACTGCCCGGTGTTGAGGATGTTGGTGGCACCAACGCTTTGCCGCTGGCTACTGGAATCTCTTCTTATGGCGGTTTCGCAGTGCTGAATCCGCAACAGCTTTCGCCCAGGATGCTGGACATAATCAACGATTCTGCACGGGGGAATGTTTGGGAAAACGGTGCACTGGCAAAAGAACTGAATCAGTTTTTCACCCAGCTTTTCCGCGATCCCAAAAATGGCGGATCTGCCGATTACGCTTCAGTGAGTGAAGGTTACTTTCGCAGCCTGGGAATTCCTCTTCTGAGCGGCCGCCTGTTCGATGACCGCGACACCATGGACGCTCCCCACGTTGCGCTGATCAGCCAGTCTCTGGCTCGTGAGAAATGGCCGAACGAAAATCCTATTGGGCGCACGATCGAGTTCGGCAACATGGACGGCGACTTGCGCCTGCTTACGGTGATTGGTGTTGTGGGTGACGTGCGCGAAGCCAGTCTGGAAAAACCTCCGCGTCCCACCGTTTACGTGAACTATCGCCAGCGTCCCCAGGCTACTTACCGCTTTAGCGCAGTGGTGCGAACTGCGGGAGATCCAGCTTCAGTGATTACATCGGCAAGAAAAATTGTCAATGACCTTGATCCGGACATTCCGCCGAGCACCAGTAGCTTCACCACGATCTTTGCTGCCTCAACCAGTGGACGTCGCTTCAACCTTCTGCTGTTCGGCATCTTTGCGGGTACGGCTTTGCTCCTGGCGATCGCAGGGATTTATGGCGTTCTCGCCTATTCAGTCGCGCGCCGAACCCGTGAGATGGGTGTGCGCATGGCTCTGGGCGCAACGGGGGGAAACGTGATGCGCCTGATACTTGGCCAGGCGGCGGTGACAACCAGCATCGGCATTTTTCTGGGACTAGTGTGTTCGTTCATCCTCACGCGGTTCCTGCAATCCATGCTATTCGAGGTGGGTGCTGCTGACCCGCTTACATTCGGTGCTGTGGCATTGCTGTTGATTGGCGTCGCAATACTGGCGGCATATCTGCCCGCGCGACGGGCCACAAAAGTCGACCCAATTGTGGCGCTGCGTTACGAATAGATTGGAGTTCTCGATTACTTATTTTTAAGCTCGGTCATGCTGCCAGTGACAAAGGGATCGCGGAACACTGCTTCCGCTCGATGGCATTGATCTTTGGGTAAAGAAAGTAATTCCATGCCTTTGGCCTTCATTTGTCCGTACGTCTTGCGGCAGTCGGCAGGCGCTATGTCCCTCATAAATTAAAAAAGCCATGCGGTTGACCGCACGGCTTTCTTTACTTGTGAAATTGTTAGTACCGGCGCCACCCGCCCCCGCTGTTGTAGCCCTGTTGATATCCATTTTCATACGCCTGGCGGTAGGCTTGTTTGTAGTAATCTCGGTTGCCGTAAGTTGAACTGTAGCCGTGGTCGGCGTGTTTATAGTTGCTGTCCTGCGTCGGACGATTGCTGTGCCCGCTGCGCCGGTCACGTGAGCCATCGTTGATTCCGTCCTGATAGCCGTACTGCTGAGCGGCATTTGATCCATACCCGCCGTAGCCTCCGTTGCCACGGCCCACGCCCCAGCCGCCACGGCCACGATCATCTCCGTCGCGATCTCTGCCCCAGCCGCCATTGCCATATCCACCACGGTTTTGCTGGAAGCCGCGTTCATATCCTGACCGGTATGCCGCGCGATCATCGCGCTCGCGCCAACGGCTATCCTCTGGATTAAACCGGCGATTGTGCCGCGCGTCATCCTGTCCGCGGCGTAATCCTTCTTGATATGCCTGCCGGTCGTCGTTGTCGCGTTGTCCCCATCCCCATTGCACCGGGACCACGCTTTGTGCCATCGCCAAAGTAGTGGTTCCCGCCATTAACGCTGCGCCCAGCAGCATCGCCTTCATGTGTTTCATGCACCCTCCCGTTTAGGCCGTCCTCGAAGAAATTCCGGCGTCAACGTTCAAATAAACTCCTGTTATGGAGTGCAAACACTTGCGGCGATACAATCTCTCTTCAACTGAGTTAAGTTGTGTTAGCGATGAGTAAGGAATGGTTGGCAGAATGCCCTTTTTCGCTTTACTGTGTTCGACGACAGGGTGGAGCAGGTCTTTAGACCTGCGGTAAAGCTAATCAGACTCCCCGGCTTTAGCCGCTGAGGTTCACTGCACGCGGATACACAACCACCTAAAAGCTAACAATGCGAGTCCCAAAAAAATTCACGGCTAGAAGGATTATAAAAATGTTCTTAATTCAACGCTGAATCAGATGATCAGTATTTGCGCGAAAAACTATTTCGATTTTGCAAACTCCATTTCGCGCTGCCTCTGCGCATATCCCTCAACGTTATGCGGACGCACCGCCTGAAAATAACTGACCAGCTTTTTCACGTACGTGGTGACCGGCGTGTATTCCATGCCCAGCTCTTTCTTGCTGCGGATATTCTCTAGAGATGACATCCATTTGCCGCTGAAGGGGGAGCAGTGCGGCAACAAGCTTTCGCGATCAAGATCTTCTCTTGGCACCCGAACGATCTTCAACGGACAATGCATTGTTTCCGCCAGCAATTCCAGAAATTGAGTTAAAGACAAAGTCTCATCCTGCCCAATGTTGTAAGCGCAACCTTTACCTTTCTCGCTTTCCGCCAGCCGCGTAATTGCCTGAACAACATCTTCACCATACACATGCCGCACCGGCGCTCCGTCCTCGTCCGGGATCAAAATTGGCCCTTCATCCTGAATACGGAGAAAATATCCATAGATGCGGTCATAGTGATCGCGTTCGCTGTTGACCATTGGCAGGCGCAGGCTGGTAAAAGGAAATTTATTTTCCGTCCATGCACGAGCGAACACATCTTCGGCAGCGCGCTTGTCAAAACCATAGCGCCAGTTCTCATATTCTGAAACATTCGACTTTGGCGGTTCGGCCATCACCGCGCCGGCGTAATCATCTTCTTTATATGGCCTTTGAGCGCTCACTCGCACCAGGTAAACCTGTCCCGTGCTCAGGAAGATGTATCGGCCCACGGGGCCCTTGAATAATTCGGCCACTGCTTCAGCTTCCCCGCCTGTATAAAGCGTGGTATCGATCACCAAATCGAATTCCCTGCCACTCAAGATCCGCTTCAGCTCTTCTGGATTCGTCCGATCACCGCGCAACCGTTCAACTTCTTCTGGCAAATCATCACGTGTCCGGCCGCGATTAAATACGGCAATGTCATACCCGCGTTGCAGCAATGCGTGAACGATGGAAGGGCCCAGATTTCGCGTGCCGCCAATGATGAGTGAACGCATGTCGGGTATTGTAACTGGTGGACTTTACCACGTTACGTCTGTATAAAACTCGTTGTTCCCTGTTCGCAGATCTTTTCCGTAAAGCAGCACCACGCCCACTCCCAGCACGTTTATCTTCGCTTGCGGGCCAGTGTCAAACAGCCATTTGTGGGAACCAAGCGTTGTCGATGAATCTAAAATCTTGCCGGTATCCAGAAACGGCCCCAGCTTCACCGTGATAATACCGGTTGAGTACACATGCTTATCGCTTTCCCAGTTGGAAAGAAAATAATTTTTTCCCAGCGGCGCGCTTCCCTTTTCACCATGGCGCATGCCACTGTGCGCCCGCAATGGCAAATCATTGTCGCGGTCCACCCCAAGCATGAACAGCTCGTCAAAAGGTATTTGCCCAAACGTCTTGCCTACGTGGACGCGCCATTGCGCCTCATAATCGTCACCCTGTTCGCGAGGAAACCAGTGCATGGCAATTGTGCCCTGAAGTTTTTCAAACGACTCTTCCGGCGCCGACCATAGCCGTCCGGCCTGCGAACTGCCGCTACTGGAAATTGTCAGGCGTTTTTCTGGCGACCGCCACAGCTCGTAAGTGAACTGCGCCTTCTGCTTGATCTGGTAACCCTTAGCCAGCAGATCCGGCGTCAGAGCGACGCCTGTAACAACGTTGCGGAAATCTCGATGCGAAAGCTCCACGCCAAGTGTCCAGTTCCAGCGCGCGCCAACAAACCGCGTGATCTCCGCGCTTACGCTCTCACGCCGAAGGTTCGTCGCGCCCAAAAACGTGCTGGGCCCAGTGAAGGATGTTTGCACCGTCCAGTTATCATTGCGAAAATCAGTGCCCACGCCGTAACGCCATTTCGGGCTTCCGCCCACCGGCCCGTTGATCGTGGCCGCTGCCCGGCGCTTGTCGGTATCGAACCGGAAAAAAGAAGTGATGTTCGTGCCGGAGCCGTGCAGGTTGTAATACTCCGGCGTGATCTCTTCAAAGAGCGCTCCGCTAAAGATGCGGACCAGAGCCTCGAGCTTGCTGTTGCCAAAGCCATTCAATTCCTGCGCGCGAAAAATGGCGTCGAATTTCCCATCGGGCCGAGCCTCCAAGTTTAGCTTATATGAGGGAAAGATTTCCAGGCCGCGCAGCCGAACGTTGCTGGCCAGCAATTCATCCAGCGTTAGCGTGCTGGCGGGCGCAAAGGCGAAGGCATGGTCCAGCAGCGCAGGGCGCACCTTTAACGCCGGTTCGCTTCTCACCTCGGCGATCTGTGGTTTGCCGATTCGGTTCCAGTACTTGAGCGCGGCTTCCAGATTGCCTTGTAGGAAATAAACCGTCGCCAGAAATTCGTTGGCGTATTCGTCTTTGGGATCAAGTTGCAGTGCGCGATGGAGATACTTCCTGGCCTCTCCGTACTTCTTCTGCTTAAAGGCCACGCCTGCCAACTCAATAGGAAAGCGCTTGTCGTTTAGAGCAAGCCTCTGGCCATCAGAGAGCGCCTTGCCGGATTCTGCCCAGCGCTCCAGGTGCGCCAGAGCGACGCCATAGTAATAATCCAGATCGGCAGAGTTGCGCGGCGACTGCTGCAAAAGCTGCGCCAGATCGCTCCATCGTTCCTGCTCAAAAAGTTGTTTAGCCGCAAGTGTAGGATCGGTTTGCACCAGCGCCGGCAAACCGCAGGCTGATGCCAGCAAAACCGTTAAAACGCGAAAGATTTTTTTTAAACGTATCACTTGGGCAGCGCCAGCAAGGTCCAATGGTTCACGGCGCTCCACTGCTTTTCAAAGCTAGCGCGCTCCTGCTTGAGCAACTTGCGTTGCGCGGCGTCATTCAGGTAAACCACGTCCCCAGCAGGATCAATTCCCACCACCACCACAAAGTGCAACGAGCTTTCCAGAGCAGAAGGTTTCAGCGCGGCGATCAGCGGGCGTCCTTTTTGCAGATGCTGCTTAAGGTCATCCCACTTTCCGGCGAAGGCAAAGGTCCGAAAACCGTTTTGCTGAAAATAATTTTCCAGATCGGAAGCGCGAATGCCATGATCTTTGCGCGAGTAAAGGGCGCGCTGGATTTCTGGCTCGGCAGCGGCTGCTTCAACCTCTTTGGATTGCTGCTTGCGCCAGTACTGCATCACCATGGCAATGCTGGCTGCGCCGCAGCCTTCTTTTTCCTGCTTGATAAAAGGCACGTCGAGCCAGACGCCAGGAGTTGCGGCAAAAACAAAACCGCAGAGACACAAGATGCAAATGAGTCTCTGCGGCATATTTCGTGCCATCAAAATATTTCTAGCGGACAGCCACGATGATCAGTATCAGCACGGCGACGCCCAGAATAATCAGTATTAAATCACGTTGGTCGAGATTACCTGCGGCAAAATCAGCCTGCGCTTTATCCGCCCGCGCCGCCAGTTGGGCCAGTTCCTGATCGTTAAGAGTTGAGACCGCGGTTTTCACCTGCAGTGGGTCCATGTTTGCCGACTTCAGGGCTTTTTCAGCCGTCGGCGTTGACAACAGGCGTTGTACGGAATCCATGTTGTGCTGTCTTACCTGCGACGCTGCTGTTGTTGCTTTTTGC
>JBAVLE010000060.1:0-35269 GCA_049688735.1 Candidatus Angelobacter sp. | reverse complement strand
GCATACCGTTCCGCCAGCGAGCGCTCATGCGTCACCATAATCACTGTCATTTCCAGCGTGCGGTTCAGTTCGCGAATCAAGTCCATAATTTCTGTGCCGGTTTTTGAATCCAGATTGCCCGTGGGCTCGTCTGCCAGCAAAAGTTTTGGACGATTGGCCAGCGCCCGGGCCAGCGCGGCACGCTGCTGCTCTCCACCGGACATCTCGCTTGGCCTATGCTGCATGCGGTCACTCAGTCCCACGCGCTCCAGCGCTTCCACCACGCGCGCCCGGCGTTCTTTGCGCTTCACCTCGGCAAAGCGCATGGGCAGCTCAACGTTTTCATAAAGCGTCATGGTGTGTACCAAGTTGAATGACTGGAAAACCATTCCCACAGTGTGCCGCCGATATTGCGCCAGCTGCTCAGACGTCATGGTGGCAAGATCAGAGCCTTCCACCACGATCGCGCCGGAATCTGGCCGGTCCAACCCGGCAATCAGGTTCAAGAGCGTTGACTTGCCCGATCCCGAAGCCCCCAGCAGGGCGATAAACTCGCCGCGTCCGGTCGCCAGGCTTACGCCATCCACAGCTGGAATCAATGAGCGCCCCAGCTTGTAATGGCGCACCACGGAAACCGTTCTTACCGACTCAAATTCTGTGCCGTTTGTTGCCACAATCAGATTTCTCCAGTGCTTCTATCTGAATGTTACTACGCCAGTTTCGGTTTCGTTCCTCACTCCAGCCATTCACCTTAGGACGAAAGGCGCGCTGTGCAGGGTGTCCCTCAAAACCGTTGACCTGGACTTCCGACTAGGCTCCAGTTACTTTGATATTTCATGGTTGCTTCCGTTTCTAATTTCGTGTTTCCTCGTGCCTTTATGTTTAACGTTTTGTTTTTGCAGCCTTCTGCTTGTACCCCCAGCGGAGATACCTACCCCTCCCCCCGGTTTCGACCCCATTCGACCCCAGCCAACCCCATTCGATCCGATGCTGAGAGATCATGCAGAGGGTCGTAGCCCTAAAATGACAAAACGCAACGGTCTCCCCGTTGCGAAAGTGTTAATCCTCGCCCAATTTACCACGGCTCCGCATTCTGTCACTTAGATTGCGAGAATGCAGCGTGGTTCATTGTAGCCCCAAATTACGAAACAAAATGGTGAGCAAGAGTGGAGTGAGCATATCGTTAAAAATTTTCTGCCATATCCGCGTCAATCCGTGTCAATTTGCGGTAGAACGGTTGATGATCATGCGATTCTCACCTAGCTTTGCGTCCTTTGCGCTAAAGGTTTTACTTTAGCGCTTGCTTACTTCGCTAGCATCTTCCCCGGATCAATCCTCCACAGCTCGCCTTTGCCGTGGTCGCTCACCCAGATTGAACCAAAGCCGTAGCGGATGCCGTCTGCCTTGGGATAATTGTCATATTGGTCAATCACTTTATTCGTCGCCGGATCAATCCTCGTCACCGGAGTTCCGTCCATCGTGACCCAGATCAAGCCGCCGCCAAAGCAGATTTCTCCGCCTTTGCCCGGCACGTGCACCGGGATAACCGCCACGACTTTGTTCGTCGCCGGATCAATGCGTGACACGTTGCCATCCGATTGCGTGAGCACCCATAGCGACCCCGCTCCCTCAGTGGTAAAGCGCGGGCCCTCCGCCACCGTAATCATGGCCGTGACTTTTCGCGTCGTGGGATTAACCCGGTAGACATTGCCTTCTCCCGAGCTGATTGCCCACACTGATCCAAATGCCAGTTTGACCACGCCCGTGTCTTTGCCTACAGCAATGCCTTTCAGCTTGCGTCCGGTCTTTACCTCAACCTGTGACAGCGTGCCGGAGTGGCCATCTTCATTGCTGGCGTACCAGACGTAGTGATCGTCAACGGCGATGGACCCTTCGCCGCTGTCGTCAATCTTTACCGGGACGCGCATATCTACTGCATTTGTCTTCGGGTTGATGCGCGTCAGCGTCTTGCTCTGGCAATTAAGCACCCATACACGGTCCACGCCGATGCCAATCCCATAGCACGGTTCTTTGTCCACGGGGATGCGCGCCTGCGCCACATTGCGGACCGGATCGACACGGACGATTTCATTGTTTTTCGCCACCGTGACCCAGACCGAACCAAACCCTATGGCCAGCCAGTCCGCATCGCCGCCGATTGGTATCTTCTTGATGATAGGCAGAGTTGCCGCATCAAGCTTTATAAACTCCGCAGGCGCTTTCGCTTGAGACTCTTTTGTGGTTTTAGCTGGAAGCGTTTTCGTGACGTTGGACTGAGGCCCTTTCGCGGCTTGAGACTCTTTTGTGGCTTGAGGTTGCGACCCCTTGGCAGCTTGCGGTTCTTTGGCCGACTGCTCCAGAGCGCTCGCCACAACGCTATAGGAAGAAGCAGTGGTAGCGGTCGTGGCCTTTGTCGGGGTCGCCGCGACGGTCGCCCTCATCGCAAGCCCTGCCAGCACCGTCCCCAACAGTAATCTTGTCGAAATCTGCATGCTGACCCATACTAGCGCATCGCGTAGCTGTGCATCGATTCGCCAAGACAGCGTTCTCTCAGTGTAGCTGTGCGATGGGCGGAATTTGCTGTTAGTGCTTGTGCAGCGAAGCAAAAACTCTCTGTCAGCATTGCAGCGCAACGAGAGCAGAATTTTTGTCTAGTGCTTGTCCAGCGACGTAAAACTTCTGCCAGTATCGCGGCGGAGTTAAGTCGATGGCTTTTTGTTAATGGTGCGTGCAGACAGGAAAAATCCTTTTTTGATCACATGAGTCCCGTAACTCACTTCTTTGCCGGATGGCTGCTCGCCTCGGTCTCACCCACCGGACGCCCCACCACGCTCACGCGCCGCGAAAAAGCGCTGGTCGTTGCCGCAGCCGTAGTGCCCGACATCGACGGCATCGGTATCGTCCCCGAATTGCTAACCCGTAACACATCGCATCCGCTGCTGTGGTTTTCCCAATACCATCATTCGCTGCATACGCTGGCATTTGCCTTGGTGTGTACCCTTGCCGCCTATATCGTCGCGGGGCCGCTGGCCAGGATCGGCTCGCTGGCCGCCTCCCATCCACTCACCACCACCCCAGCCAC
This sequence comes from Candidatus Angelobacter sp., assembly GCA_049688735.1. Lineage (GTDB taxonomy): Bacteria > Acidobacteriota > Terriglobia > Terriglobales > Acidobacteriaceae > Angelobacter. The sequence continues at coordinate 32,208 of JBAVLE010000060.1, read as the reverse complement.
CACAGGCTCTTTTTCTGACTTCACTTTCGGCCCGGCCATTCGAGGACCACAAACGCCAATTCGCCGATTGCCCTCTCATCCTGGACTCACGGCGGTCCTGGTCTTTATCAGCTTCCACCTGCACCTGCTGTGCGACCTCATCGGCGCCCGCGGCCCCGACGACGACCAGTGGCCCATCCCCTATCTCAAGCCTTTCTCCACCACGATGCAACTCACATGGCACGGCCAGTGGGCCCTCAACGCTTGGCAGAACTTCGCGATTACCGGCTTTCTTCTGCTGGCGAGCTTCAGGATAGCCTGGAAGTATGGCAGCTCGCCGGTGGAGTTGGTGTCAGAGAGGGGAAACAATAGATTCGTACAAAGTGTGAGGTCACTTTAGAAATTCTAGCGTAACCGAAATTTACTCTGCGCTACTATTCAAACCCTATCCAGTTAGGTTTAAAGTCGTCGGCTACATGATAATAAGTTCGATTGGGAGTATCGGCGACCAAATCGTCATTCAGCACATCAAAGACACGAGTCTGACATGGTTTATTTTTTCTTGAAGGACACGCGGTAATGATGATAGTACCTGTTACCTCGGCATTGGGTACTGCATGGGGCTGGAATGGTTGATCAAAAAGTATTGGTTGTAAAAACCGCTTTTGATTTGCCACTATTCTGCAATCCTGTTTTGTTGCCACGGGATGACGAGGGGTATTGTACACACACCGGCTGATAATTTTGATCAAACCCTGATTGAAGGTATCATAGACTCCGTGTTCATTAGCAGCAAGCTTAACGTCTTGTGACAGCTGTTTATAAGACTGAACATTCGCAGCAGAACTTGGCATATCTTTTCCTGATTCTGTCCACTTGGCACCTTGTTCAAGCCGCAAATTGAGATTGTCATCACACCACACTTTCGACGTTGGTGCCTTGACGTGGGAATCTGTCAACGTGGCAACCTTTGTTACGATGGCCCATCCAGGTGAACCGACCCCCGTCTCACACCCAAGCAGGAAAATCGTATTAAATTTATCCTTGATGCTGCGACTCAGGTCCACCCAAAGTGGAAGATTCCACGGCTGCACGCCAGATCCATAACCCTGAACGTCGCCAACGTACTTGGTATCATCATCGACAAAGTAGTCTCCTTTACCAACATGAATGTAACCTGAATCACCATGACCGATCATCATTGCCGTTTTAGAACTGGAGCAACCTGCCAGATTTGCAAATGCCTGAGTAAGGTTGGTCTGGGTGGTGGATGGGCTGTTACGCAAAACCGTGACATGAACATGCCTCAGCGCTGCTTGAGCGCACGTAGTGAAACCGCGACTGTCATCATCCACATCGATGGTTACGCAAGCGGGAATCGGAACGACCTCGCCTAGGATAGGTTCGTTTGGCGGCAATGCCATCGTTACGGCACGTATAGATAAACCAACCTGCCCGCAAGCAGCAATCTTGACCAGCACATTGCAGAAAACCACAATTAGAAAGTAGCGCAGCGTCATTTCATACCTCCACTCAATAAACGGCTATACAACAAACAGCCCCATGCAATTGACAATTCGCACGCCGGCGTTTGGACTGCTTGACGGACATAACCCCAATTTACGGAGCGTCTCTTCCAATGTCATGGTTTCGCTAGTCACAGTAGGCAACCCTGGGAGGCCATTGGTGGGATCGGGTCGGCTGACCATAAACGCAACTGACTCGTCGATCAGTCCCACGAGATCCGAAAATACCGTCGCAGCATGAGAAGCATCGACTCCGCAAGGCGGCTCTGCAAAAATGTGGAGATCAGCATGGTCCGCGTTCGGATTCTCCATCGCGGGATTCCAGTCCGGCAAACCGTCGTTTGGATTTGATTTAAGGGCGACCGCCGCTGGGTTTTGCACAGAATAGGTGAACTTGTACACCAGAGGAAACTGTTTAGTGACAATCTTATTCGCATTTGGACCACGAAAATTGAGTGCAGAACCCGCGGGCTGGCCATTCTGTGCGGGACGAAGAGGAGTAGGCGGCACACTTGGATAAGGAAGTTTCAGCGAAATAGCAACAATGCTCCCTTCTCCTGTCGGCATGGTTCCGGCGGTAGAAGTTGAAAAACCACATGCCGCTGCTGGAATTACGATATTCTGCGCAGGGTCGGGATTGGGAGCCGTACCCGGGTTCAGTCCTGCTGGATCGAGCTCAAAATTATCCATGGGAAAAGGTTTCATCGCACGGAATGAGTTGCCATACCAGCAAAATGCATGATCATGGTTTACGGGAGTCACCACTCGGACCCGTTGGATACTAGTGTCCACGATGAAAGCAAACGGCCCGTGAAAGAACAGATTAATTGTTTGAAGCGTTGCGAAACCATTAGCCGGAACAGAACTATGTTTGAGCATTGCGCTGCCAGTCAAAGCTCCGACACCTTCCAGAAAAGCGCGTCTTCCTACCATAACTACCTCCTAAGCTTTGCGATCTCGGGTTAGCCAACTGAATAAAAAATGGCCCAGTAATACGGATGGGAAAAATCTTCTTTAAGTCGATTACTGGCAACTTTGACCGCTTGCGATGACGGCTCGCCTAACAATAATCTCTCGTAAAGCACTTTCATGAACATCTCTGTAGTGCCGGAATCGAGACTCCACCTGCTCGCAATCACCTGGACTGCGCCTGCCTGTAAAAACGCGCGCACAAACTCATCGGGATCAGTGAGCACCCGGTCCGGGTCGCTCTCAGTGGAGCATGACGACAGCACGACTAGCCGCATTCGGTGAAGGTTCAAACGCGAGATATGTTCCGCCGTCAGGACCGCGGGTTCCTGGCCACGGTCAGGCATTGATGGCTCTTTGCCGACCAAAAGCAGTCCCAGGCTGCCAAGGTTGCCGTAAGAATGTCCAACATAGTGGAAGACTTCGGCGTTGCTCAATCCGTGTTCAACCGCTTGAAGTGTGGCGGCGATCCCGGTAAGCCGCACTAGATGATGAAACTGGCGTGCGACTGCGTCGACTTCCTGGATCGCCTCCGGTAGGGGCCTCAGGCCGGTTTCTGATGTCAGGGCTGGAGGAGCGACGATCAGCACATTTTGATCAGGCGATAGCTCCGGCTCTCGCCTGCTGCTTCGATAATGCATGCCCGGAGAAAACGCAATGGCATATCTCTCCGCCAGGTACTTTCCATTTTCATCTACTAATGCGGCGAATGGAATTCTTGCGATCTGCCCATCAGGCTCAATCGTGATTTGATCGCCAGGCCTCAAGAAATGGACTTGTGGAGCAATCAACCAGTCATAGAGTTTTCTGCCGTTTGCTCGGAGAGCTTCAACGCTGGATTTTGGATCTGAACACTGGTCAAGAAATCGAGTCGCTGTCAATTCGAATTCAGCGGCAGATACGTGCACGGTGGCAACTCTTATTTCCCGGCTATCGAATGCCCAAGACACTATTTCGTCAGGGAATTGAGCGTACGAAATTATTGCCTCTTTATTAAGATAGGCACGAACCTGATCTAGAGTGTGGGACGCGGCGCTTGCTTTAATATTGACTAGCAGTGAATTCGCATTGGAGACCCGAATTTCTTTGAAAGTTACAGGGCGCGCGGCAGCGGCCTTGTACCATTCCCAAAACTCCAAGGCACCGCCAGCATCATTGGTCTCCTGGAGATAACATTTCAACAGACCGTGATAGGCGCGCTGCGTTTCATGATTCCAGCGCAGCCGCTCTGCTCCCTCATGTAGATTCTTCAAAGCCTGCTCACTGACTAATATGGCCTTTGTATACGCGGCTCTGGCATCCACCCACCGCGCTTGCCGAGAATACATTTCGCCCAGCACCGTATAGAGTCGTAAGGGAATGGAGTAGTCGGAGATGGTGGATAGCTGGCGTTCGGCATCAGCAAGATTCTTGAGCGGCGCGTCCCATTCCCCGTTTAGGATTTTCAGCTCGGCTAGAGATATCTGGCCATCCAGAAGATAAGTTCGTGTTGTGCTGTCCTGCGGAAGATTTTCATAAATTCTTCCCGCAGCCTCGAATTCTGTTATCGCCTCTGGGCGCGATCCAGCAGCTGAGGCGGCACTCGCCAGGCGAAAACGAGCCAGCGCCTCCGTCATCGGGTTTCGAGTCCGGATTGCCTGGGCAGCAGCTTCACGAGCCAATACCATGGCCACAGACCATTGTCCAGACTTCTCCGGGAAAAACCCCATGTCTGAATAGAACTGATAAGCCCGCTGGGGAGAGTAGCTGCCGTTCCAAAACATTGCTAGGCCCGCGCGGTCTTTATCCCAGGCTGCATCGGGCCTGCCCATCTCAGTATCGAGCGAGGCTGCTATGCCCAATGCTCTTAAGTAAAGTTGCGGGTATGCCGCTCGCTTGGTCGCAACCAGAGCATCTAGAACTTCAGCCTTGGAACTGGTCAGATTTCCCATCATTCCCGTACAAATGGAATGCTCAATAAGAACTTCGGCTCTCAGCCATGGGCTTAATTTCAGATTGATATCTTTTTCTAGCAGTCCTGCTGCAGCTTCACAACGCCGCCCCTGAACGGAGCGGTGAAGAGCATAGATGAGTTCCGCCCTAGCCCGAATGCTTCCAGCCATGTTTCCCGCAGCACGAAACAGAGCATCCGCTTCCTTGGCCTTTCCAGCAGCCATTTCAGGATCGCCAGCAGCTTCTGCCTTCAGCGTCTCCCCTAGAGCTGAGACGGCTCGCACGTAGCGGGGCGAGGGGACAGGCTCGAGAACATCGCGCAGCCAGTAATCTTGATGGCGTTGCGCCAAAATCACAGCGAGCACCTGTAATGCTCGATGTGCTTCTTTTCGGCTCGATTCCGCTTCCTGGAGAGAAAAAGCCGTGGGTAGCCATGAGCGAACTGCCCACTCCAAATAATCTTCTATACGCGCATCGGCAGCCTGCCACGAGGCAGTGTTCTCAGCCGAAACGATCCGCGCAAACGTGCTGAAATCCATCAAAGGGCGGTCATACTCTTCACTTTTTTTAAATTCTTTCTGCAGATCCAGCAGATGCTTGCGAGCCTCATCCTTCCAATCGTCTTCACCTGGAAGTGAAAGGTATTTATTCCAATCATTAACAGCACCCTGAGGTGACTCCATCTTTTCTTGCACAATGGCACGATTGAAGAGCGCAATCCGGTCATTGGGGTCTTCCCCTAGCACTGCGTTCAGCAGGTTGAGTGCATTTTGATAATCTTCATTTGATTTAGCGCCGGCCTCAGCTTGTGCTCGTTCAAAGTACGCGGTCGCCAAGTCTGTCGCAATTGCAGGAACAGTACTTAAATCCCTGGCGAGGCGCAAAGTTGCAATGGCCGAGTCATAGTTTCCGTCAAGCAGCTCAGCACGGCCTTTTTTGTCCAGCCATTCGGGATCTTTAGAGTTTTTATCAAGGTGGTGGCCAATAATGGATTCGGCATCCAGCAGTGACGTCGGACGACTCAAAGAAGAACGCTCTTTTCCCCGTTGCACACTGATCTGCCCATACTTCGCCTCCGGCATCCTCAGCTCAATCGTTCTCTGCTCGGTGTATGCCTGTGCCAGCAATGCATTTACATCTGGCTCGCGAGTTTTGAGCCAGACAAAAAGCCCAGCCGCAATCACGACCGCTGCCGCAGCTGTGGCCCAAGCCAGCTTCGGCCACCAGCGAAAGGCCGGTTTCGGATCTGGCTGCGGGTCCTCTTGCTTTCGCTGCTGGGCCAACTTCTTGGCCATCGCTCGCTGCCAGCCCGGAGAAGCGCTGGGGAGTTTAGCCAAAGCTTCCTGCTCTTCCGCGGTAATGTCATCTGCAAGATCGCGCATAGCTTCTTTCAGGCGAGGCCCGCACCAGCCGCATGTTGCGGCATGGGTAATGAAAGGCGCGGCTTCCTCATCATTCATCAGGCTGGCCGCCAGCATTGACCAGGTTTCTTCGGGCGGGCACTCTGACCCGGGGGCCAGCGCCTTACCGCCACCAGAGGTCCTGCTCCAGATCCGCAAGTTCCGGAGCGCCTCTTCCGCTTTGCGACATTTATCCGCCACGGATTGGCAATATATGCACCCGTTTAGGTGCTGTTGTGCCTCCGGCGGCAAAGCGCCGGTGGCATTGCTGTCCCTCGAATCGGCCGGGTTCAAGAGCAGCAAGTCCAATTCCTGCGGAGTTAAGTGCTTATCCGCTGGTCTCATGACTGCTCTCCTTTAAAACAACGTGTCATCTACCCTAAACCCTTCGCTTCGAAGTTTATTTGTTGTACTAGTCTTCCTCTTCCCACTGTTCACATATAAGCCGCTTGACCCTGTAAAGAATGCTTTCTATACCCTTGACCGTCAATGGCTTAAAGTTCGGGAGCTCAGCAATCTCCCGGGCAGAGAATTCCTGCAAGTAATACAGCCAGAAAATATCCTGATCACGCTGGCTGCAATGTTTCTTCAATATCTTGTCGATTCTGTCGATCTGCTGGAGCACGATCTGGCGGTCAAGTTCATTCATGCCAGTTGAGCGAAGGTTAAAATGGGAACTCTCGCCGTCGATAGGCTCAACATCAGGCCTACAGGAGTCGTCCGGGCAAGGGTTGCGAAAATAATCAATCGCGACATTGCGGGCAATTGTTTTGACCATGCCGTAACATGCGTTTGAATGCTCAGACTTGAAGGTCCGCATCAGACGGAAGCTTTTCGCGCAGATTTTAGTATATGTGTCCTGAACCAGATCTTCTATGATCGAGCTGCGGCTGAAGCTGTAGCGGCTCGCTACGCGCCACACTGTGACTGTAATTAAAGTGTTAAAACGGCGGACAAGCTCCTGCCAGGCTTCGGTATTTTCCGGGTCGGCACAGGCACGCAACAACTCATCGCAGGAGAGTGAGCTGTAATCCATTGCTAGAGTGCTGAAATTTATACCAGTGTTTCATCGCAAACGCTATGGAAATATTGCAGATAGTCTGTCCGCAGTGATTGCGGATGAAAATTAAATAACTCTTACATCATGCTGCTCTCGGGTAGCTTCAAGAATATGAAAGCTCCCCGCCGCTGTACGCGGAAGATGGGGAGGCGGTTTTTCGCTTCGGTAGCGCTTTGTTATAGTGTCCTGCGCATGTTGAGGAGGAATTTGTGGGTATTTTCCGAGGCTGGATTTATTTTTTTATCAGAAATTTGGCGATTGCAGCGGTATTTCTCGGCGCAGCCACGGCCCAACAGCCAGGGCCTAAGCAACCAACGTCCGCTGGAACGCAATCTTCGTCACGACCGTCGGGTAGCGCAAACTCAAAGTCGGGAAAGCCCATGAGCACGCAGCCTTTAGGACCTGTTTCGGTTCCAGAGAGCCTCCTCTCCTCTCTCCACTGGCGATCCATTGGCCCGTACCGTGGCGGACGCACCCGCGGCGTGGCCGGGGTGCCGAGCCAGCCCAATGTGTTTTACATCGGCGTGTGCAATGGCGGGGTGTGGAAAACCAACGATTACGGTCGCACATGGCAGCCGATCTTTGACGACCAGCCCACCGGCTCCATCGGCGCGATTGCGGTGGCGGCGTCCGACCCGAATGTGGTCTATGTTGGTAGCGGTGAGGGGCTGCATCGGCCGGATTTGTCGGTCGGCGATGGGATTTACAAATCGATCGACGCGGGCAAGACATGGACGCACCTTGGCCTGCGCGATGGCCAGCAGATTCCGCAGCTTGCCGTCGATCCGCGTGATCCTAATAAGGTCTTTGCCGCGGTGGCGGGGCATCCTTACGGCCCGAATGAGGAGCGCGGCGTTTATCGCTCGACCGACGGCGGCCAGAACTTCACCAAAGTTCTCCCGACAGCCGACGACGAAAACATCGGCGCCTCAGACGTCCTGATCGATCCCAGCAATCCGGAGATCGTTTACGCCACACTGTGGGAAGCGCGTGAAGGCCCGTGGGAAAATGGCGCATGGAACGGCGCTGGCGGCGGCATCTTCAAATCTACGGACGGCGGCCAAACGTTCACGCAGCTCACGGGCGACCTACCCAAGGACATCATTCAGGCGCATATTGCCATTGCGGAAAGCAATCCTAACCGCCTGATCGCTTCGGTCGCGTCCAAGCCGAATAATGTCGGGCTTTATCGCTCAGACGATGCCGGCGCTACCTGGGCCCAGATCACCACGGACCCGCGCCCGGCAGGCAGAATCGGCGGCGGAGATCTTTCTGTACCGCGCTTCAATCCCAAAGATGCTGACACGGTGATCGTGACCAGCACGGTCACCTGGAAATCGACCGATGGCGGCAAGACCTGGACCGGCTTCCGCGGCGCGCCCGGCGGCGACGACTACCAGAATCTCTGGATCAATCCCAACAATCCTCAGATCATTGCTATCGTCAGCGATCAGGGCGCAATCATCACCGTCAACGGCGGCGAGACGTGGAGCTCATGGTACAACCAGCCCACGGCGCAGATGTACCACGTGAACGCTGACAATGCTTTCCCCTATCGCCTGTGCAGTGGCCAGCAGGAAAGCGGTTCGGCATGCATTTCCAGCCGCGGCAACGATGGCGAGATCACCATCCGCGAGTGGCATCCCGTGGCCGCAGAAGAATACGGTTACGTTGTTCCTGATCCGCTTGATCCTGACGTTGTCTATGGCGGCAAGCTCACGCGCTATGACCGTCGCACTGACCAGGCGCAGAACGTTGCTCCCAAGGCTTTCCGCTCGCCAGATTATCGCGTGCTGCGCACTGAGCCGATTGTGTTTTCTCCCAAAGGTCCGCACATTCTTTATTTCGCCACCAATACTTTATGGAAGACCATGAACGGCGGCCAGAGCTGGCAGCAGATTTCTCCTGACCTCACGCGCCCGACCTTTGAGGTGCCCGCCAGCGTCGGGAAATATCGCAATGAAGAATCTGCCAAGCCCACCCAACGCGGTGTAATTTATGCTGTTGCTCCTTCGCCGCTCGATATCAACCGCATATGGGCCGGCACCGACGATGGCCGGATCCATCTCACCACGAACGGCGGCACAAAGTGGAATGAAGTTACGCCGCCCAACATGACCGCGTTCCAGAAAGTTTCGATCATTGAAGCCAGCCACTTTGACGCGCAAACGGCATATGCCGCCATCAACACGCTTCGTCTTGACGATCTGCGCCCGCACATTCTCCGCACGCGCGACTCCGGCAAGAGCTGGACCGAAATCGTCAACGGCATTCCGTCCAACGAAAACGTGAACGCCGTGCGTGAAGATCCTGTGCGCCGGGGAATGCTGTTTGCCTCTACAGAGCGCGCCGTTTACGTTTCGTTTGACGATGGCGACCACTGGCAGTCGCTCCGCCTGAACATGCCCGCAAGCTCCGTGCGTGACGTAATCATTAAGGATGACGATCTGGTGGCAGCCACGCATGGCCGTGGCTTCTGGATTCTCGATGACATTACGCCCCTGCGCCAGTTCGACGCAAAAGTTACTTCGGCGGGCGCTTTTCTTTTCAAGCCGCAAACAGCCACGCGCGTCCGCTGGGATATGAATACTGACACGCCGCTGCCGCCGGACTTTCCTGCCGGTGAAAACCCCCCAGATGGCGCCGTAATCGATTATTACCTGCAATCGCCTTCTTCCAGTCCGGTAACACTTGAGATCAAAGACAGCGCGGGCAAGACGGTCCGCAAATATTCCAGCGCGGACAAGCCTGCGCTGCCAGATCCAATGCTTGCCATTCCCAAGTACTGGGTGCGTCCGCCGCAAACGCTTTCCACCGCAGCAGGTATGCATCGCTTTTTATGGGACATGCATTATCCTAACGTGCCGGGCGTTGAGGCGGAATATCCCATTGCTGCCATTCCTCACAACACAGCGCCACAGCCAAGCGGCCCTTGGGCTCTGCCGGGCCAATATACTGTCGTATTGACGGCAAATGGCAAGAGCTATTCGCAGTCGCTCACCATCAAGATGGATCCGCGCGTCAAAACCTCGCTGGCAGGCTTGCAACAGCAGTTCAAGCTCTCTAACGATCTCTATACGCAGTTGCTCACGCTGTCTCCTGCCGCTGAAGAAGCTGGCGCGCTGCGCAAACAATTGAAAGATCTTGAACCGAAGGCCACAGGCGAAGCCCTCGTCGCCATTAAGGCGCTCGATGAGAAGCTGCAAACTCTTGCCGGCGGCGCAACCCGCAGGCCGGGAGCAGGCGCGGAACCGCCAACTCTGGGCGGCCTGAAAACAAAATTCCTTACGCTCTTCGGCGTCTTTCAGGAAGCTGATGTCCCACCCAGCACACAAGCTGCGGCCGCCGTTGCCGACCTACAGAAGGAACTGCCGCCGCTCATGCAGCGATGGAATGAAGTCAAGGCAAAAGATATTCCCGCGCTCAACCAACAACTGAAAGGCGCGAACCTGCCGGAGGTAAAGCTGGAAAGCGCGTTAACGCTTCCAGCAGGTGCAACCGTTTCATCGAAAGATGAAGATTAGAGCGCAAGATCCACCCCTGTGGAGCTCTAGTTTTCAGCACATTTCAGAGCGCCGCACCAGCGCGGATCAAAACCCATCTTTTTTGATGAGTGTTGATCCGCGCAGATTCCTGATCTGCGATTATCTGCGCAAATCTGCGGCGATCAACCTCTTCGCCTTCCTGAACACATCCAGAAACATTTTTTCTGTCAGCTTGCCGGTGAGCGTGTTTTGCAGTGAAGGATGGTACGAGCACAGCAGTGTGCGCCCGTCCGGCAGTTTATACGTTTCGCCATGGCCAAAAAGAATTCGGCTTTTGGATTTCAACTCTCCGCGCCGCTTCAGGTAATTCAGATAAGCATCAAAGGCGATCTTACCCAGCACCACCACCACCTTTACATTGGTCAGGGCGGCAAATTCTCGATCGAGAAATGGTGCGCAATTTCCAATTTCTTCCGGCAACGGCTTGTTCTCCGGCGGAGCGCAACGCACGGCAGCGGTAATGTAGGCATCAATCAGTTCGAGTCCGTCCCCGCGTTTAATGGCCATTGGCTGAGAGGCGAATCCTGCTTTGTGCAGGATCGGGTACATAAAGTTGCCGGAGCCGTCGCCGGTAAAGGGGCGCCCTGTGCGGTTTGATCCATGTGCGCCCGGCGCAAGGCCAAGAATCAGCAGCCGTGCATTAGGATCGCCAAAGCCGGGAACAGGTTTAGCCCAGTAGTCCCAGTCAAGGTAAGCGCGACGTTTGATCTCGCCCACTTTGCGGCAATGCGCAATCAGCCGTGGGCAGCGTACGCACGCAATAATCTCCTCATTCAGCAAATCAAGATTCACCGGCAAGGAATTGGAAGTTGTGAGAGTGCTCTGCGTTGAATTGCGCGGCATTTACTAAAAGTTTATCAGCGGAACGGCTCAGACGTGGTGATGGTCGCGCTGCATCAGAGAAGCCAAGGCGTCCAGGAATGTTTCTGGGCCGTCCAAAGGATTGACATGCAGCTCAGACTCGTCATCGGCGCTCTGGTCGTACGGGTCAAGCACTACAGAAGGAACATGAAGGCTGTGGCCTTCAGAGCAGACGCGGCGGCGCTCCTGAATGGGCACGGAATTAGCAATCACAATTGCGCAGACGTGGCGTACACGAAGGATGGTAAGCGCGGCTTCCACCGAAGAAACTGGTATGACCCCGTACCCGGCATGAGCCAAAACGGCATTGCGGATGGGAGCCAACACCCTTTCGGTGGAGATAGAAAGGACTGATGGACGCATATTTGTCCCCGTCGACTAACCCTTGCACTTTCGTTCTGGTAGTTGAAGTATTGTCCCCTTCTGCCAGCCAATGCAAGTAAAAAAAACTTAATTTTTGTGAAGAGCTGCTCGGCTGCGCCGAAGGAGCGCAATGCTTCCCCCTCGCAATAAGGGCTTGTTTTGGTGCGATTGCTGAGCTTTGAAGTTTCGGCGGATAATGGCTATCGCTGGGAATGCATAAGAGCTTTCAATTCCGTAGCTTGGCTGAGCTTTTTGCCAAAGCCAATGAGAGAAGTCTGGTGACCAACTAGCCGGGCTTGCCGCCGAATTTGAGCAGGAACGTGTAGCAGCCAAGTACGCGCTGGGCGATCCACCGCTTCAACAAATCGTCGCCAACCCGCTTATTCCGCCCGACCAGGATGACATAACGCGCCTGATCCTTGACACCCATGATCGTGAGAGTTTCTCAACCATCAAGAGCATGACTGTCGGCGAGTTTCGTGAGTTCATCCTAAGTGACCAGACCGATGAAGCTGCGCTCAAAGCACTGCATGGGACCATCACCCCGGAAATTGCTGCTGCTGTAACGAAGCTGATGAGCAACAAAGACCTTGTGCTCGCCGGCAACAAGATCCGAGTGGTCACGCGCTGCCGCAACACCATGGGAGGGCGCGGCGTGTTGGGCATTCGGCTTCAGCCCAATCATCCGGCAGACGACGCTGCGGGAATCCTGCTCTCCGCATTTGACGGCCTGCTCTATGGCTGTGGCGATGCCGTGATTGGCGTCAATCCCGCGACGGAAGCTGTAGAACCGTGAGCGCCCATTCTTCACGCGTTGCAACGGCTGATTGAGGCTTACAACATTCCCACACAAGCTTGTTGCCTGGCCCATATCTCCACCCAACTCAAAGCTATGGAACAAGGCGCGCCGCTAGACTTGTTATTTCAATCAGTAGCAGGGACGCAAAAAGCCAATGAGAGTTTCGGCATCACGCTGAGCATGTTGCGTGAAGGCCGCGAACGCGTGCTGGAACACCATGCAAGGCGAAAAATCTCACCACTATTAGCAGTGAGGTTGGTGGCGGTTAGATCTTCGTGTAGTTTCTGCCAGAGCACCTGTCGTTTCTCAGTAGTGGGTTTTCCTGGCAGCATTGGGCCATGGCAGGGACGCAGGGAAGCACAGCAGTTAAGAAGAGAACAAGTTGCTTTGTCATCGCGTGTGCAGTTTACATAGACGGCTTGGGATCGGGCAACCACAGCGTGGACGCTAGAACAGCTTTAGCTGCTTCTCGTTTTTCTTTCTTGTTTGCAGCTTGCGATCATCGAAGACCGTCCTGCCATTGAGTGATGGCGAAATTGCGCGTTCATGCGCCAGAGCGGCTAGAAAATTGGCTTTGGGCTGAAACTGATTCTCAACTGCTCGCGTAAAGCGGTCGAATCGCTCAAATCCGCCCTCTTTCTCCGTGTGGCCAACTTTGGCCTGCTGCAGCGCCCGTCTTAAAACAGAGAGCGATTCATCGTAGGTTTTGAGCGGGACAGGGAAGGGATGTCCGTCTTTGCCGCCATGCGCGAATGAGAAACGTGCAGGATCAGAAAAGCGCGTTGGCGTCCCATGTACTACTTCGGCAATCAGGGCCAAAGACTGCAACGTTCGCGGTCCCAGATTTTCCAGCAAGAGCAGATTGGCAAAGTCCCGCAGCTGCTTCTCGTAAGCCACCGCCAGCACTGCTCCCAGTCGCTTCATGTCAATATCTTTTTCGCGGACATCGTGATGCGAAGGCATGGCGAGCCGCGGAACCTCGCGCAACGTGCGTTCAGGATTCTCCCGCGCAATTTCTAGCAGGGCAGCTTGCGCGGCTTTAGCGCGGCTATCCACAAGGTTCATGATCGATCCTTCAATCACGCTTTCGCCGACGATTGCCGTGTGCGGATTGGAAGTGAAATCCCGCACCGTTGCTGAATGCCAATGGTAGCGACGGGCGAGCCCTGTAGCGTCGTTCATTCCCTGTTGAACGACGGTCCACTCTCCGGACTTGCTCACCACAAAACTGTGTAGATATAGCTGAAAGCCATCGGCAATCGCGTTGTTATCGATTTTTGCGGTCAGGCGGCTGGTGCGGCCCAGTTCCTCGCCGTTCAGACCTTCGCGATCGCCCACAGCGCGCAGCTCATCCGGAGTTTTGCGTGAATGCTTCCCACGCCCACCGCAAACATAGATGCCGAGCTCATGTGCGCGAGGATTCAGACCGCGCTTCAACGCGCCCATGACTGACGTGGTGATACCTGAAGAGTGCCAGTCCATACCCATAACGCAGCCCAGAGCCTGGAACCAGAAGGGATCGCTCAACCGGGACAGCAGCTCCGGCGCGCCGTAATGGTACAGCACGCTCTCTGAAATCGCAGTACCCAGCAGTGTCATGCGCTCAGCCAGCCACGGCGGCACACGCCCGCCATGCAAAGGGAGATCGGCAACTCCGGAGCGCTTCATGCTTGTTATTATGAACTACTAAATCTAGAACAGCGCTGCTTCCGCTCTCAAATGCAGTGAAATTCGCTTTATCATGAGGTAATGAAAGGCTCAGTTCATGTAATACGGCACCCCGCGCCTACCGGCGTCGATCCTACTGTTCATCAGCTCATCCTGACGGCCGTCCATGAGAGGCGACTGTTGCGCGTTTCCTATCAGGGTAAAGAACGAATCGTGGAGCCGCAGGACTATGGCATTCAAAAAGGGGTTGTGAACCTGTTTACTTATCAGACAGCAGGAGAAAGCAGCAGCAGTCGTCTTCCGGATTGGCGCAAGTTTGCCGTTCTTAGCATGTCCAGCGTTGAACTGCTGGATGAGACCTTCCTCGACAGCCGGTCTGTTCCTTCGCAAAAACATCAAGAGTGGGATGTCCTTTTTTCCAGAGTAGATCATTCCTAAGTAGATCATCCCTGGATAGTCGCTGGCCACGCACTCCTCACATGCGGGGGCGTATACTTTTTGAGCTATGGCAAATATCGATAAGCATCCTGCCGGTTCGTTTTGCTGGGTTGAGCTGGCCACAACGGACCAGAATGCAGCCAAAACTTTCTACACTTCGCTCTTCGGCTGGGCGGTGGAAGACAGCCCCATGGGGCCGGACGATTTTTATTCCATGTTCAAACTATCCGGCCGCAATACCGGAGCTGCTTACACCATGCGCAAGGAACAGCGCGCGCAGGGGGTGCCTCCAAACTGGATGCTGTATATTGCCGTTGAAAATGCTGACCAATCAGTGGCCAAAGCCGCTCAGGCCGGTGGCACCGTGCATGCGCCTGCGTTCGACGTAATGGACATAGGCCGCATGGCTGTTCTCCAGGACCCCACCGGCGCAGTGTTTTCTTTGTGGCAGCCCAAGAGCCATACAGGGATTGGCATTACCGGCGACAACACATTTTGTTGGGCTGATCTCAGCACTCCCGATGCGGAGCGCGCAACCAAGTTTTATGGGAATCTATTCAGCTGGCAGTTAATCAAAGATGAAAAAGATTCTTCCGGCTACATTCACATTAAGAACGGAGAGCATTTCATTGGCGGAATTCCGCCGGCCCAGCACCGCGACCCTAATGCTCCTCCGCACTGGTTGGTTTACTTCCAGGTAGCCGATGTTGAAGCGACCACAGCTAAAGTCACCCAACTTGGAGGAAAAGTTCTGATGCCACCGCGCAAGATGGAAAACGTGGGGACTTTGTCCATCGTCGCCGATCCGCAGGGCGCAGTGTTCTCATTATTTAAGTCGGCTAGGTAGCAGCCGCTGGCTACTAGCCGCTAGCTGCTAGCCCAACAAAAATCAGCCGCGAATCAACACGAAATACGCGAATCATATTTTGATTCCTGTTGGTTCGCGGAATTCGCGGCCACTTCTTGATCTTGGGCGATCAGGGAGCTCTCACTTCGCTTCGGGTTTTTAGAGAAAGCTAATTGCTCTACGCCGCCAAATTCAATCCCGTGAGTCCGCTCGGGTCTTCATCCTGCTTGATCTTTCCTTTGCGCGTTTCTTTTGCCAGTTCGCAATTCAGCTCTGCTCCTACCAGCATAAAGAAGCTTGTCCAGTAGAGCCACACCATCAAAGCAATTACAGCGCCCATGGCGCCGTATGTCTTGTTGAAGTGGGCAATGCTGCGAAAATAGTAACCCAGCGCGTAGGAAAGACCAATCCAGCAGCCAACGGCGCATACAGCTCCCGGAAGCGTTGCCCAAAAACGCTGCTTCACGTTGGGAGCCAGAAAATACAGAGCTTCCACGGCAAGCACCGTGAATACCACTGCGACGGTCCAATGGATGTACGGCCATGCCTGCGCCAATAGCCATGAGAGGTTCGTCCGTAAGGCAAGCCACGTTCCAAACTGCGGACCAACAATCATCACAGCCAGAGCCACCAGAAGAAGTACGCCCACCAAAAGCGTGAGCACAACGGCCAGCGGCCTGGTTACCCAGAACGGGCGCGCCTCCTCGACTTCGTAAGCAATGTCGAGAGCCTCAATCGTCGCGGCGAAACCACCCGACGCGGTCCATAGCGTTCCCAGGATACCGAAAGAAAGCAGCGTGCTTCGGTTGGGAGTCACCACAGTGGCAAGCACCTTACGGAGAAGCTCAATTGACTGTTGCGGTACGAAGCCGGACATCAGGGAGAGAACATGCTCAAAGGGATTCGTTCCCGGCAGATAGGCGAGAATCGCGGAGACCAAAAGAAATGCCGGAAAAATCGAAATTACAAAGTAATAGGAAAGGGCTGCTGCCATTTGAAGCGTATGTTTCGCTGGGACCGCCTCAACCGTGCGCCAAAGCGCATCTTTGATTTTCCCAAAAATCCGGCGAGGCCTGTTCATTTATTTCCGTCCGCGTTGCCACATCTACTCTCAATCTTAGATGCCGTTCGTTGGCTGCGCGACCGGTGTTTCGATAACACTGGCCACGCCTCTCTCTAGTCTTATAGTCCGGCAGCGAAAGTGGAAGCAATCGGTGGGATTAATGAAACATCTACCACAAGGAGCTTCTCATTTTGGCCATTAAGATCGCGAATCTAAGAAGACGGTGAGAGAAGTATCTGGAGCAGCACTCCTGAACCACGCGCATTGTCTTTTTATTGAGATACCAAGCAACAAAATGTCATTCTAACCACAGCACTGAAAAATCGGATAAAGGCCAGTTCTGACCCATGTGATCCGTATGGATCGCTGGTGAGATTTCGCCCAGGGCCGTCAAAGATTCACTGGTTGCCCCTCTACCGCCCCAAAAATCTTCCAATTTGCTCATTCAGGAATTTCAGGTCCTCCGGATTCGGCCCCGCGCCGGCGGTATGTCCCCACAATGACGGAATCGGCGTGAGCGTCACCGTGTTCATGAAAGCCGCTTCATAGCGTGCGTCTCCGATTGGAAAGTAAAGATCGGTTTCCGATGGCATATATAGAAACGGCACTTTGATCGACCGCAGCGCTTTCTCCACGTCGCCATTGAAGCCCGGAGTCATGCCTACATCGTGCTTTTCCCATGTGCGGCACTGCAGGATTAGATTATTGGCATCTGCTCCCGGGATGAAGTTTGTCCGAAATTCATGCAGCGTTTGTTCAAACGTAGTTCCTGGCGGCGCTGAGGCTTTCCACAGCTCCTTGCGCCACCACTCCTGCGAGAATAGCCACGCCGTCCAAACCGTAGCAAACGCTTCCAGGCCTTTGGTCGGAGGCGCGGTATAGTCGCCATTTTGAAACGCCGCATCAGCCGTCAGGGCGGCGATTTGCCCTTCCAGCCGCACCACGCCGTGAGGATATGTCTTGGCTGTGCCGGATGTCGCCACAATCTTGTCGGCGAAGTCAGGATAGCTCACCGCCCACTGAAACGCCTGCTGCGCTCCCATGGAAAATCCGACAATGGCGCGGAGGTGCTTAATTTTCAGTTCTTCCGTCAGCAATCGATGCACCGCTTCCACGTTGTCGCGGATGGTGGTAACCGGAAATCGCGGACCATGAAAAGGCTCAGGCGTGTTGCTGGGCGAAGATGAATGACCATTGCCGAAAAGCTCCGTCGCCACCAGAAAGAGCTTTGACGTATCCAGCGCGCGGTCCGGCCCGATGAGCCATTCATAACCGTGGCAATCAGCCATGTAGTGTGACGGCAAAAGCACTACGTTGTCCCGCGCCGCATTCAAATGTCCATAAGTTCCGTAAACCACGCGGGCCTGCGGCAGCGTGACGCCGCTTTCCGTCTTGAAATTCGTGATGACAAAGTCATGGACCTGCGGCGGCTCAATCCTGGGCTTCGCAGCTTCCTTGCTTTGCGACTGCTGCTGTTTGGAAGCATCTTTGCTCTGTGACGACTGGCTTCGCGAATCCTGCACCCACAGCGCCTGTACAAAAGCGACCAGCAAAGCGAAACCTAAAACCTGGATTTTTTTGTTCATCGTTCCTCTCCCGCTCTCCACGCACTGCAATCTTCCGAGCGGCTAATGCTATCACCCGAACCAGAATTTATCCGCGCCTCCGGGGTGGGTCGTCCGATTTCGGCGATTCCGCGCGATTACTGCGATTGATTTAGAATTCTTCGTTCACTATGAACCGTCCTCTTGTTCTTATCATTCTCGATGGCTGGGGTTACGCGCCGCCTTCCAAAGCCAACGCCATTTCTCTGGCGCGCAAGCCTAACTATGACCGGCTGCTCACTGAATATCCCAATACGCTCATCCACACCAGCGGACGCTTTGTCGGCCTGCCGCAGGGGCAGATGGGCAACAGCGAAGTGGGGCATCTGAACATCGGGGCGGGCCGCATCGTTTACATGGACATCACCAAGCTTGACCTGATGATTGAAAAAGGCGATCTTTACAGCAACCCCGTGCTGATGGAGGCCATGAAGAACGCGCGCAACGGCGGACGCCAGCTTCATCTCTGCGGGCTGCTTTCCGATGGCGGCGTGCATTCCCACCAGAACCATCTTTATGCGCTGCTGCGCATGGCCAAGCAGAACGGCATTGATCGCACTTTTGTTCACTGCTTTATGGATGGCCGCGATACTCTGCCCACCAATGGCGCCGTTTACCTTCAACAGTTGCAGCAGAAAATGCGCGAACTTGGCGGAAAGATCGCCAGCGTGAGCGGCCGCTATTACGCCATGGATCGCGACAAGAAGTGGGACCGCGAACTGAAGGCCTTCGACGCCATGGTCGCCGGCAAAGCCGAAGGCGGCGAATTTGTTGATCCCGTGCAGGGAGTGAAAGACTCCTACAACCGCGATGTGACCGATGAATTCATCATCCCTTTCACCTGTGTCGATAATCGCGGCAACCCGATGGCAACTATTCGCGATGACGATTCTGTCATCAACTTTAATTTCCGTGCCGATCGGGCAAGGCAGATTACCCGCTGCCTTGCTCGTGAAAGCGGGCTTACCGCGCAGGGCGGACGCGACTTGCCCGACGCCGAAGCGCTTGACGCTGCCATCCCGCGCAGCCGCGGCCCCAAAAACCTGAAATACATCTGCATGACGCAATACGACAAGCAGTTCACCTTGCCTTTTGTCGTGCAGCCGGATTCGCTCAAGAACATTCTGGCCAATGTGATGGCTGAACATGATCTGCGCAATCTTCGTGTCGCCGAAACCGAGAAGTACGCCCATGTGACCTACTTTTTTAATGGCGGGATTGAAAAGCCGTTTCCCGGCGAAGACCGCGTTCTGGTTCCGTCGCAGAAGGTTGCAACTTACGACCTTAAGCCGGAAATGTCTGCCCAGGGAATTGCCGATGCCGTGATTAAAGCCGCCAACGACTCGGCCTTTGACGTGGTGATTGTCAATTTTGCGAATGCTGATATGGTCGGCCACTCCGGCAAAATTCCGCCCACAGTGCAGGCCGTGGAAACGGTTGACTACTGCCTGGGCGAAATTTACAAGGCTGTCCGCGCGCGCGGCGGAGCAATGCTCATCACGGCCGACCACGGAAATGCCGAACAGATGATTGATCCGGGTACCGGCGGCCCGCACACCGCGCACACCACCAATCCCGTGCCGTTCATCGTGGTCAGCGGACACGCAAACAAGCTGGCATTGCGATCAGAAGGCTCATTGCAGGATATTTCTCCCACAGTGTTGGGGATGTTAGGCTTCGATCAACCGAAAGAGATGACCGGAAAAGATCTGAGAAAACCAGTAATTGGTCCTTAGTATTTGGTATTTAGCTTTGCCTGAACGCTCCAGGCTGCTTCCATTGCACCCAAACAGTCGCGGGCTTGCGGCTAAATATCAAATACTAACTACTGACATTGCATGAAAACACTCATCGTCCACTATCACAGCTTTGAACTCTGGCACGCACCCTCATGGATCCGCGAACGCCTGCAACAGGACTTTCCTGGCCACACGTTTATACAACTCCAGAACTATGACCGCGTGCCAGAAGAAATTGCCGACACCGACGTCTTCATCGGCTGGTCGCTGCGGCCTGAGCAATTCGCCGAGGCCAGGAAACTTCGCTGGATCCATTCTCCCGCCGCGGCCGTTCACCAGCTCATGTATCCTGCGCTGATTCAGAGCAACGTTATTGTCACCAACTCAACAGGAATTCACGGCGCAGTGGTCGCCGAACACGCAATCGCTATTCTGCTGGCGCTGGCCAAGCGACTGCCTCAGGCGATGCGATATCAGGCGAAGCATGAATGGTCGCAGGACCAGCTGTGGCATGGGTCGCCTCCGCCTCGTGAAGTAGCCGACTCAACGGTGCTCATCGTCGGCATGGGCAGCATTGGGCGCGAGTTTGCGGCCCGCGCAAAGGCATTGGGGATGAGGATTCTGGCGATTCGGGAAAATCCCGCCAAAGGACTGGACGGCGCCCATGCCGTTTATAGCTCCGCGCAGATCGACGAGGTTTTGGCTCAGGCCGACTACGTTCTTCTCTGTACGCCGGTAACTCCGGCCACTACCGGAATTATGAATGCCGCTCGGCTGGGCAAAATGAAGGCTGATGCCTATTTGATCAATGTTGCCCGAGGCCCGCTGATAGATGAAGCCGCATTGCTCGATGCTTTGCAGAAGAGGTGTATCGCCGGCGCAGCCCTGGATGTCTTTAACGAAGAACCGTTGCCGGCGGGCTCGCCGTTCTGGTCCCTGGACAACATTTTGATCACACCCCATACTGCCGCTGTGACCGAACGCCTGTGGGAGCGCCATTATCGGCTTATTGTCGACAATATGAAGCGTTTTCTGGCTGGCGAAGCGCTGGTGAATGAAGTTGATAAGGGAAGAGGATATTGACTTTTCGCTTCCAGGGAATTTTATACTTACGATACAAAAGCTGAATGCTGAGTGCTGACTGCTGACTGCTTTCATGCTCCTCCACATCAATGGCGAACAACGCGACTTTCCTGACGGCCTGACCGTCGCTGCATTGGTCGCACAGCTCGGCATGAAGCCGGACCGCGTTGCTGTGGAGTTGAACCTGGACATTGTTCCCCGTACCCAATGGGAGACGACCAAGCTTAAAATCGGGGATAAATTGGAAGTGGTCCATTTTGTAGGAGGCGGGATGGCCATCCGGGATGAAATCGCAGAGAATCCTCCGCTGCATTTACAAGAACCAACGGCGGATGCCATCTGGCAGTGCCCCACTTGTGCCGCTCAGGTAAGCGGCAAGTTCTGCCCGGCCTGCGGCGAGAAGAAATTGGCCGTGTCAGATCTCTCCATCCGGCATTTTTTCACTCATGCTCTGGGCGAGTTCTTCCATTTTGACTCAAAACTTTTTCGTAGTTTCAGTCTGCTCTTCACCAGGCCCGGATTTCTCACCGCGGAATATCTGCGTGGCTGCCGCAAGCCATACCTTCATCCCTTTCAATTGTTCTTCGTCGCAAACCTTATTTATTTTGTTCTGAAGCCCTACATGGGCTGGTCCGGTCTGCGCACCACTCTGACGCTTCAGACAAAATACATGTCCTACAGCGGCATGGCATCCCGTATGGTGGCCGCTAGAATTGCGGCCAAAGGTATCTCCCTGGAAGCATTTTCTCATTCGTTTGACCACATGGTGGATCTGGAAGCGCGGTCTCTGGTCCTTGTCATGGTCTTGATCTATGCCGTTCTGGTGGCAATTTTGCAATGGCGTAAAAAGAGTTTTGCCGGCCAGCATTTGGCCTTTTGCCTGCACTACACTGCTTTTTGGCTCCTTGCTCTTTTTATTGGAGTTTATGGCGGCAGTTATTGGATCATGCGGCTTGCAGCCACAAAGAATATCAGCCTCCCCATGCTTAGCTCTGATAAAGATTTGTTTGTGGTGTCCATGATCTTGATGGCCTTATATACTGCGCGGGCCATACATGTTGTTTATCGCGATTCTCCGATGATGGCATTGCTGAAAGGCACGGCCCTTGCCCTTGCATTTCACTTTGTATTAGATGTTTACCGTTTTGTCCTCTTTCTCACCGCGCTCTACTTGTCTTAAGCGGCCCCGCTTCGGGCTTTTCTCTATTGACTTCCTCGATACTGCCCTTAAAATCATTCAAACATTTAGGTGACGAAATGTTTTAAACATTTCCTATACGAGATGGACCAGCGTTTTACATCGGCGCAAGTGGTAAAGCTTACGGGCATTACGCCGCGCCAGCTCCAGTGGTGGGACGAGCGCGGCATTGTGCAGCCACAGCGTAAAGGCCGCAATCGGCTGTATTCGTTTGACGACGTCACGGAGATCGCCGTGATTTGCGCTCTCCGCCGTAAGGGCTTTCCGCTGCAGCGCGTCCGCCGCATCATGAAATTTCTGCAAAAGGAATTCGGCAGACGGCTGGCTGAAGCGGTGAGCAACGGCTCGGAATACCACCTGCTGACCGATGGCAAACGCATTTACCTGGAAAACTCAGAGCGCCAGGTGATCGATATTCTCAAGAACTCGCGTCAGCCTCTGCTGGCAGTGTGCTTGAGTGACGCTGTGAGGGAAGTCCGGGCTGAGATATTCAACCGCCGTCCGGCACAGAAGCAGGCGGCGCGAAACGCAGGCAGAAGGCGAAGTTCGTAAAGCCGGCTGCTCGCTTGAATGCAGGTCCAAAGGAGAAACGAAGTGGCGGAGGTGACAATGGTGGCAGAGCTGAACATTGTGACGGAATGGCTCCCGGAACAAATGGAGCCGGGAACTATTTTTGTGCTGGAAAACGCTGGCCAGGTCGGCGATCAGGAAGATCCTTACTGGGCCGTTCTGTCCTGTCCGGAATGCGGCACGCTGGGCTTGATCACCCGCAGACAGATGTGCGGCGTGGTGCCGGTGATTTGCGGTTCAAACACCTGCCCGGCGCAGTTTGTGATTATTGATGAACAAGTAGTGCCACGGCGGCCAAACTAACACGTTCTTCAGCTACTGGTTGCTGATCCCGCTGCAACTGCGGGCGAGATCAGCTTGCGCTTTTAAAACGACTCCGGCTGCGGCTATCGCGGAAGATGCGCGCCTTTCCCCTCACCAATTACAATCTAGGTAGATGATTCGCACACTTGAATGGACGAGCCAGGGAGTCCGCTTTATTGACCAGACGCGGTTGCCCATGGAAGAAGTCTTTGTCACCTGCGGCACCTACCAGGAAGTTGCAACCGCCATTCGTGACATGATTGTTCGCGGCGCGCCGGCCATCGGCGTGGCTGCTGCCATGGGGATAGCGCTCGGCGTCAAACATTCCCATGCGCCGGATATAGCGACCCTGCGTACTGAATTTGGGCAGATCTGCCGGACTATGGGCGAAACTCGTCCTACCGCCGTCAACCTTTTCTGGGCCATTCGCCGGATGCAGCAGATATTTGAAGCTGCGGCCCCGCAGGGCGTCCACCAAGTGAAGATCAATCTGGCGGAAGAAGCGCAAAAAATGCTGGTTGAAGATATTGCTGCTAATCAGGCAATGGGCCGCCACGGGGCCACGCTCATGCCGTCCTCCGGTGGAGTCCTTACGCATTGCAATGCCGGCGCACTGGCGACGTGCGGTTACGGCACTGCTCTTGGCGTGGTACGGGCAGCCATTGATTCAGGCAAGAAGCTTCATGTCTTTGCGGACGAAACGCGGCCGTTTCTGCAAGGCTCAAGGCTTACCGCATGGGAACTGATGAAAGATGGCATTCAGACAACACTCATTGCCGACAACATGGCCGGAGCGATGATGCGCCAGGGCAAGATCAAAGCAGTGATCGTGGGTGCGGACCGCATTGCGGCCAACGGCGACGTGGCCAACAAGATTGGCACTTACACCGTAGCTGTTCTGGCCAAAGAGCATGAAATTCCGTTTTACGTGGCTGCGCCCTGGTCAACCGTGGACATGAATATGCCAAACGGCGAAGGAATTCCCATTGAGCAGCGCTCAGCGCGGGAAGTCACACATCATGCCGGGAAACAGGTTGCTCCTGATGGAGTGCTGGTGGAGAATCCGGCGTTCGACGTAACCCCCAGCAAGTACATTGCGGCGATTATTACCGAACGCGGGGTTGCGAGCGCGCCTTACGCAGATTCCTTAAAGGAGCTTGCACAGACTATATCAGTGCTGGCAGGGGCCAGACACTGAAACGCCACCACTGATGAAGAAGCGTTCTGATCAATAAACTTGGACAAGATCATCGTTCAGAGTTTAAACGTGTTAAGCAGCCTTCGATTGCTGAATTGTGATAGCCTCGCCCTCAAGCTCATAGCCTTCATCTCTGAGCGTTGATTGCGCGGCCGCCCGAAGCTCCGTTTCATTTGCAGTTTGAGGAAGACTGCAATAGCGGCGAATCACTTCTTCACCCACGGAAATTCTAATCACCCACTTTGACTTTTCGGAATCCCATGAAACTTCAGCACGATCTGCACGCATTTGCTTTCCTCCCGTTGGCAACCTACTCTCTTTCCGATTGCCCGAAAGGGATTTTGGTTGTTCAGAACTCCATTGTTTTCAAATTCGGGCTGACGATCAATTTGGCCCCGGTCGCCTTTTGCACGTAATCTGCTGTCAGGCCGGGCGCAACTTCTTCCAATACCAGGCCTTTGGGCGTGACATTGATGTAAGCCATCTCCGTAACAATTGTGTCCACCACTTTCATGCCCGTAAGCGGCAGCGTGCATTTTTTCAGGATCTTTGGAGCGCCGTCCTTGGTTGTATGCTCCATGGCGATGATCACGCGCCGCGCGCCCGCCACCAGGTCCATAGCGCCGCCCATGCCCTTCACCATTTTTCCCGGGATCATCCAGTTGGCCAGATTGCCTTCTTCATCCACTTCCATGGCGCCCAGCACGCTCAGGTCAATGTGGCCGCCGCGAATCATGGCAAATGAATCGGCGCTGGAAAAATATGCCGTACCTGGAACTTCTGTCACGGTTTCTTTACTGGCATTAATCAGATCGGGATTTTCTTCGCCTTCAAAAGGAAACGGCCCAACGCCGAGCATGCCATTCTCGCTTTGCAGAATCACTTCTACGCCCGGAGCAATGTAGTTGGCCACCAGCGTTGGCATGCCAATGCCCAGGTTTACATAGAAACCATCCTGCATCTCGCGGGCGATTCGCTTCACAATGCGCTCGCGCTTCTCGACGTCTTTTTGTTTGCCGGGTTTGACTGGTATTGTCGCCATGAATGATTACGCTCGTTTTCTTACCGTATGCTTTTCAATCCGTTTAGGCTGTCCGCTGCTCAGCACAATTCTTTTGATATAAACGCTGGCAAGGTGAATGCTATCGGGATCGAGCTGTCCTGGTTCTACGATTTCTTCCACTTCCACAATCGTGACCCGCCCTGCTGTGGCCATGACGGGATTAAAATTTCTCGCGGTCTTGTGGAAGACCAGATTGCCCCAGCGATCCGCTTTCCAAGCTTTGATCAAAGCAAAGTCGGCCTTCAATCCGCGTTCCATTACATAAGGACGCCCATCGAACTCGCGTATTTCTTTGCCTTCAGAAATCACTGTGCCCGCGCCTGTGGGAGTAAAAAATGCTGGAATCCCCGCGCCGCCAGCACGTATGCGCTCCGCCAAAGTGCCTTGCGGATTCAGTTCCAGCACCAGCTTGCCGGTAAGAACAAGCTTTTCGAACAACTTGTTCTCTCCCACATACGAACCAATATGCTTCTTGATCTGTCCCGTCTGGAGAAGCTTGCCCAGGCCAAAATCGTCCACGCCTGCATTGTTGGAAACCGTGGTGAGGTCCTTTACGCCCTTGCGGACAAGAGCCTCGATAAGGTCGGCGGGAATCCCACACAGCCCGAACCCCCCCACCATAATCATTGAGCCGTCTTTTACATCGCGGACGGCCTCATCAGCGCTGGCAACGACTTTATTCATAAACAGATGATTTTAACTAGCGGTGAGATGGGCTGCAAATCAACGGATAAAGTACGGGCGCAAAAATTTTTCAACCAAAGCCATTAAACACATAGTGCATCCCGCCGCTATAAGCATGATGCCCAGATATTTATACCTTCTTCTTTTTATATCCTTGACAAAAAGTGGGCGGGTTCCCGCCAGAGCCCCTAGACTGCATATTACAAATCCCACACTGATCAATACCAGCCACTGGTCCACCCAGATCGTGGCTAAGATGATCAACATTACACCGACGGAGAAGTAGATTCTTTGCGCCATCGTGGGCTCGATCACTCTCCTTCAACCAGATGCCTGAGCAATCTTTTTCCTTCCGGCCAGTCGCCCAGCCCGGACTCGCCATTGACGTGCCCGGCGGCGCCGATATCGACAAAGCGGCTGCCCCAGGAACGCGCGAATTCCCTTGCGCGGGCAATGGTCAGATACGGATCTGTGCTGCTGGCGACGACGATCGAGGGAAATGGAAGCAGGTCACGCGGGACTGGTGAAAAATCCTTGAGTTGCTTGGGAGCGTCTTTGCTATCCACATCAGCAGGCGCAACCAGCAACGCGCCTTTAATTTTGTGGACCTCAGAAGGCGACGCCTTGCACCAGTGCGCCAGCGCAATACAACCGAGGCTGTGAGCGGCAAAAACTATCGGCGGCGGTGATTGCTTCACCTCTGCCGTAATGCGTTCCAGCCACCATTCCCGATGAGGAAATTCCCAGTCGCGCTGCTGCACCCGGAGAAAAATAGGGTTCTGCTGTTCCCACAGCGTCTGCCAGTGTCGAGGACCGGAATTCTGCCATCCGGGCAGCACCAGCACCGTAGCGGCAACGTCTCTTGTGCTCAATTCAAAGTGGTTGGCGTGATCAAATTCTTCGCGCAAAGCCGGCGTACGGAGATTTTCGCGAATGTGCGCCAGCCGCTGCTCCAGCTTGCTCAGCACTTTTTCTATGTTGGCCGTGTTGGTATGCGCGATGTCGCGCCACATGGAATAAGGGCTGGAAGCGATTCGGGTCATCTCCCGCAGCGCGCGTCCGCCGATGGCATGCACGTCAGGGTTGTCGCCCAGTTCTTCTACCAGGGTGGCTGCCAAGGCAGTGGCAATCATTTGCGGAAGGTGGCTGGTCCAGGCACAAATCTGGTCATGGCGCTCGGCGTCCATCCTCAAGATGCGAACTCCAATTTTCTCCAGCAGTTCGCAATAATCCTTGATTTTGCCGCGGTCAGTGGGTTGACCTGCTTGGGGCACCAGCAGCCATACGGCATTTAGAAATAATCTTGACTCAGCATTTTCCAGCCCGCTGTGTTCCTTGCCGGCCATGGGATGGCCGCCGATAAAACGTTGCGGTGCTTGATCGCCAAACACGGAGCGCGCGCGATCAAGAATTTCTTTCTTGGTGCTTCCAACATCGGTGATGAGCGCATCCGGCGGCGCAACTGGTCCAATGCGTTCAATCAGGTCAATGATTCCGCCTACCGGCGTAGCAAGGATAATGAGATCGCTTCCGGCCACGGCTTCAACGGGATCCTCGGTGCCGGCATCAATGGCGCGCATGCTGCGAGCACGGTCCACTACCACCCGACGATCACAGCCAACGATCTTGCCTCCAAAGCCTGCGGCCTTTAAGGCCAGGGCGAAAGAACCGCCGATTAATCCCGTGCCGATGATGGTGATCTGCTTGAACACTTTGCCTTCCAGAGACAGAAATTCGCTACTCAGGCCGAAAGCGGTTTCTTATGGAGCTTCGCCTGTTTGGCAGCAGTTCGCTTTAGTTGATTTTAAACAAGCCTTCGTCCAACGGCAGGGGCAATGACGCGCAGCTCACCCACTAGCTTGGCAAACTGCTCAGGATACAGTGACTGAGCGCCATCGGAAAGGGCTTTATCAGGGCAGTTGTGGACTTCAATCAGCAGGCCATCGGCCCCGGCCGCGATAGCGGCGCGTCCCATGGGAGCAACTTTTTCCCGGCGACCGGTGCCGTGCGACGGGTCGGCAAGGATTGGGAGATGGGAAAGCTTCTTGACGATCGGAATGGCGGAAATATCCATCGTGTTGCGGGTATAGGTCTCAAAGGTCCGGATGCCGCGCTCGCATACGATGACGTCATAGTTGCCGCCGGCCATCAGGTACTCGGCGGAGAGCAGAAGTTCCTCAATGGTCGCAGCAATGCCTCGCTTCAACAGCACAGGCTTGCGGACCTTGCCCAGCTCGCGTAACAAATTGAAATTCTGCATATTGCGTGCGCCCACCTGGAGCAGGTCAACATAGGGCAGCATCAGCGGGATCTGCGATATTTCCATGACCTCGCTCACCACAAGCATGCCAAACTGGTCAGCGGCTTCGCGCATCAGCTTCAGACCGTCTTCACCCATGCCTTGAAAACTATAGGGCGAACTGCGAGGCTTGAACGCTCCGCCGCGCAGAAACTTGGCTCCGGAGCGCGCAACGGATTCAGCGACAGCAAAAATCTGGTCGCGCGATTCCACGGAGCACGGGCCGGCCATCAACACTACTTCGTCCCCGCCGATGCTCACGCCGCGCTTGAATTTGACAACCGTTCCTTCCGGACGAAAACTGCGCGCCACCAGCTTGTATGGCGAACTGATGCGATGTGCTTCACCCACTCCGGGCAGCACCTCAATGTCGCGGATATCGAATTCATGGCGAGCGCCCACCGCGCCGAGCACGGTCTGCTTTGCTCCAGTAGAGCGATGGACTTCGAATCCCATCCCGATAAGGCGCTCAATCACGTGCTGGATCTGTTCTTCGCTGGCCTGTTCCTGCATTGCTACTATCATTGATTTCTGTCGCTCCGCTCCCAACCGCCTGTGATTCCCACCTGCCCAACCATATAGCTGCGCTGAAGTCAGGCAGCTCGCCGCGTCAGCCGGGCTCGCTGCTTTATTTAAATCCCGAATGCGCGTTCTTTGCGCGTGAGGGACCCCTATTTCCTCTTAGCTTTCAAATAATTCGCTCAGCTCGCCAAAATTCTTCGCAGCTATAACAATCCCTCGCTCCGCTCGGGACTTCGGAAGCTAGTCGTTCACTTCCACATCGAACTCCGTGTGCTTGTCGCCGATCTCTATTTTTGGTGCGATTTCATTCTTCTGGATGTTCCGCATCACGTCGATGATTCTCTCGTAGACCTGCCGCAATTCGCTCTCCGGCAGCGGCCCGCGGTTCGCCTTTTGAACGTTTTCGAAAATCTTTTTCTCGCGCTCGGGCTCGTAGATGGGCATGCTGGTATTTCGCTTCAGCTTGCCGATCTCGTGCGCGGCCGTGGCCCGTTGGTTGAGTAATTCCACCAGTCGGCGATCAAGCTCGTCAATTTTTATCCGCCACTCGGCAATGTCCATAGTCCCTGTCGTCCTGATATACAGATGTTAAACACTGTCTAAACCTTATTAAATTAACGCTCATCTAGAATAACTTAATGATATTAACTTTGTGAAGTGGCTGCGCTCTTGCTTCCTGGTCTCAAGCCACGCACAAAGCTCTCCACCGCCTGCGCCTCTTTTCCAGGATTCTGTTCAATGGTCTGCACAATCGCGCTTCCCACGACAACTGCATCGGCAAACTGCCCTACTTCCGCAAACTGCTGCGCATTGGAAATTCCAAAGCCCACCGCTACTGGCAGCTTGGTGAATTTCCGGATTCGCTTCACCAACCCTTGCACATCCGCCGCCACCTGCTTTTGCGTTCCGGTGATCCCGGTGCGTGATACCGCATAGACAAAACCTTTGCATGCCTCGGCAATCGCTTTAAGGCGTTGGTCAGGACTGGTAGGCGCAGCAAGAAAAACTGTATCCAGATTGTGCGCCGCCATCGTGCGGCGATAGTCGTCCGCTTCTTCCACCGTGAGATCGGTAATCAGCGCACCGTCCACACCGGCCTTTGCCGCTTCTGCACAAAAATGCTCCATACCCAAGCGCAGCATGGGATTGACGTAAGTGAACACGATCAACCCAGCATCGGTCTCCTTTCGTACCTCGCTCGCCAGTTGCAGCACATCTTTCAGCGATGTTCCATTCTTCAGCGCACGCTCACTAGCGCGTTGAATCACTGGTCCATCCGCTACGGGATCGCTAAACGGCACGCCTAGTTCGATAATGTTCGCGCCCCCTCGACAAGCTGCAAGAATGATCTCTCGCGTGGCGGAGATGTCGGGGTCGCCACAAGTAACATAGGCCACCAGAGCCGGATTTGCCGCAAAGCTTATGCGACTTGTCATTTTGGCTTTACCCATAATGCCTTTGCTTTCCTCCGTGTCTCCGCGCCTCCGTGGTGAGTTCTCGGTTTTCCTCATCCGATCTTCAAGCTCTCGCGTAAAATCCCAATATCCTTGTCGCCGCGCCCCGAAATATTCACGATCACAATCTCAGATTTCTTCATCTTCGGAGCGCGCTTGATGCACTCTGCCACGGCATGAGACGACTCAAGTGCTGGGATGATTCCTTCAGTGCGCGCCAGCCGGGTACATGCGTCCAGCGCTTCAGCATCGGAGGCGGCTACGTATTCGGCGCGTTTTGAATCTGCCAGCGCCGCGTGTTCGGGGCCGATCGACGGATAGTCCAGTCCAGCGGAAATAGAATGCGTTAGTCCAATCTGTCCATGAGCATCCTGCAAGACATAAGAGAATGTTCCCTGGAGCACGCCCGGCAGTCCTCCGCGAAAACGTGCAGCATGTTCACCCAGTTCATTGCCGCGTCCGCCGGCCTCAACGCCGATGAGCTTCACGCGCTTGTCTTTGATGAATTCGCGGAAGATTCCAATAGCATTCGATCCGCCGCCCACGCACGCGATGATCGCCGCAGGCAGCTTACCTTCCGCCTTCAAAATTTGTGCACGCGCTTCGCGGCCAATCACTGAATGAAAATCGCGCACCATAGTGGGATAGGGATGCGCGCCCAGCACGCTGCCCAACAAATAATGCGTGTCGCGGACGTTGGTGACCCAGTCACGCATCGCTTCGTTGATCGCGTCTTTCAGCGTGCGCGAGCCGGACTCCACGCCGCGTACCTCCGCTCCCAGCAATCGCATGCGGAAGACGTTCAACTCCTGCCGGCGCATGTCTTCCGTTCCCATATAGACGACGCATTGCAGTCCGAACAGAGCGCAGACAGTAGCTGTGGCCACGCCATGCTGGCCCGCGCCGGTTTCTGCGATGATGCGTTTCTTGCCCATGCGCACTGCCAGCAAAGCCTGTCCCAGGCAGTTATTGATTTTGTGCGCGCCGGTATGCAGGAGATCTTCGCGCTTGAGATAAATTTTCGCGCCGCCCAGCTCTTTCGTCAGTCGGGCCGCATGAAACAGCGCTGTTGGACGGCCTGCATATTCTTTTAAGAGGCGCTCAAATTCAGCGCGGAACTTCTTGTCTCGCTTCGCCTTTTCGTACTCGCGCTCCAATTCCTCCAGGGCAGCCATCAGCGTTTCAGGCACATAGCGCCCACCGTAAGGACCAAATCGTCCAGGTACTTCTTTCTCTTTCCTCAATCCGCTCGATCTCATATCTGTTCCGCCTTCCGCACCGCCGCAACAAATGTTTTCAATTTTTCCGGATCTTTGCGCCCGGGTTCGCGCTCCACGCCGGTCACCACGTCTACACCCCAGGGGCTGAAACCTCGAATCGCCTCGCCAACATTCTCCGGATTCAGTCCGCCAGCGACAACAAATTGGCCCTGCCGCTCGCCCAACTGTTTTCGCACCGATTGCCAGTCGAAGCTCCGCCCGCTCCCTGCGCCGGAATCAAACAGCCACGTATCCACCGCGCCTGCCACCGCTGCATAGCTGTCAAATCTAAGCTCAAAATCTTCCGAGACGATTACGGTTTTAATTTTTCGCAACCTGTCTCGCCGATCCTCCGGCAGATAGCTATAAACTTCAGGAGGAGATTCTCCTTCCCCGTGCATCTGTATTCCAGTGAGCTCAACCTCACGAACTACCTGGCGAATACCCATCGCACCAGCATCCAGAAATACGCCAATCTTCTCAATGTTTGCTGGCAACTCTTTGATAATTTTTTGCGCAATTTCCGGCAGGATTCTCCGCCTGCTGGCCGCAAAGATAAAGCCCAGCGCGTCTGCGCCCGCTTCAATTGAGCTGAGCGCGTCTTCAAGAGAGGTAGTCCCGCAGATTTTGATCCAGGTACGCATGCAATTTATTTTTGGGGGAAGCTGTTTCGGCTTCTTACTGGACTGTGCCACGCCAATGTGGAGAAGCCGATGCGGATGGCGAGTACCATCCTGCATCCTGTAAGAGCTGCTGCAATTTCTGCCCGGGATCTTCAGCGC